>JALLOH010000007.1 GCA_027717655.1 Acidobacteriia bacterium AH_259_A11_L15
CCAGCAGCGCTCCCGAACTCACCAGGATGAAAATGCTTATGTACGTTGCCGACATTGAACCTCGCTTATGTTGAAAGGTGAACTTTCACCAGATTTTCCTCCGGCCGCCCTCGCGCTATAGGTTCCACGGCGGCCTCGCCCTCCTGTACCCGCCAGAACGTGTACAGCCAGAGAGACACCATCAAAATGTAAGCCAAAGGAGGAATTCTTGCTAAAGCCGCAGCAACTGTTGGGTCATCCGAAGCTCGGAAAAAGAAACGTAGGGCATAGTTTGCTGCGTGGGCTGAGAAATAGATACCCAAGCCGGAAACAAGCAGAACAAATCGGCGACTCTCGGCCCGCAAATAGCTCATCGACAGCCAAAGGAGGAAGGTCAGCACTACCCCCACGAAGAACATGTTCTGCTGCAACTCGATGACGAACCGAGTCGCCAGCCGCGAATAGTTCTCGAAAACGAACAGTGCCGACACGCCCACCACCAGCAGGAAGAAAATCGCCAACGTGGGCCGGACATAGGGACGGAAGACCGAATCACGCAACATCTTGTCGAAAAAGCTGGCAATTAACAAATAGCCGATCATCGACCCCATAGCGTCGGCCGTGTAATAGAAGTAGAAATAGGTCAGGGAATCATAGCCGTAAACCCTAATGAAATAGATCGTCCCCAGGGTATGGACAGCAGAAATCAGAATGTAAAGATTTAAGATGAAGTAGGGGAGAAAGACCTTATGGCGCAGACACACCACCACCAGGCCCAGCGAGATAACCACACTGAGCAACGCAACAACCAGGTCGTATGTGCCGAACATAGCCTAGCTCTCGGTCTTACAGCCGAGTTGCCCTCCGAAAACTAGACGCGGCGGGCCCCGTTTGTCAACGAGACCTTAGTACTATCTCCGGTCTAGTTCGCGTCCGGGATCGGCGGCGGCAGACCACCACCAATTGCCAGCACAGGCGCGTTCCCCGCCGAGTGCTGCGCCACCAAGTTCTTCAAGCCAACTACGCTGCATACCAGCAACAACGAGAACAACAGGGATACAAGTATACGTCGCATTTCCGCAAAACCCCCTCAAAGATTCGGGGTCTTTCACACAACCCCCGGGCGCGATTTTCGACCTCCCCCCTAGTCCAGGCAATAGGAATATAGTCCCATCGAGGTCTAGGAAGGTAAGCTATTTATTATAAAACACTTAGTCGGACTAGCCCCCTCCCCCACCCCCCTTCCAGCGTCTATCTCTCTCGAGGCTAGCCCCTGGCGCTCAGCGCTGGCGTATACTAGCCGATCAACGAATCCCTCCCGCGGGATGCCCAACACGATGCTTAGCCGCGACCTGGCCTGGAACTTGCTTTGTGAATTCACCCAAAGTGACAGTCTACGCAAGCACGCCCTGGCCGTGGAAGCCTGCGTGCGCGCCTACGCCCGTCGCTTGGGCGGCGATGAGGAGACCTGGGGCCTCGTGGGCCTGTTGCACGACTTCGACTACGAGCGCTACCCCCGAGCCCCGGACCACCCTCTGGAAGGCTCCAAAATTCTCCACCAGCGCGGCTACCCGGAAGAAATCATCCAGGCCATCCTCTCCCACGCCGACTACATGAATGTGCCCCGGGAAACGCCCCTGCAAAAAGCGCTCTATGCCTGCGACGAGCTGGCCGGCTTCGTCACCGCCGTCGCCCTGGTGCGACCCAACAAGAGCCTGGCGGAGGTGAAAGTTTCTTCCGTGAAGAAGAAATTCAGGGACAAGGCCTTCGCCCGCACGGTGAACCGGGAGGACATCTATCGGGGGGCCGCTGAGCTGGGCGTGGACCTCGACGAGCACATCGCCGCCTGTCTCGAGGCAATGCGCGGAATCGACCCGGAGCTGGGGCTGGCGGGAAAACCTCCGGAAGGTTCAGCCGACTAGACTACGACCGTCTCTTTGTACTCTCCGAACACTCGCCGCAGCGCGTCGGAGATTTCTCCGACCGTGGCGCAGGCTTCCACCGCCTCCAAGAGAAGTGGCAACAGGTTGTCGCTCCCGCGCGCCGCTTCCTCGATCTGCGCCAAAGCAGCTTGCACTTTTCTCGCATCGCGCCGCTGGCGAACCCGCCCGAGGCGCTCGACCTGCTCTTGCTCGCTCTGCGGGTTGAGCTGTAAGGCCGGCACCGAGGTTTCTTCTTCGACCGGGTAGCGGTTCACCCCCACCACCACGCGGTCGCCGCTTTCGACCGCCTCCTGGTGCTCGAAGGCCGCCTGCTGGATCTCCCGCTGCACGTAGCCTTTCTCAACGGCGGTCAGCATCCCGCCCATCCCCTCGATTCGTTCCAGATACTCCCGGGCCCGCAGTTCAATCTCCTCGGTCAGCGACTCGACAAAATACGAGCCTCCCAGTGGATCCACGGTATCTGCCACCCCGCTCTCGTGGGCGATCACCTGTTGGGTTCGGAGTGCCAGCAGCGCCGCGTCTTCCGCGGGCAACCCCAGCGCTTCATCCTTGGCGTTGCAGTGCAACGACTGGCAGCCCCCCAGCACGGCCGCCAGCGCCTCCAGCGACGTCCGCACCAGATTCACGTCCGGCTGCTGCGCGGTTAACGTGGACCCGGCCGTCTGGGCGTGGAAGCGCAGCAGGGTCGATCTCTTGTCCTTCGGCCGGTAGCGCTCCTCGATCAGCCGCGCCCACAGCCGCCGTGCCGCCCGGAACTTCGCCACTTCCTCGAAGAAGTTGCTGTGGGCGTTGAAGAAGAAAGACAGCCGGGGCGCGAACTCATCGATTCGGAGTCCGCGGTCCACCGCCGCCTGCACGTAGGTCAGCGCGTTCGCCAGCGTGAAGGCCACTTCCTGCACGGCGTTGGAGCCAGCCTCCCGGATGTGGTAGCCGCTGATGGAGATGCTGTTCCACCCGGGAAGCTCCTGGCTGGAATACGCAATGATGTCGGTAACCAGCCGCAAGGCGGCCCGGGGCGGATAGATGTAAGTCCCCCGGGCGATGTACTCCTTCAGGATGTCGTTCTGGATCGTGCCCGAGAGCTTCCGGGGCTCGAC
Source organism: Acidobacteriia bacterium AH_259_A11_L15 (assembly GCA_027717655.1). GTDB lineage: Bacteria > Acidobacteriota > Terriglobia > Acidiferrales > 2-02-FULL-67-57 > 2-02-FULL-67-57. The sequence goes on from JALLOH010000007.1 coordinate 3,020, forward strand.
TCCCTGCCGCTTGCCCGCCGCCACGTAGAGCGCCAGCAGGATGGCCGCCGTGGCATTGATGGTCATCGAGGTGGAGACTTGGTCGAGCGGAATGCCGTCAAACAGCCGCTCCATATCCTCCAGGGAGTCGATTGCCACCCCCACCCGGCCCACTTCCCCGCGCGCCTGGGGATGGTCGGAGTCGTAGCCAATCTGCGTGGGCAGGTCGAAGGCGACGGACAAGCCGGTTTGTCCTTGCTCCAGCAGGTAGCGGAAGCGCCGGTTCGATTCGGCAGCGGTGCCGTAGCCGGCGTACTGCCGCATCGTCCACAGCCGGCCGCGGTACATAGTGGGATAGACGCCACGGGTGTAGGGAAATTCTCCCGGGTAGCCCAGGACGCGCTCCCAATCCAGCCCGGTCACCTCTTGGGGTGTGTATAGCCGTTTGACCTCAATGTGCGAGCTGGTCTCGAACTTCTGCTTGCGTTCGGCCGGCGCCTGTTTCTCCGTCGTGGTCGGCTTCCCCATCGCCTTCCTCTCTTGGCGGTCCTATGGTAGCGAACGGCGCCAGTGGCCGGCAAGCCCGTCGTTGGGCCCTGGGGCATCCCTCGGCTCCGCTCGGGACAAGTGAGCCACAGGGTTGAACTTTTCTTGAGTAGGCCCCTACACGTCGCTACTATCCTCCTGCAAATTGGGACACTACCCCCGCCGGCTTTCGCCTTGACAGCGGATTTTGCCAAAGCATAGAATCCGGCCAGGAGGGGAACACCGAAAGGAAGGGACGGTGGAACTAGACAACCGAATGAAGCAGTTGCTCCGCGAGCTCGGCCGCGCCATCAACGAAGCCGTGGCCGACTCGGACCGCATCGCCCACTCGATCTCCCGCATCAAGGCCAACGGGTACGACGTGTTTCTGATGCTCGACGCCGTGGTAGCCTTAAACAAGCGCGGCTCCAAGGCGCTGCCGGCGGCCGAGGCCAACCTGACCAAGCACGACCGCCGCTTCCTCAAGTCCCTCAAGATTCGCCTGGATGAAGACTCAGGTGACTCCGGGCCGGAGGGCGAGAGCCGGTTGACAATCACGCCTCAAGACGTAAAATTCCTGAAGTCGCTGCGGATCAATGTCGATGACCTTCGCTAATCATCCCCGGATTCTCGTGGTAGCCCTGGCAGGGGCGCTGGCCCTTCCTGTCGCCGCCCAGGTTCGCCAAGCCAAGCCCATCAAGGTGGAGCAGCCCAAGCGCCAAATACTGAAATTTGAAGGCGACGTCCTGCTTATGACCCGTACCGCCATCACCGTGCGCAGCCACAAGAACTACAATCTGGTTCGCACCTTCATCTACGATGAGAAACTGGCCAAGAAGATGGCGGAGCTGATCGACAAAGACCGCTCCTACCAGCATGGCGACCGGGTCACTATCGAGTACCCGAAAGGGACCGACACCGCGGTCAAGATCGACGGCAAGCCCCGCCAGAAGCGCTAGCTGCGCTCGGCTGCCCTTCCCCGCCTTGACGGTTCCCCCGCCGCGTTCTACGATGCTGGCGCGAGGTTTGCCGTGCACCGCCGTCCGGCTGTGGCCGGGCATTTCTACCCGGCTCGCCCCCAGGAACTCACACGCGACCTAGAGCGCTACATCGAGCGTGTCCCCACGCCCGGGAGCGCCGTTGGCTGTCTGGTGCCCCACGCCGGCATGATGTACTCGGGTCACGTGGCCGGCGCCGTCTACGGCCGACTGCAAGCCGCCCAGTCTTACATCATCCTCTGTCCCAACCATCGAGGCCTGGGGCACCCCTTCGCCATCAACTGCACCGGGGAGTGGGAGACACCGCTAGGAAACGTCCCCATTGACACTTCGCTGGCCACTGAGTTGAAGCAAGCCTACGCGCGCCTGGAGGACAACGCAGAAGCCCATCGCCTGGAACACTCCCTCGAGGTGCAGCTCCCCTTCCTGCAACACCTCCAGGGAAGCTTCCGCTTTGTGCCCATTGCCCTGTCGGTGGGCAGCTACGAACCGCTGGAAGAGCTGGGCCACGCCATCGCCAGGGTGATGGCCCGCCGCGAGCCGCGCGCCCTGCTGGTAGCTTCCTCCGACCTGAACCACTACGATCCCGACCCGATCAACCGCCAAAAGGACCGCCGGGTGATCGACCGCCTGCTGGAGCTGGACCCGCGCGGGCTCTACGACACCGTGCGTCGAGAAGGAATCACCATGTGCGGCTATGAGCCCGGCGTGGTGCTTTTGACCGCAGCGCGCGACCTGGGGGCGCACAGTGCCGAGCTGATTCGCTACGCTACCTCTGCCGATGCGGGTGGCGACCCCAGCGGGGTGGTGGGCTACGCAGGAATCATCATTCGCTAGGTGGGGCTGACGGGCTAGCTCCTGGCTCGAATTTCTTCCAGCAGCCTCTGGGCGTGGTCGCGTACCCGGGTATGGGTCTGGCTGCCGTCGGCGATGCGCTGCAACAGGGAAAGGAACTCCGTCGGGTCGGCCAGCGAATTCGAGCGCACGGCCTGCTCCAGCTCCTGCAACACGACTTGCAGCATCAGGGACTGCTCGTCCAGAGCTGCCTGCAATCGCTCGCGAAGGTCCTGTTGGTACATCAGCCGCTGAAAGAGGTAGACGATTTCCGCCAGCACGGCGTCGGGCGGCTGGGAAAAAGCCACTTGGTTGTACTCGCTTCCGGCTTCGTAGACGAGGCGATAGCCGACCACCGCGCCCGCTCCCGGGGGGTGCGAGCCATAGGCACGCAAGTAGTTGGCCTCGCGCACCAATTCCAGCAAGCGCTGCCGGGCGACCCGCGGAATGTCCAGTGGCTTCGGCTGAGGCGCCTCCCCCAGGCTTCGGATCTCGTACGTGGTGGTCCCCTGCTCTTCCATAACCAACTTGGCGTAGGAGCCGGAACGCTGATCTTCGTATTCGATGGTCAAGCGGCTCTGGCCGCTGCGAATGCGCCACAACAGGTCGCGGGCGCGGGCCCGGGCGACTCGCATCACTCGGGTGTCCGCAGCCAGGCGCTCGAGCACAGGCAGGAATTGTTCCGGATCCACCAGTTCGCCGGCGTTGAAGGCCTGCTCGAATTCCCGCAGAGCCCCCGGCACGCCCAGGCGGTCGAAAGAGAGCCGGTACTCCAACACCTGATTTAGGTAGCGCCCCCGGGCGATGCGCTCGAACCACCGTTGCAACTCCTGCGCCGTGGCGTTCTCCGTGTAGTTGAAGCGGACTTCGGTTTGCTCCCCGCCCGCCTGGTACCGAAAGAGCTTGTCTCCCAGGTGGGCCACCCGGCGGCTGGATTCCAGTTCGATGCGGCGAAAATAGTTGAGCTCGGCGGCCAGGCGAAACAAGCGCTCGGCCGTCGCCGGCGAGAGTTGGAAAGTCTCCGGCTCGCTGGCTTCCGCCATCGAGCCTCCCTGGTAGACCGCGTTCCCGCTTCGCTCGAGGGTGACGCGAACGTACTCCGGCTGGCTCCCGCGGAAGCTCTTGATGAAGGTCAGACGAGGGGGCTCGGACTCGTTCGCCGCGACCGTGGAGGTCGTCGCCAACAGCAGCAGGCCGAGAAGGAATCGCGAACCGAACCGCATCTAGTTCTTCGATGCCAGGCGGCGGCGGGTGGTTTCCACGTGCAGGTGACAGAACGCCACCGCCAGAGCGTCGGCGGCGTCCTCCGGCTCCGGCGGTTCGGGCAGGCCCAGCAGCCGCTGTACCATTCGTTGCACCTGATGCTTTTCCGCCCGCCCGTACCCTACGATGCTTTGCTTGATGGCCAGCGCCGAATATTCGCTCACCGGCAGGCCCGCCCGGGCCGCCGCCAGGAGCACCACGCCGCGCACCTGGCTCAACTGCATGGCGCTTTTGACGTTGTAGGCTTGGAAAACCTGCTCCACCGCGATGGTGTGCGGGCGGAAGCGTTCCACCAGCTTTTCCAGTTCCCGGTGAATAAGTTGGAGACGCTCGCCGAAGCCCCGGGATCGCGTGGGGCGAATAGCGCCATAGTGCAGCAGGCGCGCATCGCGCCCGTCGCTCTCCAGCACGCCGACGCCGGTCGAGGTGCTCCCGCAATCGACCCCGAGCACCCGGAGGCGATCTACGGCGCTCGCCGGCCTACTCCGAGCCGGACGCGGCCACGGCTTCTTCGATTTCCTTTTCCGCAATGTCGAAATTGGAGAAGATCTGCTGCACGTCGTCGTGCTCTTCCAGGGCGTCCATCAACCGCACCATCTGCTGGGCGTTCGAACCCTCCAGGTGAACGGTGGACTGGGGCAGCATAGTGACCTGGGCCACCGACGGGGAGAGGCCACGCCCCTCCAGGGCCGACTTCACGGCGTCGACCGCCTCCGGCGGCGTGATGACCTCCCAGTTGCTACCGTCGTCGCGCAGGTCTTCGGCGCCCGCGTCCAGCACGATGCCCATCAAGGCATCTTCGTCCACTTTCTCCTTGGGCAGGGAAACATAGCCTTTGCGCTGGAACATCCAGGCCACGCAGCCGCTTTCGCCGAGGTTGCCGCCCCACTTGGAGAAAAGATGCCGGAACTCGTTGACGGTGCGGGTGCGGTTGTCGGTGGTGACCTCCACCATCACAGCGGCGCCCCCGGGTCCGTAGCCTTCGAAGGTAGCCTGCTCGATGCTCAAGCCCTCGATCTCCCCGGTGCCGCGCTTGACAGCCCGCTCGATGTTGTCCGCGGGCATGTTCTCGGCCTTGGCCGCGGTGATGGCGGCTCGCAGCCGAGGGTTCGCATCCGCGTCGCCGCCTCCCAGCCGGGCCGCGGTACTGATTTCCTTGATCAGCCGGCTAAATAACCGCCCGCGCTTGGCATCGGTCGCCGCCTTCTTGTGTTTGATCTGGGCCCATTTGGAATGGCCGGACATCGTATACCTTCCTTTCGACCCCTAGCCTAGCACACGCACGAGTGGGCTGCAAAGCAGCGCTCAGGCACCTAGGAAGCGGGCGTAGACGCTGCGGGCCACGGCCGGGTCGGTGGTTCCCACGATGATGGCGCGGCCGTCGGCGAAAACGGTCAGCTCGTAGGGGGGCACGCGCAGGCGCAAGAGAAAGGGATTGGCGCGCACCTCCCCGTGGGCGGCCAGGCGCTGGCGGAGTCGCGGGAGATCGAACCGCCGGCCGGATTCGTGAATCTGCACCGCATTTCGCCCGCACAGGGTGATGTGGGGTCGCGCCTCCCCGGCCAGGTAGAGGAAATCCCGCGCGCCGCACGTGCGGCAGTCCGAGCGCGGCCGCGGCACCGGTGAGGAATGGAATTCCTCGCGCCACAGGTCGGCTCGGTGCAGCCGCGCCTTGCCCGCCGACCAGGCGCCCACCAGCAGTTGCAGCGCTTGATTCACCTGAAGGGCTGCCACCCAGCTCACTGCCGGGCTGATCACTCCTACGGTGTCGCAGGTTTCTTCCGCCGCGGTGGCTTGCCCCTCCGCCAGGCAGGAGAAGCAGGCGGTTTGGCCCGGGACGATCGCCATGGTCACCCCGTAACTTCCCACCACGGCGCCGTACACCCAGGGGCGGCCGTCCTTGACCGCCACGTCGTTGATCAGCCGCCGGGTCTCGAAGTTATCCGTCCCGTCCAGAAACAAGTCGAATCCGCCCAGCAACTTTTCCACGTTTCCCGGGACCAAATCCTCGACCATCCCTTCGATTCGGATGCGAGAGTTGATCCGGCTGAGCTTCCGCTCAGCCGCGACCGCCTTGGGCAGGGCGTCGCGGGCGTCCGCTTCGTCAAAGAGCATCTGCCGCTGCAGATTGCTTTCTTCGACGAAGTCGCGGTCGATGATGCGCAGGGTGCCCACGCCGGCACGCGCCAGGGCGCTCGCTTGCGCCGAGCCCAGCGCGCCGCAGCCGATCACGGCCACGCGGGCCTGCAGCAGCCGCCGCTGGCCGGCTTCACCGATCCCGGAGAAGAGCACTTGCCGGGAATATTTTGTCCAGTGGTCCGATGCGGTCATTCCCCTCTTATTATAGCGGCTGTCCCGGCTCCTCGTCGGTTTGGCGAGGCAAGTGCTATAATTTCGGCGAAAAGATGGCTCTCACGAAAGCCGACCTGACCCAGGCGCGCACCCAGATGGTCGAGTGGCAGCTTCGCCGCCGGGAAATCAGTGACCGCCGGGTGCTCGAGGCCTTCCTGGAAGTGCCGCGCCATGAGTTTGTCCTCCCCGAGCACGTGGCGGAAGCCTACGAGGACCATCCCCTGCCCATCGGCGAAGGACAGACCATCTCGCAACCCTACATGGTCGCGGTGATGACCGAGGCGCTTCGCCTTCAGGAGGAGGAGAAAGTGTTGGAGGTAGGGACGGGGTCGGGTTATCAGACTGCGATCCTGGCTTGGTTGGCGCGGCACGTCTACACGATCGAGAAGTACGCCTCGCTGAACGCGCGGGCCCAGGAAAATCTTCGGCGGCTGGAGATTCGGAACGTCACTTGTCTGGTCGGGGACGGCAGCCAGGGGTATCAGGAAGCAGCTCCCTATGAAGGCATCCTGGTAACTGCGGCCGCTCCTCGAGTTCCCCAGATGCTCAGCGACCAACTCGCAGAAGGGGGGCGGCTGGTAATCCCCGTGGGGGAGATTTACTCGCAGGAGCTGCTGCTGGTGGAGAAGCACGAGGGCCGGCTCAGCCAAAAGACGATCAACTACTGTCGGTTTGTGCCGCTGACCGGCAAGTACGGCTGGGGCGGGAATCAGGTCAATTGAATCCTCAGCGGCAGCGCCAGAGCTCGAAAGCTTTCCGGCAAACTTCCTTGGCCTTTTCACTTAGCCCGAAGGCCGCGAACTCTTCCGGACGCGACCAGGCAAGGGCGCGAACGTCCGATCCGGCCCGGGGCGCACCCTCCAGGACTTCACAGAGGTAGTCGAGGAGCACGAAGTGGTAGCGGGGGCGGTGGGAGGCGTCGTGGCTAATGCGGTCAAAGGCCTCCACCAGCTCCAGCACCCGGACGGTCAACCCGGTTTCTTCCCGCAGCTCGCGCACAACCGCCTCTTCCAAGGTCTCGCCCACTTCGACCCCGCCGCCGGGCAAGGACCAGTGCCCGGCCAGGGGCTCCGCCGCTCGTTGCACCAGCAAGACGCGGCCGTCGCGGATGACCACCCCGCCCACGCCCACCACCGGCCGGTCGGGATATTCGCGGCGCCTGCTCATCAGCTTGCTCCCTCGGATTTTCCGGCGACAAAAATCCGCTGGACAACGTCCAAAATACAGGTGCTATATAATACCCAATGGGGGAACGTTCTGGCGGAGGTAAGGACCCGTGGCGCAATGTCCTGATTGCGGCGCGCTGCTTGACATTGACAAAGATGACGTGGAAGAGGGCGAGACCCTCTCCTGTCCGGAGTGTGCCGTAGAGCTAGAAGTGGTGAACAGGAATCCTCTGGAGCTGGACGTCATCGAAGAGGAAGAAGAAGACAACGGAGAGGACGAGGATGACCACTAGGCACGCGGCGGGGGTGGCTGCGTTGGTCGCCGCCGTGCTGGGGCTGGCCACTGTGAGCCTGCCCCGGACGTCCTCGGCGGGAGAAAAGAAGGAGAGGAAGCGGTACGCCCTGCTAGCGGGAACGGTGTTCACCGCGGAAGGGCTTTCGCTTCCCGGGGTGAAGGTGACGATCAAGCGCAAGGGCGACAAGAAGCCCCAATGGAAAGGGGTAAGTGACCGTCGCGGGGAGTTCGCGGTGCGCGTGCCGTCCGGCCCGGCTACCTACGAGGTGACCACCCACAGCAAGGAGCGCAAGAACCAGACCCAGACCGTCCAAATCTACGGAGAAGAGCGCGCAACCGTTTTCTTTCGCCTGCCTTTGAAAAAATCCCAAGAGGAGGAAGAGGACTGATGCGGGGAGCCCGCGCCATCCAGAGCGCCAGCCTGGCCGCCGCCGTGGGACTGCTGCTCGTGGTCCTGGCGGGCGCAGCCCAGGAGAGCGACACACGAATCATTCGCGGGCAGGTGCTCAACCAGGAGGGCAAGCCCGTTGCTCTGGCCATCGTGCACCTTAAGAATGCCACGACGGATGAGCAATGGAGCGTGGTCACGAACAACGAAGGGCGCTACCAGTTCAACGACATGGAGATCAAACACGACTACGAGGTCTACGCCGAGTGGCAGGACCAGAAATCTCGCACGCGCAAAATCTCCCAGTTCGACATGCGCCCGCTCATTCGGGTGAACTTGAAGCTGAAGCCGGCGAAGAAGTCAAAGGAAGAAAAGAAGGAAGAGGAAGCCAAGAAGGACGAGGAAGACGAAGGATAGACGCGGACGCCCTGGCGACGCGCCCTGCCTATTCCACGATCACCTTTTCAAAGCGGTGCTTGCCCACGCGCAGGGCGAACCTGCGCCCGCACGAAAGCTAGAGCTGAATTTAGTGGCTTAACTAGAGTTCGGGCTTTTGTAGCGAATGCGCAAGAACCTACGTTTGCCAACCCTCATAGCGAAAACGTGATCCTCATAGTCCTTGACATGGTAGCCATCACGTAAGAGGACACGCTGGCGGTCGATTTCCACCGCGCCTTGGTTAATGAGACGGTCAGCCTCTGCACGGGAGGAAGCCATGCCATGTTCCAGCATCAGGCGAACGATGGGGAGGGCCGGACTTCTCGTTCGGGGATTCTGTATAAGGTCAGCCCTCTTTAAGATCACCTCTGGTATATCGGACGGTAATTCCTTCCTCGAGAAGACGCGCTCAAATTCTTCCATGGCTTGGCGGGCGGCAGGCTCGCCGTGGAAGTCAGCGACGATGCGCCGGGCAAGCTCGGCCTTGACGTCCCTCGGGTGGGCCTTGCCGGCTTTGACTTCGCGCTGCTGCTTGCTGATCTCGTCCGGCGTCAGGTCAGTGAGTAGTTCGTAGTAACTCCACATCAACTCATCGGAGATGGACATCAGCTTGCCGAACATCTCGGGGGGCGGGTCGGTGATGCCCACATAGTTGTGAAGCGTCTTGCTCATGCGCTGGACGCCGTCCAGGCCGGGGAGGATGGGAGTGAGGACGGCAATCTGGGCGGGCTGGCCGTAGGAGCGCTGCACCTCGCGGCCGACGAGGAGGTTGAACTTCTGGTCGGTGCCGCCCAGCTCGACGTCGGCTTCGAGGGCCACCGAGTCGTAGGCCTGAAGCATCGGGTAGAGGAGCTCGTGCAAAGCGATGGGCTGGTTGGCGCGCAAGCGGGACCGGAAATCGTCCCGCTCGATCAGCCGCGCCAGGGTGTAGCGGGAGCAAAGACGGATCAGGTCTTCGCCGGTGAACTTCGCCAGCCACTCCGAGTTGAAGCGGACTTCGGTCTTGTGGGGATCGAGAAGCTTGAAGACTTGTTTCTTGTAAGTGTCGGCGTTGGCCAGAACCTGCTCGCGGGTGAGGGCCGGGCGGGTGGCGGAGCGGCCGCTGGGGTCACCGATCATCCCGGTGAAGTCGCCGATGAGGAAGATGGCGGTATGGCCTAAGTCCTGGAAATGCTTCAACTTACGGAGGACGACAGTGTGGCCCAGGTGGATGTCGGGGGCGGTGGGGTCGACGCCCAGCTTGACGCGCAGGGGCTTGCCCGTCTGCTGCGACTGCGCCAGACGCTCGCGCAGCTCGCCTTCGCTGATGACCTCCGCGCACCCCTTGCGCAGGTAGGCGAGCTGCTCGTCGAGGCTGCGCTGGCGCGAACCGGTCAAGGAACTCTTCTCCTCCCGAAGAAGCGAACCAGAGTAGGCCAACTTTCGGCGCCAGTCAAACCGCGGCACTCACTCCGTGCGGAGGACCCGGCGGCCTTGGAGGCGCCACTGGCCGCTGAGTACGATGTTGATCGCTTCGGTGTAGATGCGGTGTTCCTCGCGCAGAATCCGGGCCGAGAGGGCCTCTTCGGTATCATTGTCATACACTGGGACAACCGCCTGGACGAGGATGGGGCCGGCGTCCAAGTTTTCGTCCACGAAGTGGACGCTGCAGCCGGAGACCTTGACGCCCCACTCCAAGGCCTGCTTCTGAGCTTCCAACCCGGGGAAGGAGGGCAGCAGCGCGGGGTGAATGTTAAGGATGCGGTTGCGGAACTGATCCACAAAGTAAGGGGAGAGCAAGCGCATGAAGCCGGCCAGGCAGACCAGGTCGATTTTCTTGGCCTGGAGCAGGCCCACCACCTCGCGGTCGTAGTCTTCCCGCTGGCGGCCCTTGGAGGGAATCACGACGGCTTTCAGGCCGCGCTGGCGGGCTTTGTCGATTCCCGGCGCATTTTCGCGGTTGCTGATGAGCACGGCGAGCTCGGCGTTGGGAATCCGGCCGGCTGCGACGCTGTCGGCGATGGCTTCGAAGTTCGAGCCCCGGCCGGACAAGAGCACCGCAATCCGCTTCTTCACCGCCACCTCTCCCGATAGCGAACTTCTTGAGGGCCGCGCACCACTTCCCCGATCTCGAAAAATGCCGCCCGCTTCCTTCGCAGAAAGCGCTGCACCTTGGCGAGGTGGCGCCGGGGCACGATCAACACCATCCCGATGCCCATGTTGAAGGTACGAAGCATCTCGTGGGCCGGCACCTGGCCCAGCCGCTGCAGCAGGCGGAAGACGGGCAATACCGGCCAACTCCCCAGATGGATTTCCGCCGCGCAGCCTCGGGGCAGCCCCCGGGGGACATTCTCCGTGAGGCCGCCCCCGGTGATATGAGCGGCGGCGCTGAGCCAACCCTTCTCCAGCAGCGACTTCATCACCGGATAGTAGCACCAGTGCGGGCGGAGCAACGCCTCGCCTACCTTCGCCTTGAGCTCCGGCAAATAGGTGTCCACTTGAAAGCCGGCCTGCTCGAACAAAAGCTTGCGGGCGAGAGAATAACCATTGGTATGCAGTCCGGTGGAAGGCAAGCCGAGCAAGAGGTGGCCGGGGCGCACGCGGCGACCGTCGAGGAGCTTGCTGCGCTCGACCCCGCCCACGATACACCCCACCAGGTCGTACTCCCCCGGCGCATACACGCCCGGCGTCTCCGCTGTCTCGCCGCCGATGAGTGCCACGCCGAGAGCGCGGCAGGCGCGGCTCATCCCCTCCATGGCCTGCTGGAGGACTTGCGGGTCGAGGCGGCTGCTGGCGAAGTAGTCGAGAAAAAACAGCGGCGTAGCGCCCTGGACCGCGATGTCGTTTACGCAGTGGTGCACCAAGTCGGCCCCGACCACATCGTGGGCGTTCATTCGCGAGGCGATCTTGAGCTTGGTGCCCACGCCGTCGAGGCTAGAGACCAAGACGGGGCGGCGCCAGCGCCGATTGAGCTGATAGAGCGCTCCGAAGCTGCCAATCTCGGCCAGCACTTGCGGGGTGAAGGTGCGGCGGGCCAGCCGGGCGATGCGTTGCTTGGCGCGCTCCGCCCGATGGCGGTCGACGCCGGCGTCGGCATAACGGGTGACAGGTGGACTCATGGGAACCCAGGCAGGAACATTCTACTCGACTCCAAGCGGGAGAAACGACCCTAGGGACCGGGGGCCGCCTCCGGCGCGGGCCGCCGGCGCCAGGCTACCCCCGCGAGAAACACGGCCATCAAGAAGAACACCGAGTCACGCGCCAGGGTAGTGGGGCTGATGGGCTCGCCGAAGCCGAAGCAGCCGCACTGGGCTTCAATCCCGCGGGCGTAGGTGATGCCCATCACGGCCATAAAGGCCCCCAGCAGCAGGGCGGTAAAGGTGGTCACGTAGCGCTGCTTCCAGCCGAGAATCAGCACCGCCCCCAATGCCATTTCCAGCCAGGGGAGCGCCGCGGCTACCGCAATGACGCCCCAGTCCGGAAGAAGCTGGTAGGTGCTCAAATCCATCTCGAACCGGAAGCGATTGCCGGCCTTGACGAAGCCGGCGTAGAGGAAGATCGCGCCGAGGCCCAGGCGACAAATCCATTGAAGGACGCGAACGAGCACAGCTAACGGCGGGCCAGCAGATTATTCAGGTAGCGGCGGAGGATGCCGTATTGGACCGAGCCGACGAAGCGCTCGGTTTCCCCGTTGGCGCTGATGAAGAAGGTGGGTGTGCGCTGGACGTTTCTCTGGCGGCCTTCGGCCAGGTCGCGATCGATGGCGACGTCGACGCGGGGGTCTTTGACCCATTGGCGGAGCCGGTTCATCTCCTCCTCGGAGAGAACGTCGGAGAGAACGCTAGCCAGGATGGGCTCGATCTGGCCGTCGCGGGTCCAGCGGCCTTGAAAGCGGAACAGAGTATCCATTACCCGGAGCCACTTCTGGGGGCCCAAGCGGATGGCGGCATGGGCCCAGCGGGCGGCCTGGCGGGAGTAGCGATTGCCGCGCAGAGGGAACTCGTAATAGACAACACACACCTTGCCGGGAACAGCGTAGTCGGCCATGGCCGCTCGGATCGTCTCCAAGTACAGCGTACGGCAATGCGGACAGGAGAAGTCGGAGAAAACCTCAATCACCACCGGGGCGTTGGGGTTGCTGCCCCAGCAGCGACCGCGCGCCTCCTGGGAGATCTCTTGGGCCTGCAAGGGGCCGGCCAGCAGCAAGGCTAGCAGGGTTCCGGCGAGCGCCTTGGGAATCATGGGTGAACCATCCTCCTTAGTCCGTACAGATTCCATTATAGTCGCCGGCGTTGCCCACGGCTAGTCGAAACGGGCCCGCTTGTTGGAAAAAGCTTCCTGGAGGTCAGTCTTCTCGGCCGCGGTCGCTTCGGCTTGCAATTGCAGCTCGACGAAGTCGGTCGGGTACTTGCCGGTGTAACAGGCGGTGCAGTAGCGGCGCTCGGCGTCGGCCACCGCTTTGCGCATGCCCTCCATGGAGAGGTAGCCGAGCGAATCCACTCCCAGGAAGTCGGCGATCTCCTTGACCTCCTTGTGCGAGCCAATCAGCTCGCGCTTCGTGGGGGTGTCGATGCCGTAGAAGCAGGGCGAAACGATGGGCGGGCAGGAGACGCGCACGTGCACGGCCAGGGCGCCGGCCTCCCGCATCATGCGCACGATCTTCCGCATCGTGGTGCCGCGGACGATGGAGTCGTCGACCAGGATGACCCGCTTGTTTTCCAGCAGGCTGCGCACCGGGTTCAGCTTGACCTTGACGTTGAAGTCGCGGATGGACTGCTCCGGCTGGATGAAGGTGCGGCCGATGTAGTGGTTGCGGATGAGGGCGACCTTCAGGGGGACGCCGGACTCGAGCGCGTAGCCGATGGCGGCGGCTGTGCCAGAATCGGGGACGGGGACGACGATGTCGGCGTCGGCGGGATGCTCGCGGGCCAGCAGGCGGCCCAACATCTCCCGGCTCTTCTGCACCGGGCGGCCGAAGATGACCGAGTCGGGCCGGGAGAAGTAGACGTGCTCGAAGATGCAATAGGTGTGCTTCATCGGCGGGGAGAAGTAGGCGGACTCGACGCCGCCTGCCGAGAGCACCACCATCTCGCCCGGCTCGATCTCGCGCACGTATTCGGCCCCGATAAGGTCGAACGCGCAAGTCTCCGAGCCGACCACCCAGGCGGTGTCGAGCCGGCCCAGGCACAGCGGGCGGAAGCCACGGGGGTCGCGGATGGCGTAGACCGCCTCCCGGGTCAGCATCACCAGCGAGTACGCCCCTTCCACCTGACGGAGCGCTTCGGCAAAAGCCTCGCGGAGGGATTCGTTGCCGGACTTGGCCAGCAGGTGGACGATGACTTCGGTGTCGGAGGTGGTCTGGAAGATGGAGCCAGCGGCTTCCAGACGGCGGCGGACTTGCTGGGCGTTGACCAGGTTGCCGTTGTGCGCCAGGGCCATCAAGCCTTTGTTGGAGGTAACGATGAGGGGCTGGGCGTTGAGCAGCGAGGTCTCGCCGGCGGTCGAGTAGCGGGTGTGGCCGATGGCGGCGTGGCCGGTCAAGGTGCTCATCACCGGCTCGGTGAAGATTTCGGCCACGTAGCCCATGGCCTTGTGGTGGCGCAGTTCCTTCCCCTCGGTGGCGACGATGCCGGCGCTCTCCTGGCCCCGGTGCTGGAGGGCGTAGAGGCCCAGGTAGGTCAGCTTGGCCGCCTCCGGGTGGCCGTAGACGGCGAAGACGCCGCAGTGGTCGCGGAAATGGTCGTCGCAACTCCGGTGCGTGCGCCTCACGTCGTTACTCCGCCCATCGGGCGCCCCGGGCCCGTCCGCCAGGCTTCGGCCAGGCGGACTACGTCTTCCTCCAGCACGAGGGTGCCGTGGAAGTGGACTCGGAACTCGCCCGCAGTGGTCCAGCCCAGTTGACGCGCCTCCACCTGGTATTGTCGCGCAACCCGCAGCAGGTCGGCAAGGTGGTTCTCGTCCACCTCGAGGAGGAGGCGGGAAGGTTCTTCCCCGAAGCAGACGGCTTCGAGCGGCAACGAACCCGCCAGGGTCACCACCGCACCGACTCGGTTTGCCGCCGCGAAGCAAGCCTCGGCCAGCGCCACCAGCAGGCCGCCCTCGGCCAGATCATGGGCGGCGAGGACGTAGCCGCGCCCCATCAACTCCAGACAGCAACCGTGCACGCGCTTTTCGTATTCCAGGTCGATGGCGGGCGGCTCGCCGGCGACGACCCCGCAGATAACCCTGGCATATTCACTGGAAGAAAAAATACGCCGTACGGAGTCCGGGGTACCGGGGGTGCCACCCAGCAGGACAATCGTGCTGCCCGGCTTTTGAAAACCGCCGGGGATGCGGCGCTCGATGTCTTCCAGCACGCCCAGCATCCCGATGACGGGAGTGGGATAGATGGGCTTCCCCTGGGTTTCGTTGTAGAAGCTGACGTTGCCGCCGGTAACCGGCGTGTTGAAGACGCGGCAGGCTTCGGCCACCCCGTCAATCACTTCGCTGAACTGCCGCATAATCTCGGGCTTTTCCGGGTTGCCGAAATTCAGGCAGTCGGTGACCGCCCAGGGGCGCGCGCCCACCGCGACTAGGTTGCGGGCCGCCTCCGCCACGGCGAGCCGGGCCCCGCGGCGGGGATCGAGATAGCAGTAGCGACCACTGCCATCCACGGTGAGTGCCAGGCCGCGCCGAGTTCCCTTCAGCCGCAAAACGGCGGCGTCGCCCTGGCCGGGGAGAAGAACAGTATTGGTGCGCACGGTGTGGTCGTACTGCTGATAGATCCAGCGCTTGCAGGCCAGGGTGGGCGCGGCCAGCAGGCGGAGGAAGTTCTCCCGCAGGTCGCGGGCAGCGGTGTCCGCGGATGCAAACTCGACGAGCTTCTCGGAACGAGGCGAAGGCGGAGCCAGGGGCCGCTCATAAACCGGGCATTCGTCCGCCAGGGGGCGGGCGGGAATCTCGGCAACCACTTCGCCGCGATGGCGGACGCGGAGCCGGCCGTCGCCGGTGACCTGGCCGATGATGACAGCGTCGAGGCCCCACTTGTTGAAGGTGTTGAGCACTTCCTGCTCGCGGCCTTTCTCGGCCACCACCAGCATCCGCTCCTGAGATTCCGAGAGCATGATTTCGTAGGGGGTCATCCCTTCCTCGCGCTGCGGAACGCGCTGGAGCTCGATCTCGACGCCGGTGCCGCCGCGGGCGGCCATCTCGCAGGTGGAACAGGTCAGGCCGGCGGCGCCCATGTCCTGCAAGCCGACGATGGCGCCGGTGTCGAGGGCTTCCAGCAAGGCTTCGAGTAGGAGCTTCTCCAGAAAGGGATCGCCGATTTGCACGTTGGGGCGCTTCCGCTGGGAAGCCTCATCGAACTCGGCCGAGGCCAGCAGGCTGGCCCCGTGGATGCCGTCGCGGCCGGTCTTGGCGCCCACGTAGATGACCGGGTTGCCCACCCCGCGAGCGCGGGCGTAAAAGATTTTCTCCTTGGGGGCTACGCCCAAGGCAAGCGCGTTTACCAGCGGATTGCGCGCGTAGCCGGAGGGCTCCCCTTCAAAGTAGGCGTCGCCGCCCACGGTGGGCACCCCGATGCAATTGCCGTAGAAGGCGATGCCGCCGACCACGCCCTCGGCAATCGAGCGGCTCTTGGGGTCCTCCGGGAGACCGAAACGCAGCGCATCCAGAATGGCGATGGGGCGGGCGCCCATGGTGAAGATGTCGCGCAGGATGCCGCCCACGCCGGTGGCCGCCCCCTGGAAGGGCTCGACGAAGCTGGGGTGGTTGTGGGACTCGATCTTGAAGACGGCGGCCAGGCCGTCGCCGATGTCCACCACGCCCGCGTTCTCACCCGGGCCTTGCAGGACTTGGGGGCCGGTGGTGGGCAGGCGCTTGAGGTGGACTTTGCTCGACTTGTAGGAGCAGTGCTCGCTCCACATCACGCTGAAGATGCCCAGCTCAGTGAAGGTAGGCTCCCGGCCGAGGATTTGCTTGATGCGCTTGTATTCTTCGGCGGTCAGCCCGTGCTGGGCCACCACGTCAGCCGTGACAACTACTTGCCCCATAGCGGCCATTCTATTCCAGTTTGGAAGAGGTGCTCCGCACCCGCTCCCCTAGCGTGCCCTGAGACCGGCGACCACTGGAGAGCAAGCAAACCACAGAGGCATGAACCACACTAGCGCGCGACAAGAGAGTCCACCAAGGAACGGAAGAGGGCCAGGCCGTCGGTGGAGCCCAGCAGGGGCTCGGAGGCGCGCTCGGGGTGGGGCATCAGACCGAGGACGTTGCGCTCGCGGTTGGTGATGCCGGCGATGTTGTCGAGCGCCCCGTTGGGATTGGTCTCTTCGTCGTCCACAACCTCGCCCCCCGGCGTTGCGTAGCGGAAGACGACTTGGTGGTTGGCTTCCAGCTCCTTCAGCGTCGCGGGCTCGGCGAAGTAGTTCCCTTCCATATGGGCGATGGGGAACTTGAGGACCTGTCCCATCTGGCAGGCGGAGCTGAAAGGCGTGTCCGTGGCTTCGACACGCAGGTGGACGAAGCGGCAGAGAAACTTCAGCCGGCGGTTGCGCAGCATGGCCCCGGGCAGCAGGCCTGCTTCGAGCAGAATCTGAAAGCCGTTGCAGATGCCCAGCACCAGCCCGCCGCGCGCGGCGAACTTCTTGACCGCGCCCATCACGGGCGAGTGGCTGGCGATGGCCCCGGTGCGCAAGTAATCGCCATAGGCAAAGCCCCCGGGAAGGATGACAGCGTCGAGCCCGATGATGTCGGTGGATTCGTGCCAAATCCACTCGGCGGGTTGGCCGAGGACGTCATGGAGGACGTGGAAAGCGTCGTGGTCGCAGTTGGAACCGGGGAAGACAACGACGCCGAACTTCACTTGCCCTGAGCCTAGTCGAAGGGTCGAAGGGGGCACAGGCGATACTAGCACAGCAGGCAGGGCGGCAAAAGCGGCAAGCCAGCCGCGTCCCGGGGAATGGCCCGGCAACGAAGAGGATAAGAGGAGGTAGGGGGGGTGGGGGGGTACCCCCTGGCCGGCAGGCATACGGCGTATCCGGGCCAGCCAGGGCCTCCAGCGGGCATCCTAGAAAAGCCCGCTACCCCCACCCGTGGCGGGAAAGCCGCCGTTCCCCCCGGCCAAATCAGTCTTCCAGGCGGCGGACGGAAGCGGGCGGGGTGCGGGAGCAGGCGATGGAATCGGTCATCCCGGAGGAAATCAAAGCGCAGGCGTTGTCGGTGGCGGTGCGGATGGCTTCTTCTTCGGTGGGGGCGGCGGCGGTGCCGCAGTCAGTACGACCCTTGAACTCGATGCAGACCTCCATCCTTACCGCTCCGAGACGCAGACTGGAATAGACAAGGATCCCCAGAAACAACAGGAAGGCGGCGGCAATGGCGATCTTGACCGTGCGGGACACAGCCTACCGGCGACGCCGCGACCGGCGACGGGCCTGGCGGCGGCGACCGCGACGCGGGTGCCGAGCACCTCTTCCCGACTTCGAGGGTGTTGCGGGGCGAACGGCGACGGCAGGCTCGTCCTTGCGGGCCTTGGCGGTCGCGAGCATTCGGCGGCGGTTGCGAGCCCAGCCGCGCTTGTTCACCTGACGACCGCGGGCAATCGCCAAAGCGTTGGCAGGGATGTTGTCGGTGACGGTCGAACCGGCGGCGATGTAAGCGCCCCGGCCGACCTTGACGGGGGCCACCAGTTCGGTGCCGCTGCCGACGAAGACATCGTCGGCGATGGTGGTGGGGTGCTTGGCCTGGCCGTCGTAATTGCAGGTGATGGTGCCGGCGCCGACGTTGGTCTTGCGACCCACGGTGGCGTCGCCGAGGTAGGTCAGGTGGAGAGCTTTGGCGCCCTCGCGCACCACGGATTTCTTGACTTCGACATAATTGCCGATGCGGGCGCCGGCGCGGATGTCGGCGCCGTCGCGCAGGTGAGCGAATGGGCCTACGGTAACGCCCGCGCCCAGCCGACTGTTGAGAACCAAACAATGAGGCCTCACCGTCACATCGTCGGCCAGGTGGGCGTTCACGAGAATCGAGAAAGCACCGATTCGGCAGCGGCGACCGAGGCGCGTCGAGCCGCGCAGCTCGACGCCGCGCTCAACGATGGTGTCCGAGCCGATCGAGACATCGGGATCAATGGCCTGGGTCTCGGGCTGATAGAGAGTGACGCCGCAGTTCATCAGCGCTTCCGCTTTGCGCCGACGCAAGATGGCATCCACCCGGGCCAGCTCGGCCGGGGTGTTGACCCCCAGAATCTCCCCCGGGTCCGCGGCCACGCAGGCGACCACCTTCTGGCCGCCGCGGCGCAAGAGAGCGATGACGTCGGTCAAGTAGTATTCACGGTGGATGTTCTGCCGCCCGAGCCGTCCCAACAAGGGGGCGAGCTGGGCGCGGTCGAAGCAGTACACGCCGGAGTTCACCTCGCGCAGGCCGCGCTCGTCAGCCGCCAGGGCGCCCTGCTCCACGATGGCTTCCACCTCGCCGGAGAGGCCGCGGACAATGCGTCCGTAGCCGTGCGGGTCGTCCCGCTGCGCCGTAAGGACAGCAGCCGCGGCCCCCGAGTTCGATTGGGTCTGCAACAAAGCTTGAAGCGACTCAACTTGGAATAGCGGAGCGTCACCGGGCAGGACGAGCAAGCGGGCGACGCTGCGGGGCAGGACCGCCAGGGCGCGGCCGACAGCGTGCCCGGTGCCAAGCTGGGGTTGCTGCAGAATCGCGCCAGCGCCGAAGGTTTCGGCCACCTGGCGCACGCGCTCGGCCTGGTGGCCGACCACCACCCACGCGCCCATCACCGAGCCCCTGCCTTGGGCGCGCCGGAGTTGAGCGGCCGTGCGCAACACGTGGGCAATCAAAGGAAGCCCGCCCGCCTGGTGGAGCACCTTGGCGCGCGCGGACTTCAGCCGAGTGCCCTTGCCGGCCGCAAGAACTACGAGGGCGAGCTCCGCAGGCATACGCACGCTCACTCCGGAAACCAACTTATCAAAGCACAACTGTCAAGGAAGAGCCAGCGGCTTGTGGGCTCGCGGCCGAACCGAACTCAGACGCGCAGCTCGCTCGCCCGCTCGCCCGCGGGGCGCTCCGGGTGGACCAATTCCCGGAAGCGAGGGTCGTCTTCGAGCGAATGAAAATCGTCGTCGTTGCGGGCGTGGTAGCGGTTTTCCGGGCGCAGCTTGATGGCCTGGGAGAGGTACTTGAGCGCGTCGTCCGGCTCGCCGGTCAGGGCGGCCACCGAGGCCAGCGCGTAGAGAACGTAATCGGCCTTGGGGGCCAGCTTGACGCCCTTCTCCAAGTGCGCCCGGGCCTCTTCATAGTTGCCCAGATTAATCTGGGAGACGGCGTAGTGGTAGTGGTCGTCGGCGCTGCGCAGCCGCACCGGGGTGGGCTGCCGGAGGCGCTGCTCGCAGATGGCCAGGTGCACCCGGGCACGCTCGGCCAGCTCCCGGCTCGTCCCGGCCAGCACCTTCTCGAAGGCCTCTCGGGCGCGACGGAAATTTTGATGGTTGAAGTGACGCATGGCCTCTTCGTAGACCTTCATCACCTGGGCCAGCTTGGGGTCCAACTGCGGCTTGGCCACTCGAGCCACGCGCGGCCTGCGCGAAGCAACCCGAGCTTTTCGCGCTCGAGAACTAGCTCGGCGGACCCGTTTCCGCTTCCGGCTCTTGCGAGCTCTCTTCTTCCTTTTTTGCCTCTTAGCCATCATCCACTCCCACAGACTTATAGCAGACAAATTTCCAGCAAGTCAATCAAACCTGTCCGTCCGGAAGCCATAAATGGGCTATCAATTGACACTAATTGCCGCCTCTGTAAGTACTTGCATATACAGAAGATAATCTTGGGCTCAGCGCTCCCTGGGAGAAGCCGGCTGAGAATCTTTCCCCGTGGGATGCGGAAACTCCACCGCTGCCAAGAAATCATCGGGTTGCGCCTGTAACCTGCCTGTGCTATAAACGGGCGCTTGAGTCCCTTGGAGTAGGGCGTCCCCGTGTCGTTTATCAACTTCGCCGCCCGCGAAATCAACTGCAAGCTGGTCTACTACGGCCCCGGCCTTGGGGGCAAGACGGCCAACCTGCAGTGGATTTACGACAACGCCAACCCCAACCAGAAGGGTAAGATGATTTCGCTGGCGACGGAGACGGATCGCACCCTCTTCTTCGACTTCCTGCCGCTGGACTTGGGCACCGTGCGGGGCTTCAAGACTCGCTTCCACCTCTACACCGTGCCCGGCCAGGTCTTCTACGATGCCAGCCGCAAGCTGATCCTGAAGGGCGTCGACGGAGTGGTCTTCGTGGCCGACTCCCAGGAAGAGCGCATGGACGCCAACCAGGAGACCTTGGAGAACTTGCAAGATAACTTGAAGGAGCACGGGTTCGATTTCCAAACCATTCCCTACGTCCTGCAGCTCAACAAACGCGACCTGCCCGGCGTCCTGCCGGTCGAGGAACTGAAAAAGGAGCTGCAAGCCAAGAACGAGCCGGTGGTCGAAGCCATAGCCATCGACGGCACCGGGATCTTCGAAACGCTCAAGGCGGTCGCCCAGCAGGTGTTGGCCGAACTGAAGAAAGGTTAGGCGCCTCTTCCCTTCCCCGGTAGCTCCCCGGCCCTTCTTTCCGTTAGAATCCCGCCCGTGAAGGCCGCCGTTCCTCACCCCTGGGATGTCAGCCCCAAGGAAGCCGCTCGCCTGCAACTGGAGTTGCGGGGGCGGCTGAAAAAGCAGAAGGACTTCAAAGAGATTCGCACCGTGGCCGGCGCCGACATCGCCCTGGCGGGCCGGGGTAAGCAGACGACGGGCTACGCCGGGGTGGTCGTCTATTCCTTCCCAGAACTCAAGGAAATCGAGCGCCGCTGGGCGCAGCGGCTGGTGACCTTTCCCTATGTTCCCGGCCTGCTGGTCTTTCGCGAGGGGCCTGTGCTGCTCGATGCCTTCGCCAAGGTACGCACCGAGCCCGACGTGCTGCTGTTCGACGCCCACGGTTATTCCCATCCCCGCCGGTTCGGGCTGGCCTGTCATCTTTCCGTGGTGCTGAACCGCCCGGGCATCGGCGTGGCCAAGTCGCTCCTCATCGGCCACTATGAAGAGTCACCCCCGCGGGTGGGGGCCTGGACACCTCTGGTGGACGCGGAAGAAACCATCGGAGCGGTCCTCCGCACCCGCGAGGGGGTGCAGCCCGTCTTCATCTCCATCGGCCATCGGATTGACCTCGAAAGCGCCATCCAAGTGGCCCTGGCGTGCAGCGACGGCACCCGCATCCCCAAGCCCACGCGCGAGGCCGACCACTTCGTCGAGCAGCTCAAGCGCGGCCTGACGCCCGCCGAACCCTCTCCCCCGGCCCAATCCACCCTCTTCTAGAGTTTTCTGTTTTCTCTCTTCTATTCTCGCCCTTGGAGCGGCGTTTACCGGAACCCTGGGCAATGCTAGAATGTCGGTGAGCTGCTCCCCGGTAGCTCAATGGTAGAGCATTCGGCTGTTAACCGAAGGGTTGCAGGTTCGAGTCCTGCCCGGGGAGCCACTCCCCCAGCAAACCAAAGAGGAAGGGTTGCAGGTTCCCTTCGGCTGCGCTCAGGGCAGGCGAGTCCTGCCCGGGGAGCCAATCCCCTCAATCAGTTGGGCCGGCTCCCCTCCGGCTGCACCTGAGTGTGTGCCCCTTTTTGTGCCCCCTCGATTCGGAAGGTGGGCACATCGTTAGCCACCACGCCGCCCACCTCTAGCTCTTCAAGGGCTCCCCCGCACGCACTAGCTCGGAAATCATCTGCCAGACTCAGCAAAGCTTGCCACGGTGGAAGGCATCCCCTATTATGTTCACGGCCCGCACATGCGCTTAGCAGACGCATCCTCAAGACCAGTGTCTATCAAGATCTGCGAAGGCGACGCGCGACATCTCCATTGGATTCCCGCTGAGTCCATTCACCTCGTCCTTACTTCTCCGCCCTACTGGACACTAAAGGAATACCCGCATGACCAAAACCAATTGGGCCTTGTTGCCGACTACGAAAAGTTTCATGACGAGTTAGATAAGGTTTGGAGACACTGCGTGCGCGTCTTGGTTCCGGGCGGGCGACTGGTGTGCATCGTCGGAGACGTTTGTCTTGCCCGCCGCGACCACGGGCGGCACATGGTCATGCCACTTCACTCCGACATCGTCGTGAGGGCGAGAAAGGTCGGCTTCGACAACCTCACCCCTATCTTCTGGCATAAGATCTCGAACGCCAACTACGAGGTCGAGAACGGGTCTAGCTTCCTGGGGAAGCCTTACGAGCCGAACGCCATCATCAAGAACGACGTCGAGTTCATCCTGATGCTGCGTAAGCCAGGTGGCTATCGGAAGCCCACCGACCCCCAACGCCAAGCCTCCAAGCTGAAGAAGGAAGAACACCAGGAATGGTTTCAGCAGATTTGGAGCTTGCCGGGCGAATCGACCAGAGAACATCCCGCCCCTTTTCCGGAGAAATTGGCTTACCGACTGGTTCGGATGTTTTCCTTCGTAGGCGACACAGTGCTTGATCCGTTCATGGGCTTGGGCACCACGCTCCTGGCGGCTGCCCGTTGCGGCAGAAATAGCATTGGGGTGGACATACAACCTTCGTATGTAAAGAAGGCCAAGGCCCGGCTAGAGAACGCGCCTCGGCCCGCCAATCATCGGTAGTCGAGGTCGCCGCGAAGTGAATGAGGTTTTGGCATGCCAGAGGCCGAACCAAAGAAAATTGCATACCTGTTCGGTGCGGGAGCAACTCACGCTGAACTCCAAAATCTCAGCCCTGAACTAATTGTGGAGAAACATGGCCTCCTAATAAAGGATGTCTCTTCAAGGGTTATTGAGAAAGCTAGGCGCGGAAAGAAATACCTGGAGAATGTGGAATTGGTCTCTGGAACATCGGGATCGCTAAACATCGAACTACTAATAAGCCTGATCGAAAACAGCAAGATTTACGGCTGGGAGTACAAGACTCGGCGTATCAAGACACTAGTGCAGAAAGACATCGAACAGATCCTATCCAAATCCCTGATTAGGCGTTTCTACTTGCACAAAGCGCTATTTGAACTGCACAAACACATGGCACAGACCAAAGAAGAACTGATTGCCCTGATTTCTCTAAATTACGACGATATCCTAGACCAGGCATATCAACAGTATTCCGGACCACCTAACTACTGCTTCTCCCTCGAAACAGATACAAATTCATCAGGGTCCATCCCCCTCCTGAAGCTGCATGGTTCTTTCAATTGGGAAAGGGTAAAGATACGGGGAAGAGAGAGAACAATTGAAATCATTCCTCTCGGGTCCACTAAGACTTACCTGCATGCGCCGTACGGTGTCATTTGGAACCGGGCACTGGAGATCCTGATAAAATGCGATGCGCTTCGAGTGATCGGTTGCTCGCTCAGCCAAAATGATTTTCATTTAATTGATCTCCTGTTCAAGGCGCACCTGGAAAGGGAAACACCGTTCGACATGGAAATCATAAGCTCTGACGAAACGGGACAAGCAATTCAGGGAAATTACGGCTTTTTCCCTCGGATCAAGACACTGTTGGAACTTGAGAAACACTTGGTCCCCGACCGAGCTCCCGACAATCCATTCAAGGCGTGGCTCAAATACAAGGGCATTGCCATGCTTGGTGAAGACCGCGTAAAACGAACACGGTATCTCAAGAAGGTTGTCGACTGAGTGAAAAGAAACCATGGCCACAAAAACCAAGCCTCGCATCAATAGAGAGCTAATCTCGCTAGCGGTGAACAAGTTCATTGATGACTACATCTATCGAATCGACTTAGATGCAGACTATCAAAGAGAGAAAATATGGTCGCGACGAGACCAAGAGAAACTCATAGATTCGATCATCCAGAACATTGACATACCAAAACTCTATCTCGCGCGCGTGAAAGACAACGAGAATTTCGATTATGAGTGTATTGACGGAAAGCAAAGAATGGCGACGCTATTGAATTTCTTTAAACCGGAACTGCCGGGCGAGAACCCCTTGACGGTCAGAGTGGCCGGAGAACGATACACTTATGAGGAGTTGCGAGAGGAACTATCTCCGCTCGCCAAGAAAATCGAGGATTACGAATTGACATTTGTCATCTACCCCGAGATTGACGATGAAAACTTCATTCGTGAGATTTTCAGGCGCCTACAACTGGGAGTGAGACTTAATTCCGGCGAACTGTTGAAGTCTCATACGGGGGCCATTCGCGACTTCATCTACCGGGAAATGGGAAAGGACGCTCCATTCCTTAGACATACGAAGCTATCGGAAAAACGATTTTCGAGACAGTTCGCGCTTGCACAAATCTGCATCAACTCTTTCAGGCGTTGGGAAACTGGAGATTTCGTAAGGGCACGTTATGACGATCTCGAAGATTTCTTCAAAGAGAACTACGACCTCAACCGGAGAGATAAGAACCTTCTCCGAATAAGGCAAGTCCTCACGATCATGGACGAGCATTTTGGAGACCAGGCCCAGAGTATTTCCAGTAGGGCGGTTGCGATTTCGGCATACCTATTCGTCGAAGGACTATACCTAGAGAAAAAAAGAGGCCGTATCCCTAAATTTGCCAAGTTCTACGTCAAATTGCTAGCTGACGTTAAGGATAACCTGAAGCTTCTAAGCCGATTCCGTCAGCCTACAAACCCGACGATTCTGGAAGAATTCCAAAAATACATCTCCCAGGCCTCAGTTGAACCTTATGCAATCAAGAGAAGAAACCGGTTTCTAGAGAGGGCCTTTGAGCATTACCTTGCCCCAAGAACGAAGGGCAGAATCATTCGGAGCAACTAGCGGTTATTCGAGGCTCTACTACTCAAGAGCTTTGTGCCCCATTTTGTGCCCCACCCCGGTAGGAAACGGTAGCAATTCATAGCGAAGGGAACGATGCGGAAATCGCCGCTACTGCTGCGAAGATTCAACAGCATAGCAGGCCATCGCACTCTCTAGGCAATACGCTTCGCGCCAACTGTTAACCGAAGGGTTGTGGGTTCCCTTCGCCTTCGCTCCCCTCGACGATGCTCGGGGCAAGCAGGACAGGCGAGTCCCACCCCGAAAGCCATGTTGATAGCACTCGCCTTTTCTTAGCCTCTCACCTATCTGGAAAACTTTGTGGCGGGGCTCAATCTATTAGTTACGGGTAAGCCGGGGGTGGGCAAGACCACGCTAGTGGAGCGCGTGGTGGCGGAGCTGCGGGGGCGGCGGCGGCTGGCGGGGTTCACCACCACCGAGATACGGGATTCGCGCGGCGAGCGGCAGGGCTTTTCCATCGTCACGGTCGGAGGCGAGCGAGGCGAGCTGGCCCGCGTGGGGGCGCGCAGCCGGGTGCGGGTGGGGCGCTACGGGGTCAACCTGGAGGGCTTCGAGCGCCTGGCCTTGCCCGAGCTGGCCCGGCGCGAGGTCGACCTGATCGTCATCGATGAAATCGGCAAGATGGAGTGCTGCTCGGGCCGCTTCCGCCGCGCGGTCGAGGACGCCCTGGACGCCCCGGTGAACGTCCTGGCCACGCTGGGCATCGGCCGCCTGCCCTTCTTTCAAGCCCTCCGTGAGCGCCCCGATGTGGAGGTCATCACCGTGACCGAGCGGAACCGCGAGGCCCTGGTGGCCGATCTCTGCCAGCGCCTTCACCAGGCCTCCCCGCCGGGCTGAAGCACCCAGGAACTCTTGACAGTTGGCGCCGCCCGCGTCAGCATTCGCTCTCGCTTACCCCTCGACAAGGAGGACTCCTAATGCAGCACCGCCTTCGCTTCCTCGGCGTTCTTGCGATTGTGGTCGGTCTGGCTCAACCGCTGGCAGCACAAGTTGACCCGGAGCTGCTGGCGGGGATGCGGGCGCGCTCCCTCGGGCCCGGGGGGATGAGCGGCCGCATCGCCGCCATCGAGGCGGTCGAGTCGAACCCGGACGTGATCTACGTCGGGGCCGCCACCGGCGGCGTCTGGAAGTCGGAGAACGGCGGACTCACCTGGACGCCGATCTTCGACGACCAGCCGGTGGCCTCCATCGGCGCGGTAGCCATCTTCCAAGCCACCCCCGACATCATCTGGGTGGGCACCGGCGAAGGCAACACCCGCAACAGCACCTCGGTGGGCAACGGCGTCTACCAGTCGCTGGACGCCGGGCGCACCTGGACGCACCTGGGACTGGAGGAAACCGAGCGCATCCACCGCGTCCTCCTGCATCCGAGCAATCCCGACATCGCTTACGTTTGCGCCCTGGGCAAGCTCTGGGGAGAAAACCCCGAACGCGGCGTCTTCCAAACCACGGACGGCGGCCAGAGCTGGCAGAAAATCCTCTACGTGGACGAAAAGACCGGCTGCGCCGACCTGGCCATGGACCCGTCGAACCCCCAGAAGCTCATCGCTTCCATGTGGCAGCACCGCCGCTGGCCCTGGTTCTTCCGCTCCGGCGGCCCCGGCTCGGGGCTTTACCTGAGCGTGAACGGCGGGCAGAACTGGAGGAAACTGACTGAGGACGACGGCTTGCCCCCGCGGCCGTGGGGACGAATCGGCGTGGCGTTCTTCCGGGAGAATGCCCAAATCGTCTACGCGCTGGTCGAAGCGGAGAAGAACGTCCTGCTGCGGTCGGAGAACGGCGGCCAGAACTGGGAGAAGGTGAACGAAGAGACGAACGTGGCGCCCCGCCCCTTCTACTACGCCGACCTGCGCGTCGACCCCGAGCGGCCCAACCGGGTCTACAACCTGCACGGCCGGCTCACCGTCTCGGACGACGGCGGCGAGAACTTCGAGACCCTAGCCCCGTTCAGCCACGTGCACCCCGACCACCACGCCCTGTGGATCAACCCCCACGATGGCAGCCACTTGATTGACGGGAACGACGGCGGGGTCTACCTCAGCCGCGATCGCGGCCAGACCTGGCAATTCGTCTCCAACCTCCCCCTGGCGCAGTACTACCACATCAGCGTGGACACCGACACGCCTTACCATATCCTGGGTGGAATGCAGGACAACGGCTCCTGGCGCGGGCCGGCCTACGTCTGGGAGAACGGCGGCATCCGCAACCACCACTGGGAGGAGGTCGGCTTCGGCGACGGCTTCGACGTCATCGCTCACCCGGACGACTCCCTGGTGGGCTATGCCATGAGCCAGGAAGGCTACCTGATCCGCTGGAACCTGCGCACCGGCGAGCGCAAGGACATCCGTCCTTCCGCCCCCGAAGGCGTCAAGCTGCGCTTCAACTGGAACGCCGCCCTCGCCCAGGACCCCTTTGACAGCGACACCCTCTACTACGGCAGCCAGTTCGTCCACAAGTCCACCGACCGGGGCGAGACCTGGACCCTCATCAGCCCGGACCTCACCACCAACAACCCCGACTGGCAAAAACAGGATGAAAGCGGCGGACTGACCCCGGATGTCACCGGGGCGGAGAACTTCACCACCATCATCGCCATCGCCCCCAGCCCGCTCCAGCCCGGCGTTCTCTGGGTGGGGACCGACGACGGCCGCCTCCAGGTGACGCGTGACGCCGGACAGAACTGGGAAAGCGTGGAGCGGAACGTCCCCGGGGTACCGCCGCACACCTGGGTGCCGCACATCGAGCCCTCCAAGTTCGACGCCGGCACCGCCTTCGTCGTCTTTGACGATCACCGGCGCTCGAACTGGACTCCCTATATTTTCAAGACCACAAACTACGGGCGCGACTGGGTCAGCCTGGCCACCGAGGACATTCGCGGTTACGCCCTGGTGATCGAGCAGGACCCGGTGGAGAAAGACCTGCTCTTCCTGGGCACCGAGTTCGGGCTCTACGTTTCGCTCGATGGTGGGGGGCGGTGGTTCCGCTGGACGCACGGCATCCCCACGGTGGGCGTGCGCGACCTGGTGGTGCATCCCCGCGAGCACGACCTGGTCATTGGCACCCACGGGCGGGCGGCCTACGTGATTGACGACATCCGCCCCTTGCGCGCCCTCTCGGGCGAAATCCAGAGAAAATCCATCCATCTTTTTGGGATTCCCGACGCGCAGCAGTACATGGTGAAGCAGACGGGCGAGTCGCGCTTTCCCGGCCACGGGGAATTTCGCGGCCAAAACCGCCCCTACGGCGCCCTGCTCACCTACTGGCTGAACTTCGAGGGCCTGCCCCATCCGCAGGAGGAAGTCGAGCGCCAGCGCAGGGAAGAGGAACGGCAGCGGGAACTGGCCGAGCGCGAGGAGGCCGAAGAAAAAACGGAGGGAGGGGAGAAAGAGGAAGAGCGCCCGGAGGTCGAAATCCAAATCGCCGACGCCGAGGGGAACGTGATCCGAACTTTCCAGCAGCGGGCCGTGCTGGGCCTGAACCGGACGGTGTGGAACCTGCGCCGCGACCCCTTCCAGCATCCTCGCGAGGAGGAGCCGCCTCCCTGGCGGGTGCCGCGCTGGTTGGAAGGGCTCCCGGGCACCTATGCGGTCACGCTCAAGTATGGCGGCCAGGAAGCCAAGGGCAGGGTGCGCGTGCTGGCCGACCCTCGCTACGACATTCCGCGAGCCGACCGGGAAGCCAAATGGACCGCCATCCAGCGCGCCGGCCACTTGCAGAAACTGGTGGCAGAAGGCGTCGACCGTATCCGCAGCGCGCGGGCTGACGTCGAGGCGGCGATGAAGAAAGTCAAGGAAGTTCAGGAAGAGAGCGAAATCGAAGCAGGCGAGGCGCAGGAGTTTCTGGCTTCAGGGAAAAAGCTGCGGGAAGCCCTGGATGAGATGGAGCGGCGGCTGTGGCAGCCGCCCAACGTCAAGGGCATCGTGGCCGAAACCGACGCGCTCTCGAAGATCACCTACGTGCTGCGCTCGCTGGGCTCCTCCTGGCACGCGCCCACGCCGGCACAACTCGAGTACTTGGAGCGGGCGGAGGCCCACCTGGCCGAGGTGCTGGAGGACTTCAACCTGCTGTTCGAATCCCAGGTAAGCGACTTCCGCCAGCGCGTCGAAGACCTGGGGATCGAGCTCCTCCCGGAACAGGAGCCGCTTACTTTGCAAGCAGAGTGAGGGGGGTCAGCCGGCGCGCTCTTCCTCGTCCTTGGCCAGCTTGAGGGCGGCGGCGTTGATGCAGTAGCGCCGGCCGGTGGGCGGCGGGCCGTCCTCGAAGACGTGGCCCAGGTGAGCGTCGCAGCGGCGGCAGAGCACTTCCGTGCGCACCATGAGGTGGCTGGTGTCAGTCTCGGTGCGGATGTCTTCCTCCGAAGCAGGGGCCCAGAAGCTGGGCCAGCCGCTGCCGGAGTCGAACTTGGCCTCGGAGCTGAACAGGTCGGCGCCGCAGCAGACGCACTGGTAGATGCCCCGCTCTTTACCGTGGGCGTACTCGCCCGTGAAGGGCGGCTCGGTGCCCTTCTGCCGCGTAACGTAGTACTGCTGCGGGGTGAGCTGCCGTCGCCACTCCTCGTCGCTCTTCTGCACTTTGGCGGTCATTTCCGGCTGGCAAGTAAGTTGCGGAAGTAGTCGGGCTCGTTGCCGGGCTTCCATTTGATGTTGCAGCCCCGGCTGGCTTTCTGCTCTTTCGCCAGCGGACGGCCGGCGAGCGCCGCATCGAGCGCCGCGCGCAGGTCGGCGCCGGTGACGGGCTTGTTGTTCCCCGGCCGGCTGTCGTCCATCTGCCCGCGGTAGACCAGGCGCCGCTCGCGGTCAAAGAGAAAGAAGTCCGGCGTGCAGGCGGCCTGGTAGGCCTTGGCCACCTCCTGGGTTTCGTCGTACAGGTAGGGAAAGGTATAGCCGAACTTCTGGGCCTCCTCCGCCATCTTCTCCGGGCGGTCGTCCGGGTAGGCGTCGACGTTGTTCGAGTTGATGCCCACCGCAGCCACCCCCTTCGGCTGGTATTCCCGCACCAACCTGGCCAGCTCCTGGCGGACATGCTGCACATAGGGGCAATGGTTGCAGATGAACATCACCAGCAGGGCGGCCGCGTCCTTGAAGTCGTCGAGCGCGTGCATCTTCCCCTGCGGGTCGGGCAGGCGAAACGCCGGCGCCTTCACCCCCAACTCAACCATCGTGGAAGGAGTTTCGACCACGGCCACCTCCTCGCGGATGATTTGCGCGCCGGTTCAGTATAGCATCCGGGGCGCTCAGCGGAGCGGCCCCCGGCCACCACCGGCGAGCGCGGCCCCCAAGATGAATACCGGGATGATCTCCAGCCGCCCCATCCACATGACAAGAATCAAGGTGAGCTTGGCCGGCCAGAGCAGAGTGGGGTGAGTAATGCCGGTTGACAGGCCGACGTTGCTCTGCGCGGAGGCCACCTCCAGGATGACGTCGCTGAGGGTGAACCCATGGGGAACAATGTGCAGCAGAAAGAGGACAGCCATCCAGAGCAGCGTCGCCCAGAGGGCCGCCAGGACACCGGCAGCGCGCACCAGGCGGTCGGCCTCCGCCTCCGAGAGCACCTCGTCGTCCATTGGGTAGCGCATCAACTGGTGCCGGGTGAGCAACACTCGCTGGAAGCGCCAGCGCAGGCCGCGGTAGAGCGTGACCACTCGCAGCAGCTTCAGGCCGCCGCAGGTCGAGCCGGCTACCCCGCCCAGGATCATCGCCAGGCTCAGGAGCAGCTTCGCTGTGGGGCTCCAACCAAGGAGGTCAACGGTTTGGAACCCGGCGGTGGTGAGAGCTGAAGCCCACTGAAACACCGAATCGAGCCAAACGGATTCCTCGCCGTACCAGCGGTTCTCCAGCAGCAGCAAGACAGCCCCCGCCGCCAGTATCAGCCACAAGGCCTTGTGCTGAGCGTCGCGCCACAAAGCCGACAGCCGCCCGTGCCGCAGCACCTGATAGTGGGTGACGAAGCTGATGGCGCCCGCCACCATGATGAGGAGAAGCAGAAGGCGCACGCCGGGACCGTAGGAAGCCATGCTGCCATCGGTCACGCTGAAGCCGCCGGTGGCGATGCCGGTCATGCCGTGGTTCAGGGCTTCCCACCAGGGCATCCCCGCCGCCCGCAGCAGCAGGACGCTGGCCGTGGTGTAGAACAAGTAAATCCACCAGATGGTGCGCACGGTGGAAGTAACGCTGGGGAGAATTTTCTCTTCCCGCGCCTCCGAGGAATAGAGGTGGCGTACGCCCAGGACGTGCCGCAGAAGCGACAGCATGAGCACGATCACACCCACGCCGCCCACCCATTCCATCAGCGAGCGCCACCACTGCAAAGACGCCGGCAACTGGCTTTCCCGCAGGGCCATGCTGAGTCCGGTGCCGGTGAAACCCGAGAAAGCTTCGAACAGCGCGTTCCAGGGACTGGTGAATGCCAGGACCGTCAGCGAGGCATCCGAGAGTGCGGCCAGCCGATGAGCGATCCAGAGGATAGGAACCGCGCCCAGCAGCGGAACCAGCAACCAGCCCAGCGCTGCCACCACCATTCCGTGGTGCAGGCGGGGTGCTTCGGCCCGTCGGCAGAGATGGTAGAACGCTTCCCCGAGGGCAAAAGAGATCCCGGCGGTCCACAGGAAAGGCGCAATCGCGTACCGCTCGTCGAAATACAGGCAGACCGGCAGGGTGGCCAGCGCCATCAGCCCGGGCACGTGCAGCAGGAGGCCAAGGCCCCGCAGGATGGTTTGCCCGTAGAGGCTCACGCCGGCGCCTCAGCCGGTGAAGGCTTTCAGTTGCTTGTCGCTCAAGGGCTTCAGCACGAACACGGTCACGTGGTCGCCGGCTTGCAGCACCGTCTTGCCGTCGGGCAGGTGAGTTTCCTTGGCCCGCCGGACCAGGAGGACCAACACGCCCTCCGGCAAGAGGCCTTTCTTGCCGGCCTCGGCCAGAGCTGTTCCGACCAGCGGCGAGTCCTCCTTGGTAGTGATCTGAAACACTTGGCCGCCACCGGGCAAGGTGACCACATCCTCGAAGGACGGTTGCGTGAGCACGCCATACAAGTGCTGGGCGACGATTACTTCCGGGTCCACCAGCACGTGCACCCCCAGGCGCTCGAACAGCCCCTGGTGCTCTTTCTCGTTGACCACGCTCACCAGCGTCTTGATGCCCCGCTCGGCGCCCAGGAACATAGCCATCAGGTTGGCCGAATCGTCGCTGGTCACCGCCACCAGGGCGTCGGCCTTCTCCGCCCCCGCCTCGTCGAGGATGCCGCCTTGTCCGATGTCGGCGTGGAGAACCGTGGCGTCGAACGTCTGGGAGGCCTCTTGCGCCCGCTTTTCGTTGGATTCGATGAGGACGACGTTGTGGCCGTCCTTCAACGCCAGCTTCACCAGGCTCGAACCCACCGGCCCGGCGCCCACGATGAGGAGGTACATGGCGGCTAGTCTAGCCGAGCGCAAACCGCGGGTGCAACCGCGCACTCGCGCGGCGGCCCGGAATTTGCTGCCAGCGGGTGCGGGATGAAGTAGGATAGAGTCTTCCCATGCGAAAGGCTGTCGGAAAGGTGCACCCATGAAGATCGGGGTCAGCGGGTCTACCGGGCTGGTGGGCTCGGCTCTGGTTCCCTTCCTCACTACGAGTGGCCACCAGGTGGTTCGCCTGGTGCGCTCGAAGCCGAACCCGGGCGAGGTCTACTGGAGCCCGGGCGAGGGGCGCCTGGACGCCTCGGGCCTGGAGGGGCTGGAGGCGGTGGTGCACCTGGCCGGCGAGAACATCACCGGGCGCTGGACGCCGGCCAAGAAGGCCCGCATCCGCGAGAGCCGCGTCCAGGGCACGCAGTTGCTGGCTGGGAGTTTGGCAGAGCTACCGCAACCGCCGAAAGTGCTGGTCTGCGCCTCGGCCATCGGCTACTACGGCGACCGGGGCGAAGAAGTATTGCAAGAAGCCAGCCCGCCGGGTTCGAACTTCCTGGCCGAAGTCTGCCAGGCATGGGAGGCGGCCTCACAGCCGGCGTCGCAGAAAGGCATCCGAGTCGTGAGCCTGCGGATTGGGGTGGTGCTCAGCGCGCGGGGCGGCGCTCTGGGACAGATGCTCCTGCCCTTCAAGCTGGGCGTGGGCGGCAAGATCGGCAGCGGCAGGCAGTACCTGAGTTGGATCGCCATCGACGACCTGGTCGGGGTCATCCACCACGCGCTGACCACGGATTCCCTGCAGGGGCCGGTAAACACGGTGGCCCCGCAAACAGTCACCAACCTGGAGTTCACGAAGACGCTGGGCCGAGTGCTGGGCCGCCCGACCCTGTTTCCTCTGCCGGCCTTTGCCGCCCGGTGGGTGTTTGGCCAGATGGCCGACGAGTTGTTGCTGGCCAGCGCCCGGGTGGAGCCGGCGCGGCTGAAGGCCTCCGGCTACGTTTTCCGCACGCCCGACCTGGAAGGAGCCCTGCGGCGCCTGTTGGGAAAAACAAGAGCAGCGTAAGTCGCCGTTGGGATAGACTGAATCAAGGGGGTGGCAGTGAGAAAATACCGGCAACCGGGCTACATGGACCGGGACGAGCGCGAGAAGCGCGAGCGAAAGTCGCAGCCCCGCGCCTCCCGGGAGACAACCGGGCCGCGCTCCCCGCAGATGCCCGGGCAGCGGACCCTCTCCCGCTGTGCCCAGTGCGGGACCATCCTGCCCCCGTCATTGGACGTGTCCGGTCAGTGCCCGAAGTGCGGCTTCGAACTGCACTCCTGCAAGCAGTGCGGCCACTTCGACGCCAGCGCCCGCTTCGAGTGTACCCAGCCCATCCCGAAACGAATCCCCCGCAAGGACGCCCGCAACGACTGCGAGTCCTACTCGCTGCGGGTGTCGGTGGAGCGCGACACTTCCGGGGTGGGGTTGCGCCCGCAGGATGCCCGGCGGGCGTTCGAGAACCTCTTCAAGAAATAATCAGGCGCGCTTCCGAAGGCGATTCACTTCGCGTAAGGCCTCGACCACTTCCGGCCGCCGACTGAATTCTTCCAGCGCATAGCGGGCCTTTCGCCGCCAGTTGGGGCGTTGGTCGAGGGTGCCCGGCACATTCTGCGGCTCACTCTCCAGCCACAGGTCCTCCAGGTTGACCATCATCACCCGCGCCGGGCTGTCCGCCAGGTAACCCAAGCAGGCGCGCAACAACGCCCGCCTATCAGCTGATCGTCGGCGCAGCCAGCCCCGGCGGTGGAGAAAACTGACAACGGCCTGCCGCAGGGCGCGGCGGTGCTGCCGCAGGCGGCGCGCCTCGGTCCTGCCCACCAAGCCCAGCTTGACCCGCTCTCGGATGTCGCCCCCTTCCCAAAAGCCCGCGAAGGGACGGAGGTCGTGGGTGTTTAAGCCGGCCGCGGAGTTGCGCGGGACGGGAAGAATCGCCCGGCGGGCGTTGGTGGTGATTTGGAACTGCAGGATGTGGGAGCGCAGGATGCGGTGGCGGGCCAGCGCCCGCCGGACTTCGCGCGGCAGCATCCCCAGGTCTTCCCCCACGAGGAGGGCTTGGTGCCGGTGCGATTCCAGGGTCAGGATGGCGTAAAGCTCCTCGGCCGGCTGCCGCACGTAAACGCCGTCGGAGACGCCCAGCCCTTGGGGAATCCAGAACAAGCGGTCCAAGCGCATGACGTGGTCAATGCGCAGGATGCCCGCCTGGCGAAGAGGGTGGCGCAGGGAGGCGATGAAGTACCGGTAGCCCTGCTCCCGGAGCCTTTCCGGATGTAGCGGCGGCAGGCCCCAGTCTTGCCCCTTGACGAAGAAATCGTCCGGTGGGGCGCCCCCGGCCGCCTCCAAGGCGAAAACCGAGCGGTGCCGCCAAACGTCGTAGCCGTCAGGATGGGCGCCCAGCGGCAGGTCGAGATACAGGCGGAGGTCTTTCTGCCGGGCTTTGGCCGAGAGAGCCTGCAACTGCTCCCCGAACCGCCACTGCACGTAGAGGTGGTAGCGCTCAGCGGTTCCGTCGTAGTCGCCCGACCGGAGCACGCCCTGGCGCTGCCGCTCCGGCCAGGTATACCACGAAGCTCGGTAACGCTCGCCGGCGGCTCGGAAGCGAGCGTAATCCTTGACATCGGGGTTCTCCCGGAGGAAACCCTGGAAGGCCGCCTGCCGCTCGCCCGGTTGGGCAAAAAAGGTGCGGGCCAGCTCTTCCAGCACTCGTCGCTTGAGGGCCAGGGCGCGCCGGTAGTCAACCAAGGGAGAGTCGCGCAGGGACTCGAGGTCGCGGCGGTAGTCCGCGGAAGCCGCCAGCGCCTGTGCCGCGGGCGACCGGCAGAACTCCGGGATGCGAGCAGCGTCCAAATAGAATTCATTCCAAAAAAGGGAGCTGACCGGGTTGTACGGGCTCGGGGAGAAGGGCTGGTCCAAAAAGGTGGCCACCAGCGGCAGGCTACCCACCACGCCGGCCCCGAGACCGGCGGCCCAGTCAAGCAGAGCTTCCAAGTCGGTCAAATCGCCTCCGCCGGGGCTGCGCTGCGAGTGCAGGGCGTAGAGGGGAATAAAAACGCCCCAGGAACTCACTGCTTCATTCGGCGCCGGGTAGGCCTGCCGGGGCGAGACGATCAGCAACGCCTCGAAGGATTGCCCCCGAACCTGCACACGCAAGCGGTGATAACCGCAGGGCAACCCGTCGGGCAGCGGAAGCTGCCTGGCCACGTACCGGACGCCTTCGAGCCTGGCGCGTGCTGGGGTGGGCAGGCGGCTCAATGGACAGGTCCAGCTTCGCTGTTCGCCGGATTCAATCCGGAGAGCGCAGGCAGCCGACGATTCAGCCCAGGCGGCCGGCAGGCGCAGAGTGACGCTGCTCGGTTGCCCCGCCCAGGCCACCACCACCGGTTCCAAAACACGCCGCCAGAGTTGCTGCCGACGCTCGCGCAGGGCGGCGGGGATGTCCGCCAGGGTTTCGACGGGAGCACCCAGCACGCGCAGAGTCGCCAGCATCCCCTGGGGGGTGGCCCGCTTGCGGCGGCGGTCGAAGACGCTGTAGTAGCCGGTTTGGATGCCGTACAGGCGGGCCAACTCTTGCAGGTCGCGCAACGGCGGGTTCGCCTGCCCAGCCAACCGGGTGCCCCTCCGAGATTGTGTGTTTGGCGTGCGTGCGTTCGTCAGGGATGAAGTGGAAACCGGCGCGCAGCCGTTCTCATTGTATCGCGGGGAAGCGCACCGGCAGGAGCGAATCTGCCCGGAGAAAGATTAGCGGGTCGACTTGAGCATGGCGGAGACCAGCAAGCTGACCGAGCTGATCAACTGCTGCGGCTTGAAGGGCTTTGGCAGGAACAGCAGCACGCCGCCCTGCTGGACAGCCTCCCGGCCTTTGGCCGCCTGCAGCCCGGTGAGGAAACCCAGCGGAATTTTCTGGGTGGCCTTGTTCGATTTCAGCATGGTCCAAATGTCCGTGTGACCCATGCCGGGCAAAGAGTCATCCAGCAGAATGACGTCCGGACTCTCGCTCAGGGCCTTGCGCAAGGCATCGCGAGCGTCTCGAGCCAGGACAACTTGGTAGCCTTGCTTGCGGAGCAGAGCGTCGGCCAGTTCCAACACCTGGCAATCCCCGTCGGCGACGAGGATTTTCTTGGCCACGCTGGTTGCCATCGTGATCGGCATCGCAGCACCTTTCAAGGCCCTCCAGGGTCCTATCCTACAAGTCCTTGAAACTACAAGAAATAGGAAGAAGGTCTCCCTTTCGGTAGGAAAAGGGTCCCGGCAGGTATCCCAAAACGGAATAGAACCGGCTAGCTAACGTTTCTCGATGAGCCGGCGTGCCTCGGCCAGGACTTTCTCTTCGGCCGCCGCCCGGTCCTTGTCCTGCGCCGCGGCCAGCCGGGCCCCGGCGCCGGGGATATCAATCTCCGCCTTGGCGTGGTAGACATCTCCCAGCCGGTAGGAAGTGATGGCCACCGTGTAGCCGCCCACCTGTTCCCTGCGGCGGGAATGGTCTTCGGGGATTCGTTCCGGCATCCTGCACTCCTCGCCTGCGTTGGTGTTTGCCCGAGTCTAGCACAATCGCGTCCGTGGCGAGCTAGCTTCGTGGACGTTTCCGCGTTCCGGCGCTAGACTCGGGCCCATGGGGGTGCGCATCGGCTGTTGCGGATTCCCTGTCGTGCAGCGGCGCCGGCCGGCTGGGGCCGGTGCTCTTTCAACTGCCGCCCAGCTTTGGCGCCGACTGGACATTGCTGAAAAAGTTCCTCCAGCTTCGGCCGCGCGCGTTTCGCTTTGCGCTCGAATTCCGTCACCCCTCCTGGCACGTGGAACCGACCTATGCCCTGCTGCGTCACTATGAGGCGGCGCTGTGCCTGGCGGAAACCGAAAAGGAAGGCCTGGTCGACGTCTATGCCTACTGCAAGCACGAAGAAGCGGGGCGCGCGCCCGCCTACGCGCGTCGCCTGCTCTGCTGAGCGGTGTGCTAGAATGGCAGTCGCCCTAGACCCGTTCAGGAGACTGTGATGCAACACGTAGTTGACTTCATCCAGGCGAACCACGACCGTTACATCGAGGAACTGCGCGAGTTCTGCGCCATCCCCAGCGTCAGCACCAAGAACGAGCACAAGAAGGACCTGGAGCGCTGCGCCCAATGGCTAGCCGACCACCTGCGAAAGATCGGGATGGAAAACGTGGAGGTCATCCCCACCAAGGGTCACCCCATCCTCTACGCCGACTGGCTGCATGCCCCGGGGCAGCCCACCTTGCTCTTCTACGGCCACTATGACGTGCAGCCGCCGGAGCCGCTGGAGCTGTGGGAGTCGCCCCCGTTCGAGTTGACGCTGCGGGAGGGCAACCTCTACGCCCGCGGGGTGGTGGACGATAAGGGCCAAGTTTTCATTCACTTAAAGGCGATTGAGGCGTTCCTGCGGGACGGGGGCCGGCTGCCGGTGAACATCAAGATGATGATCGAAGGCGAAGAAGAAGTAGGCAGCGAGAACATCGGCACCTTTATCGAGGAGGAAAAGGGCCGCCTGGAGTGCAACGCGCTGATGGTGTCCGACACCTCGATGCTCGGCCGGGGCCTCCCCTCGGTTTGCTACGGGTTGCGCGGGCTGTGCTACTTCGAGGTAGAGGTGGAGGGGCCGAAGCAGGACCTGCACTCGGGCTCCTTCGGGGGCGGGGTGCCCAACCCCATCAACATCCTTTGCGAGATGATGGCCAAGCTCCACGACAAGCACGGCCGGGTGGCCATTCCCGGCTTCTACAATGGGGTGCGGGCGTTGAGCAAGAAGGAGCGGCAGCAATTGCGTCGCCTCCCCTTCAGCGAAAAGGGGTTCCAGCAGACGACCGGCGCCCGCAAGCTGGTGGGCGAGAAGGGCTACACAACGGTGGAGCGCATCTGGGCGCGGCCCACCCTCGACATCAACGGCATCTTCGGGGGTTACACCGGCGAAGGGGCCAAGACGGTGATCGGCTCCAAAGCCACGGCCAAGTTTTCTACCCGCCTGGTGCCGAATCAGGACCCGGCCAAGATCACCAAGCTGGTGCGCCGGCACATCGAGCGGCTGGCGCCGCCCAGTGTGAAGGTGACCTTCAAGGTGCACAGCGAAGGCAAGCCCTGGGTGGCGCCCTTCGACCATCCCATCGTCCAGGCGGGACGGCGCGCCCTGGAGAAAGGGTTCGAGAAGCCGGCGGTATTCATTCGCGAGGGCGGCTCCATCCCCCTGGTCACCACCATGTACGAGGAGTTCGGCAGGCCCTGTGTGCTGCTGGGCTTCGGGCTGCCCGACGAGAACGCACACGCGCCCAACGAGCATATGAACCTGGAAAACTACCTGAAGGGTATCCTGAGCATCGCCTACTTCTACCACGAGGCAAGCCAGGCCAGCGGGAAAGGGGTCGAGGCGAGCTGAGGCAACCGGCTCGGAAGCCGCATTTTTAGCGGCTTTTTCTCTTGTCAGCCCCTACGGCTTTGGGTATAGTAGCGCCCGGTAGGAGAGCCCGTGGGTCGGGGAGTCCAGGGGTCGTCCCCACAATTTCTTGAAGAAAGGAGAAGAGCAAACAATGGCGAAAACGATGACGAAGAGCAAGATCGTGGCGCACATGGCGGACAAGTGTGACATCTCAAAGGTAACCACCAATGCGTTCTTCGAGGAGCTATTCAAGCTGGCAGTGAGGGAAACGAAAGGCGCCGGCAAGTTTGTGATCCCGGGCTTGGGCCGTGCCGTGAAGCGCCACAGCAAGGCGCGCATGGGCCGTAACCCGCAGACCGGCGAGGCCATCAAGATCAAGGCAAAGACTGTCGTCCGTCTGCGCCCGTCGAAGCAATTCAAGGAGGCCATCCTCAGATAGCCACGGTTTTTCTGGGAGTTGTAGGAAAAAACCCTCAAGCGACGCTTTCGCCTGCCGCTTGGGGGTTTTATCTTTCTCCCACCGGCCTCTGGCCTGAAGATCATTCCCCGCCTCGGGCGCGCGGAGAACGTGGGGCGCGTCATCGGGCTGCTGGCTGAGCTCGACTGCAACCTGACCGGCCAAGCTCTCCCGTGGACGGGCCGATCCCCGCAGCCCCAACTGCTGGCCTAGGTCGGCTTGCCCGCAAGTGGCGCCGCTCCCTATAATGGTTTGTGGGAGTCCTGATGGAGCGTCCACGCGAGTCCGCGCTGCTGACCGACCTGTACGAGCTGACCATGGCGGCGGCATACTTCGAGAACGACCTGCGGCCGCAGGCCACGTTCGAACTGTTCGTGCGCAAG
Organism: Acidobacteriia bacterium AH_259_A11_L15; assembly: GCA_027717655.1. Taxonomy (GTDB): domain Bacteria; phylum Acidobacteriota; class Terriglobia; order Acidiferrales; family 2-02-FULL-67-57; genus 2-02-FULL-67-57. Next base: position 42,639 of record JALLOH010000007.1, read on the forward strand.
CTACCGGCCAACCGGGGCTACCTGGTGGCGGCCGGGCTGGAACAGGCGCTCGACTACCTGGAGGCCCTCCGCTTTACGGAGGAGGAGGTCGACTTCCTGCGCCGGCATCCTGTGTTTGCCAATGTCGGCGACGGGTTCTTCAGCTACCTGAAGTCGTTGCGCTTCACCGGCGAGGTGTGGGCCGTGCCCGAGGGCACTCCGGTGTTTTCTGAGGAGCCGCTGCTACGGGTGAGGGGGCCGATCATCGAAGCGCAAATCGTGGAGACGTTCCTCATCACCACCCTGGCGTTCCAGACCCTGGTGGCCACCAAAGCGGCCCGCGTGGTCGAGGCGGCGCAAGGGCGGAGCGTGGTGGAGTTCGGGACCCGGCGGGCGCACGGCCCCGAGGCAGGGGTGCTGGCGGCCCGGGCCGCCTTCCTCGGCGGGTGTATCGGGACTTCGAACGTGGAAGCCGGGCGCCGCTTCGGCCTCCCCACCTACGGGACGGTGGCTCACTCATTCGTGATGGCCTACGAGGACGAAGCCGAGAGTTTCCGGCAGTTCCAGCAAGTGTTCCCCGAACATGCCATCCTGCTGGTGGACACCTACGACACCTTGGCGGCCATCGACAAGATCGTCCAAGCGGGGATGCGTCCGCAGGGGGTGCGGCTGGACAGCGGCGACCTGGTGGAGCTTTCCAAGGCAGTGCGGCGCCGGCTGGACGCCGGGGGGTTGAAGGAGACGAAAATCTTCGCCAGCGGCGACCTGAACGAATACGCCATTCGCGACGCGCTGGCGCGAGGGGCACAGTTGGATTTCTTCGGCGTGGGCACGGAACTGGCCACCTCGAAGGACGCCCCGGCGCTGGGAGGAGTCTACAAGCTGGTGGAGGTGATTCCCGAGGCCGAGCCCCGCTACCGGGCCAAGCTAAGTGAAGACAAGGTTACCTATCCGGGCCGCAAGCAGGTGTTCCGCTTCCGCGACCCGCAAGGATTTTATGACCACGACGTGATCGCCCGCGAGGAGGAAAGCTATCCGGAGGGCGAACCATTGCTCGGCTGCGTGCTGCGCGAGGGCCGGCGCACGGCGGCCTCGCCCCCGCTGAAAGAAATCCAAGAGCGCGCCCGGGAGAACCTGCGGCGGCTGCCCGAGCGGTACAAGCAGTTCGAGAACCCGGCCGACTATCCCGTGCGACCCAGCGGGGCGCTGGAGGAGCTCCTGGAAGAAGTGCGGCAGAAGATGGTGGAAGCGGAAGCGAAAAAGAATCCCGAGTAGGGAGGGGGGATGGCGGGAAAGACCCTCTTCTGGGACGTGGACACGCAGGCGGACTTTCTGCGCCCGGAGGGGAAGCTCTATGTGCCGGGCTCGGAGAAGATCGTGCCCAACCTGCGGCGACTAACGCAATGGGCCAGGAAGAACCACGTCCTGGTGGTGGCCTCCGCCGACGCTCACCAAGAGGGCGATGAAGAGTTCCACCTGTACCCGCCCCACTGCCTGGCGGGCACGCCCGGGCAGAAGAAAGTGCCGGAAACCACACTCTCGAATCAGCGGGTCATCCCCAACCAGCCGGTGGAGCTGGCGGGCGAGCTGGAGCAGGCCGAGCAAATCGTGGTGGAGAAGCAGAAATTCAATGTCTTTACCAATCCCAACACCGACAAGCTGCTGGAGCGGCTGGGCAAGGAGCTGGACATCGTGCTCTACGGGGTGGTGACGGAGGTTTGCGTGGCGGCCGCGGCGCGGGGTTTGCTGGAGCGGGGCCACCGGGTGCGGCTGGTGCGCGATGCCATTCATCACCTGGAAGAGGCCCAGGCGAAGGAACTGCTGGAGGAGGTCGAGCGGCGCGGGGGGCGGCTGGTCACCACGGACGAAGTGACAGGAGCTTTGAAGAACTGACCGGCAGGAAGGGAAAGTGCCAGAGCCCCGCTTCCAAACTGAGGTGGTGAAAACCAGCCTCGGAGGGGTGGGGAGCGCCGCGCTACGTCGGGCGAGCAGCAGCGGGGGTTTCTCGCGAGCGGGTTGGGTCCGGCAGCGGCAAGGCGCCGCTTGACTTCTATCGTTTCTTCGCCTATTATTCGCCTGCGGTGGGAGAACCTGTGATGCGAGAAACAATCGTCTACACCTTCCTGGAAACCCCCTGGTGCGAGCTCACGTTGGCCAGCAGTTCCGGAGGGCTGTGCCTGGTGGCCTTCGGGCGCTCGCTGGAGCGCGCCCGGGCGGCGCTGAACGGCCTGTGGGGGCTGACGGAGTGGAAGGAGTCCAGGAGCGCGAACCAGGCCGCTCTGGAGCAGCTACAGGGCTATTTCCGGGGCCGGCAGCGGCAGTTCCGGCTCGCGCTCGACCTCCGCGGCACCCGCTTCCAACTGCGGGCCTGGAAGGCCCTGCAGGGGATTCTCTACGGGGAGAGACGGACCTACCGACAATTGGCCCGGGCGGCGGGCTCGCCGCAGGGCTTCCGGGCGGCAGGGATGGCCTGCCACTCGAACCGGGTGGCCATCGTGGTGCCCTGCCACCGCGTGGTGGGGAGTAACGGTTCCCTGACCGGGTTCGGGGGCGGGGTGTCGCTGAAAGAGCGGTTGCTGGCCCACGAGGCCGGGCAGCCCTAGGCTTGCCGGGAATCCTCCATTTCCTCGATCGCCCCTTCGAAATAGCGTGACATCGGCGCAAGCATTCCTGGGATTTGGAAGAAGAAAAAGTTTCCGCGGGCCAGCCTTGCCAAAGCCAACTCTTGGGTATATAAGGATAGCCGACTGACGCGGCAGCCCCCAAGGTGGTTTGAGTTGTCCCCTTCCCTCCGCAGGCGCGGATTTGACCCGCGTCGCACGCTCCGGGGAGCCTGGTTGTTGTTGCCCGCCCTGGGGCTGTTCCTCCTGGTAGGATCGGCCCAACAGGTTCCGCCCCCGCCCGAACCCATCCCCACGCTGAGCCAAGAAGCTCCCCCGCGAACCGCGGTGGAGGCCATCATGGAGCGCGTGGAAACGGGCAAGGACGACTGGGTCAGCGAAGTTTACGATGAAGAGGTCAAGGTCCAACTGGGCAAGCTGAAGAAGCTGCTTGCCCACCCGCCCCTGGATCGGGAGAAGCTGGCCGAGCTGGTGGCACCCGAGTTTCGGGGGGCGCCACTGGCGCCGGCGGAGCGCATTCTCCTCCGGGAAGCGCCCCCGGCCGTCTATCGATGGGAGTTGGAGGAAAACCGCACCGTTACCGCGGAGACACTGGCCGAGGAGTTGGACCGCTGGCTCGAGGGCTTGACCGAGATGATTTCGGCCGAACTGAAGACTGTGGGAGTAGCCGTCCGGGGACAGGACCCGCCCCGGGTGGAACTGCCGATCCGCTACAGCATCACCGGCCGCACCGAAGAAGGGGAAATCGTGCAGCGGAGCGGCTATTGGATCACCGAGTGGCGGAAGGACCCGGAGCGAGGCTGGCTGTGGCTGGGCGTGACCCCCCAGGAAGGCTGGGAAGGGCGGACGCCCCGGCCGCATTTTACCGACATCACTGCCTGCGCGCTGCCCGAGGGGCCGGCCTACCAGCAATTGCTGCGGGGAGCCGACTGGTGGAGCGCCCACGTGGACGTGGCCGCCGGGGTGGACATCTACGGCAACAACGGGGTCGCCATGGCCGACATAGACGGAGACGGCCAGCAGGATTTCTACGTCTGCCAGGCGGCCGGGTTGCCCAACCGGTTGTTCCGCTCCAAGGGGGACGGGACCTACGAAGAGATCGGGCGACAAGCGGGCGTGGATGCGCTCGACCGCAGTTCGGGAGCCATATTCTTCGATTACGACAATGACGGCGACGCGGACCTGCTGGTGGCGGGGATGGAGCTGCTGCTGTTCCGCAACGACGGGCGCGGCCACTTCGAGTTCCAACCGCCCGCCCACGTGGGCCTGACGCCGACCACGAGCGAAAAGACGGTCTTCACTTCCCTTTGCCTGGCCGACTACAATCGCGACGGCTGGGTCGATATCTACGTCTGTTCCTACGCCTGGCAGGTGGGCGAGAGCGGCTACAACTACCCCATCCCCTACCACGACGCCAACAACGGCTCGCCCAACTTCCTGTTCCGCAACAACGGCGACGGGACCTTCACCGACGTCACCGAGGAAGTCGGCCTGGAGGAGAACAACACCCGCTTTTCGTTCGCCTGCTCCTGGGGCGACTACAACCGGGACGGTTGGATCGACCTCTATGTGGCCAATGATTTCGGCCGCAACAATCTCTACCGCAACGACGGAGGCCGGTTCCACGACGCGGCCCCGGAGCTGGGGGTGGAGGACGTGGGCGCGGGGATGAGCGTGGCCTGGGCCGACTACGACAACGACGGTTGGCTCGACCTCTACGTGGGCAACATGTTCTCCACCGCCGGGTTGCGCACCACCGCGCAGGCGCGTTTCAAGCCCGGCTCGGACACCCTGCCCTTCTACCAGCGGCACGCCAAGGGGAACACGCTGTTCCACAACAACGGCGGCGCCGGCTTTACCGACGTGACCGAGGAAGCAGGCGTGTGGATGGGCCGGTGGGCCTGGAGCAGCAACTTCTTCGACCTGGACCTGGACGGCTACGAAGACATCTTTATCGCCAACGGGTTCATTACCAACGAAAGCACCAAAGACCTTTGAAGTTTCTTCTGGCGGCAGGTCGTCGCCCATTCCCCGGATGAGCGGAAGGTCCAGGACGACTACCAGAACGCCTGGCTGGCCATCAACCAACTGATTCGCGGCGAGGGCTCCTGGAGCGGCCGCGAGCCGGACACCTTCTACCTGAACTTGGGCAATGGTGAATTCCAGGAGCTTTCCGGGGTCACGGGGCTGGACTTTCGGGAGGACGGGCGAGCCTACGCGGTGGTGGACTTCGACCAGGACGGCGATCTGGACCTGGTGGTCAAATTCCGCAACGCTCCCCAGTTGCGACTGCTGCGGAACGACACGCCCACAGACAACCACAGCATCGCCTTCGAGCTCGTAGGCGGCGCCGACGATTCCTCCGGGCCATTCCGAAGCAGCCGGGACGCCGTGGGGGCGCTGGTCGAAATCGAAACTCCCCGCGGCAAGCAAACCCAGCAGGTGACTCTGGGCAGCGGCTTCCTGTCGCAATCTCCGCGGAGCGTTCCCTTCGGGTTGGGCGATTGGGGCGGCCCCGTGCGGGCTACCATCGTCTGGCCGAGCGGGGGGCGGCAGACGCTCGAGAACCTGCCCGCCGATCATCGCATTCGAGTGAAGGAAGGCCAGCCGAACTGGCGGGCCGTTGCCTTCCAGGAGCGGAACCCCGATCTGAGCGGCTGCGCGCCCCAGCCCGTGCCGGACCCGGGCGTCCGGCCGGAAGGCTATGCTTTCCTGCAACCGGTGCCCACCCCTTCCTTCGCCCTTCCAACCCTGGCCGGGGAAACCGTGACGCGGGAGAGCCTGGAAGGGCGGCCGGTGTTGGTGAATTTCTGGGCTACCTGGTGCGCTCCCTGCCAGGAAGAGATGCGGTTATGGAAAGAGCATTACGCAGAAATCCGGCAGGCGGGAGCTGAACTGGTGGCCATCTCGGTGGACGTGCCGGAGGATGCCGCCCAGGTGGAGCGCTTCGTCCAAGAGCGGCAACTGCCCTTCCCCGTGCTGCGGATGGACGCCGAGACTCTGGAGCGCTACAACGTATTCTACCGGCGGTTGTTCGAGCGGCGGTCCGACCTGCAAATTCCCACCACGTTCTTGCTGAACTCGAAGGGAGAGCTGGTGAAGCTCTACCGGGGCGTGGTTCCTGTGAATACGCTCATGACCGACCTGCGCGCGGTGAATCGCTCGCCCGCGCAATTGGCGCAGACCGGGCTGCCTTACGCGGGGCGGCGCTTCGTGGGGAGTTTCGGACGGGATTACTATCACCTGGGGGTGGCCTTCTTTGACCGCGGCTTGCTGGACGACGCAGGTTTTTACTTGAGAGAGGCCGTAGAACGGAATCCGGCGGACGCCGAATCCTGGAACAATTTGGGCGTGGTCTACGCCGCCCAGGGCAGGCTGGAGGAGGCACGACAGGCCCTGGAGCAGTCGGTCCGCGCGGACCCCGACTACGCCGACGGCTACTTCAACCTGGGGATTGCCTATCTCCGACTGAATCAACCGATTCAGGCTGAAGAAGCCTTTCGTCGCGCCGCCGAACTCGACCCCCTCGACCCGCAGAAGCTCCTCCAGTACGCCACCATCCTAGCCACGAACGGCAAATTGGACACGGCCATCCCCGTCCTGGAACTCTACTTAAAGCTAGAGCCCGGCGACGCCCGGGCTCATAGCGATCTGGGGGCCTTCTTGGCCCAGACCGGTGCCCTCGCCCAAGCACGGGAAGAGTTCCGCCGGGCCACCCAGCTCGATCCCCAGTTGGCCGACGCCTACCGGAATCTGGGTATCCTTTACTTAGAGCAGGAGATGCCCTTTCGGGCCGCAGAAGCTTTGGAGCGTGCCGTCGAATTGAGCCCAGAGGATGCCGACGCGCACTTCGCTTTGGCAGATGCTTACCTCCGCCTGGGTCGCGCGGAGGAGGCCGAACGGATGCTGGAGCGCGTCCTCCAGCTTAAGCCCAATCATCCGCAGGCGCGCCCACTCCTCGAGCGGCTCCGGCGACCGCCGACCCACTGACGGCGACTTCCTCATAGCCCATGGCGGTAGGGTGCATTTGTGTCCCCGTGCGACTAAGGAGGGTTAAGAATGGCCAAAAGAGACCGAGGCGCGGCCCATCTAGTGGCCCCCGTCTATACGGTTGATTTCGTTCAGCAATTCGCCCGCTCGCGAATGGTGAGGGTGGGACTGCAAAACTTTTTCTAGCAGTTGTCGGGCGGCATCCATCTTGCCCAGGCGATAATAACTCAGAGCCAAGAGGACAGCGGTATCGGGGAATTCGGGAGAGTGTTCGACAACCGGCTCCAAAGTTTCCGCAGCTAAGTAAAACAAACCTTTTTGTACATAGACCATGCCCAAGTGGCGTCGCACATCCTGGTTGGCGGGACTGAGCTTCACCGCACGCTCAAAGCAATAAAGGGCCTCATCCAACTCGCCCCTGCTAGCATGGAGCACCCCGAGGTAATCGTAAGCTTCTCCGTCATTCGGGGCAACTCTCACCGCCTTTTGCAAAGCATCGATAGCTTTCTCTCGCTGGCCCAAGCGATCGTACACGAGACCCAAATTCACGTAAGCGTCCGCAAAGCCGGGGTCCAGTTCGACCGCTTTTCGCAGAGCAGCGAGGGCTTGCTGGAATCGACCCGATTGCAGATAAGCAACGCCCAGGTTGTGGTGCACGGCGGGATTCTCAGGGTAATAGCGGGCGGCAGTTTCCAACAGTTCAATGGCTTCCGCGGGCCGGCCTGCCTGCGCCCGGAGGGCCCCCAAATTGATGAGGGGCTTGGGATTCTCCGTGCGTTCCACCGCCAACCAAAGATAACGTTCTGCCTCCTCGTTCAACTGCCCATTCAGGAACGCCGTTCCCAGAGCGAAATAGTCCCGGACGTATTGTTGCCGCACGTGTCGCCCAGGATAAGGAAGGGCCGCCGCCAGCCGCTGTTCAGGCGTCCGCGGCATGTTCTGCAGATCCTGTAAGAGGCGCCCCGGGTCGGTGATCCCTCGATAAAGTTTCTGAACGTTTCCGTCCGCATCGATCAGGAAAGTGGTAGGCACTCCCAGATCCACGCGGCGAACCAGCAAACTACGATGCAAGATGTTGTAGGCGTGGACGCTCGTAGGGCTCGGCAGCAACACAGGGAAAGGCAACTGGTGTGCCCGGACAAATTCGCGCACCTGCTCCTCGCTGCCCAGCTCATCCACGGAAACCGCCAAAACCTCGGCTCCGGTCGCTCGGATCCGGGGGTATTCCTGCGCCCATTTGTGCAGTTCTTCCTGGCAAGGGACGCACCAACTGGCCCAGAAATTAAGCAACACCGGCCGGCCAGCCCAGTCCGCCAGGTTGATGTCATTCCCTTCCAAATCCTTGCCGGCAAGCGTAGGAGCGGGGACGGGCTCCACAAGCCAATTCTCGGCGGAAGGGGAAGACTCGGTATCGGAGTGGCTCGCCCGCTGATCAATCCGCGCGGAATAATCAGTGGGCTGGAGAAACGTCTGCGCGTGCCAGCGCGACTCCCCCTCGTAAACCGTAATCAGCCGGTCCACGGGCAAAGGTCCAAGGCGCTGCTGGCGGCCGCTGGGCCAACGGATAGTGACTTGCTTTACCTCCGACTCGGCTCCCAGCCCAAAATAGACGCGCCGAGTCGACTGCGAGAGGAAACCGGACCCGAGGCTAACCACCTTCCGACGGGAACCCCGGCTGGTGGTAATAGCGACCACCGCTCCCACGGCATCGCGGTTGCTCTCCTGCCCCACCAGTTCAAAAGCAATGCCGTGCCTAGGGGTTGGGAAATCATTCCGCAACACCATCAATTGAGGGCTATTGCGATTTTTGAGAACGAGATCAAGGTCGCCATCGTTGTCAAAATCAACCGAGGCAAAAACACGACCATCCCGATCGAAATCGAGGCCGACGACGGACGAGGCGTCCACGAAAGTTCCGTTGCCCAAATTCAGGTAGAAGCGGTTGTGTTCATGTCCGCTCAGGGACCCGTCTTCGTTCAGCAAGTGATTGATGGCAGCCCACCCGTCTTTGTACACAGGGGTTGGACTTCGCTCATCCGGGGTATAGGCGGCCACCTGCCGCCAGAAGAAACTTCAAAGATCCTGGCTGGATTCATTCGTGATGAAGCCGTTGACGATGTAGATGTCTTCGTTCCCGTCTCGATCTACATCAAGGAAGTTACTCCCCCAAGCCCAACGCCCCAGGCTGACCCCCGCCTGCTCCGTGACATCTTCAAACGTGCCGTCCCCCCGGTTGCGGAACAGAGAGTTCCCTTTGGCCATGCGCCGCAAAGCCGCCCGGGCCGCGGGGTCGGCATCCGCCTTGAACATCGGTTGCATCGTCGTTCTCAAGCCGGCGCTGGACCACATGTTGCCCACGTAGAGATCCAACCAGCCGTCGTTGTCGTAATCTTCCCAGGCGGCGCTCATCCCGGCCCCGATGTCTTCCACGCCGGCCTCCGCGGCCACATCGGTGAAGGTGCCATCGCCGTTGGCTCGGTAGAGGTTGTTGCGGCCGAAGTCATTAGCGACGTAGAGGTCCGGCCAGCCGTCGTTGTTGTAGTCCCCCCACGCACAGGCGAGACTGAAGTGGTTGTTGTTCTGGTCCAGCCCGGTCTCCGCCGTCACGTCGGTGAAGGTCCCGTCGCCGTTGTTGCGGTAGAGGACGTTGGGGGGGCCGTTCTGGGCATCGTAGAAGGGAGTAGGGTGGTTGGAAGTCCCTTCCTCGGAGCCGTACTGCTGCTCGTAAAAGGTAACGTAAAGATCGAGCCAGCCGTCCCGATTGTAGTCGGCAGCGCAAACAGACATGGGATTGTAAAAGGCCTCGTCAGATTCGAGCAGGCCAATAGAGACGGAATCCTGGAGAGCAAAATCGCCCTGGCCATCGTTGGCAAACAACAGCGGCCCCCCGCGGGTCAGTACCAACAAATCGGCGTCTCCGTCATTGTCATAGTCAAAGAAGAGAACCGCCGAGGTAGGATCCAACACATCCAGACCCCCGGCCTCTTTCGCTCTCTCGGTGAAGGTGCCATCGCCGTTGTTACGATAGAAGCGGTTGGGTAGGCCAGCTTCCTGGGCCACGTAGAAATCCTCCCACCCATCGTTGTCTACGTCGGCGACCGCAATGCCATTGAGGCCACTCTGTTGAACACCAACCGCAGCGTCGAGATTGACGGTCCAATATTCCAACCCGCTTGCCAGTTGCTCAAAGTGCGGCCCGGGACGGAGCACAGCCCGGGTAACGTCTGTGAAGTAAGCCCGCGGGGCACGCACCAAGGTAGCCGGCTGGACTTGAACGCCCAGCAATTGCCAGAGCTTGCCCGGGCCGAGCTGCCACACCGCATGCCACTCACCGTTGTGCTGCCAGACTTCTCCACCCGTTGTCCGCCCTACAATGTCGTACCAAATTCGCGTCCGAACCCGCCCACTAGCATTCGGGTTCAGCCTAATGGCGATGATCTTGAACTTGGCCCTCTCGAGAGTTTGATCTTTGGCCGCAAAGTCCATTAATTCGGACACAAATTCTTCTGCTGTAACAGTCGATCCCGTCGCCGGTTCGAGCCGCTCCACGATAGGCGCCTCGTTACGCAGAGTGAGCCGGAGCCGGGGCGCAAGCGAAGTCCCTTGGAAGTGCGGATGGATGAACTCAGCGACTTTGCTCGCGTCCAGCGGGCGTTCCACTAGCACCGCCGAGAGTTCTCCCAGTCGGGCGGTAATCTCCTCGTTGTACCTTTCCGTCAGCCATCCATCTTCCCCGGGGATGACATACCGCAGAACCGCTTGCACACGGGTGTCCCTGGTGCGAAGGGACCGCAGCTCGGACAACCAGGGTACTGGCTCTGCCTTGCTGAGGGAGGAAGGATTACCCGACCGTGCTGTCATGCCGACAGCGAGCGCTAGTACACTGACTAGGGAAAGTAGGGAGAGATATAGCCTCAGGCGCACCGATCTATTCCCCCTGCGGTAGTCTACCGGAGCCAAAATCCCGCGTCAAGGGAACAAAAGGGCGGAGCTGCCTCAGTCGCAGCCACTGATCTCCTGGGGCTGCCGCTAACAACCCGTACGAAAGGGGCTTCCTTGGCTAGTCGGCTAACCTTCTTGCTGCCGTTTCCTTCCACTAGAAGCGGAAAGAGGCACCAATGCGCAGCACGAAGTTATTTGTGGTCGGCTGCCTGACACCGTCTTCCGTCCCAATCTTTACAACTAGGTCGCTCAGCTCGAACCGGAAGCCGACGTTTCGCTGGGGGTAGTATTCAATCCCGCCGCCAAATTCAAAAGCGAACTTCGTCAAGGTGCCAATAAAGGGCTCCATCGCGGCGTTCGGATCGGCGCGCCACCAGCCTGGACCCGCGAAAGCAAACACCCCCACCTGCTTCTGGTCACCCTGCCGACTGGTACCCTTGAACCTGTAAGTATTGTAGAAAATATCGAGCGACCCGTTCGGGACAGGCACTGCGGCGACATTTTCCACCCCTGAATTGGTGTGAAAGCTAAACACGGTCTCGACCGCAGCCCACTCGTTCAAGTTCACTGTGGCCCGGACACTAATGCCGCTGCTGTTATCAAAATGGATGGGCCCGGGGGGCGAAAGAAGGTTTGCTGGCCGATACAATTCGTACGAAATACCGACCTCGCCCTTGGGCACGTCCTGAGCCAACAGTGCTCCGGGAACCAGCAGGAACCCCAGCATCATGGCAATCTTCTTCATGTGCTACTTCCCTCCTGTGGGCTAGTTAGGAACCACAACCGCGCTCTCGCTCAGGTCCCACGCACGACCGCACGCCGGCCGTTTCTTGTCCCGCGAGCTACCCAACAACCGTGTCCACGGTTTCCCCTGGGCTCGGCTGCCCCTTACTTAATCTTCCCCGACTTTCCGTCCTGCCACGCGGAACCAGAACCAGCGTTTCTGGCTCTGGTGGGCCCGAGCGGCTAGAATACGATCCGGAGGCCGAAGCGGATTCTCCGCCCGATGGCATTGTTATTGCGGAAGTCCCCGAAGCCAAAGCCGGGATCGAAATCGGCTTCTTCTTCCGCGGGGAACCCGTAGTTCCGGTGATTGAAGGCGTTGACCAGCACCAACCGGAACTGGAAGTTCACCCGGCGCTCCCCGATGTTGGCGTACGTATTCTTGAAGACGCCCAGGTTGATGGCGGTCGTGCCGTCCCCCAGCGAGGTGGAGAGGTTGCGGTTGGCCCCGAAGATGGGCAGCCCGGCGATGATCGCTTCGGCGTTGTTAAGGATCCAGTGCACATCGGTGCCGCCCACCGGTACGAGGTTGCCCTGGTTGAGCTGGGCTAGATCGAGCAACGTGAGCGTACCGTTCACGAACCGGTAGATCCCAACCGAGCTGATGGGCGCGTCGGCGTTGGAAATATGGGGCAAACAAGTTGTCCCAACGGAGCCTTGGGCGATGGAGCCATGCCGGTTGTTGCTGCAGAAAGGATTCTGCCCGCCGAAACCGAAGAGACGACCGATGGCGCCCCCACCGAAGAACTGGTCAGGAGTCCAGACCCGGCCGGTGTAGAGCAGGGCAAAGCCGGTAGCCTCCCAGCCCCCAGCAATCTTGCCGAGCAGGCCGTTTTGATCCTGGTGCCAGGGCAAATCCCAAACGGCATTGATGGCGACGGTATGCCGCAGGTCGGTCCCCGAGTTGCCCCGCTCGCCATCCTGTAGGTCGAACCAGTTCTGGGCAAAGGCGGGTGTGCCGGGGTCTTGAAAGATTTCGCTGACCGTATCGATGTTGTGCGACCAGGTCCAGCCCACCCCACCGGTCAGCTGGTTTCTCCAATTGCGGAAGTCAAACCGGGTCTGCAGCGCGTGGTAGATGGACCGCGCGCTATTGATGCGGTCGCGCACCTGCCGCTCCGGCAGCTGGCAGATGGGAGCGCCGAACCCCGGCGCCGCGGGGTCATTGCAGATGCCCAGGTTCGCCGGCACCACTTGCGGCTGGGCCGGCAGGGTGATGAGGATGGGCGCTCCGCTCCCCGCATCGGTCGAGGACACAGTTTGAGGACTAAGGTACCGGGTCACGTTGGGGTTGATTTGCACGCTCTCGAAGAGGCCGTTGGCCTTGGTGCCGACGTAGCGAACCTCCAACACCGAGGACTGCCCGAGCTGCCGCTGGATGCCCAACGACCAGCTCTGGACGTAGGGCGCCGGAAAGTCCATGGGCCTGCCGTTGATAAAGTCGAAGACATCGCCGGCCAGGGTCCAGCTAAAGCCGTCGCGCGGATCCAATACCCCCAAAGTGGGCGACGCAACCGCTGCCACCGCTGCCGCCGTCCCACCTGGGGGAACCGGCGGAGTAGTCGCACAAATATTCGGATCGGGACAACTGAACAAGAACACCTGGGGGGCGGCGGTGGCGCTGTTCAGCATGATGTTGTAGAAAGCGACCTCGTAGGCAATCCCATACCCGCCCCGGATGACTGTCCTGTCTTCCCCAAAGAAGGCCTTGCCCCAGCGCGGCGTGTAAGCAAAGCCGACCCGGGGAGCCCAGTTGTTGTCGTCGCGGGCGACCTTCGGGAAGCACCGCTGCTCCACCGGCAAGGAGGTGTCCCAGAAGGCCGTGCTGGGGTCGGCCTCGCGGGCGCAGCTCTCATCGTGCAGGTTGTTGACCGGCTGGCCGTAGTTCTCGTAGCGGATACCGAGGTTGAGGGTCAGGTTGGCCCGCACCCGGATGTCATCCTGGAAGTAGTAGAACTGGTCAGTTTCAAGGATGTCGAAGGCGAATTTCCCGGCCGCAAAGTCGAAATTCGCTGCCGCGTTGGCGGCGTAAGCGGC
>JALLOH010000795.1 GCA_027717655.1 Acidobacteriia bacterium AH_259_A11_L15
TCGGAGGAGACGTCGAAGGCATATTGATCGCCCTCTTTTTCCAGCAGCAGCTCCTCCGGGCTGGAGCCGGCGAACGACTTCCGGAAGATGTCGGAGTTCCCGTTGCGATCGGAGGAAAAGAAAATGGTCTTTCCGTCGGGCGACCAGGCGCCGGCCCAATCCGTTCCGGGATCGAAGGTAAAGCGGGTGCGAATCCCGCGTTCGATCTCATAAATCCACAAGTCGGGGGTTCCCGCCTTTTCATCGAGCATCAC
>JALLOH010000796.1 GCA_027717655.1 Acidobacteriia bacterium AH_259_A11_L15
GTATGTGGCTCGGTGGGCTCGATGCCAAAAGTGACCAAGAAGTTATCCTTGGCGACACTGGCTGCAACCGTGGCGAGCTTGCCGAACACCACGTCGTCTTCGATCACATGATCCGACGGCAGTACCAGCAGCAGCGCCTCGGGTGTGGCCTGCTGTGCAAGCAGGGCCGCAACAGCCACGGCGGGCGCCATATCGCGGCCGACCGGCTCAAGCACGATCGCCGAGGGTTTCACATCGACGCTGCGCAATTGCTC
>JALLOH010000797.1 GCA_027717655.1 Acidobacteriia bacterium AH_259_A11_L15
TATCTGCCATCGCTTCTTAAGACCGAACGTTCTGAAGCTTCCGAAAACCGTAGCGAAGAGTAGGACATAACCAAGGTTTGATAACCCATAGCCCAATCCAACTGGAAAAGGCATCCCTTGTTGCCATGCCCAAACCATGGCCCCGACGGGATAGATCAGCGCTAATGCACTTCCTACCGGCAGAATTCTTCGCTCTTGCGTTTGGTCATCCATTCGGTTACCGCACAGTTACTTTACGTCACTTGCGTGCTCAA
>JALLOH010000798.1 GCA_027717655.1 Acidobacteriia bacterium AH_259_A11_L15
CCACCAACCGTTGCGGGTCCATCTTGGGGATGAAGTTGAGCGTGCAATCCATGTTGTTCCCGTTGCCGTCGTTTACGATGCGGCCTTCTTTCAGCAGCCGGCGGTAGAGCTGCGTGCCCGGCAGGGCCAGCAGCAACCCCACCATCGCCAGGGGGATGGCGCTCTCCCGAATGAACTCCACCTGGCGGTCGAAGATGTCTTCCGGGTCGTTGTCAAACCCCACGATGAACCCCGCCATCACCTCCATCCCATAC
>JALLOH010000799.1 GCA_027717655.1 Acidobacteriia bacterium AH_259_A11_L15
GCTGCGGCCTGACGCTGGCCGCGCAGACCGGCCAGCGGGTCGAAATCCTGGAGGTCACCGACTACGTCAGCGGCCGCCGGCGCCCCGCCCAACAGGCCTACTACGTGGAGGGCAGCCAGGTGGAGGTTTGCAGCACACCCCGCCTGAAGGTTGACCAGACTCGCACTCCCTATGTGCGCCTCTTCGATCGCTGCTCTCCGAGCCTTCTGGCTTTCGCCACAGAAGAGAACGCACGGGATTTTGTCCGCCACTAC
>JALLOH010000800.1 GCA_027717655.1 Acidobacteriia bacterium AH_259_A11_L15
CATCTGCAGCACCTGGTCGCCCACCTTGTGCCCGTAGGTGTCGTTGAACTTCTTGAAGTGGTCCACGTCCACCATGGCGATGGCGTAGTCCTCGCCCATCCGTTCCAGCGCCTCGTTCAGCGCCCGCCGTGCCGGCAGCCGCGTCAGCTCGTCCCGGTGGCCATCTTGAGCGCGGGAACGGACGGCATCGACGGCAACAGCCCGGCGGCGGGCGCGGTGGGCGACGGGGAGACGCTGGTGCGGGCGCAGGCGC
>JALLOH010000801.1 GCA_027717655.1 Acidobacteriia bacterium AH_259_A11_L15
ACCCTCAGCGTCATGGTCTTTCTCGGGGTCATCATTCTGGCTGGGATCGTGGTCAACAATGCGATCGTGCTAATCGACTACACCAACCAGCTCCGGCACAAGGGATTGTCCAAACGCCAGGCACTGCTCGAGGCCGGCCAGATCCGCCTGCGGCCCATCGTAATGACGACGCTGACCACCGTGCTGGGGTTGTTCCCGATGGCGCTAGGCTGGGGCGAAGGCGCGGAAGTGCGAGCGCCGATGGCCATCACAG
>JALLOH010000802.1 GCA_027717655.1 Acidobacteriia bacterium AH_259_A11_L15
GTCCCAGCCAGCCTTTGCCAGCCTCGTAGCCTTTGACGTAGATGCAACAGAACGCCAGCGCAAAGACCAGGTTGGCGACATACAGGTAAGGAATCCGGTCGGCAAAGGCTTCTTCCGTGCGCAGCACCTGGCCGATGAGCGGCTGGTAGTCCTGCTTCAGGATCACTTCATGAATCCCGAAACCCAGTCCCGAATAGAGCACGAACGCGACCACCACGGCCAGCAGGTATTTTTTGACATTCATCCGGGTAC
>JALLOH010000803.1 GCA_027717655.1 Acidobacteriia bacterium AH_259_A11_L15
GTAAAGGCCGCCGAGAGCACCGGCGAAGAGAAGCAGGAAAACAACAGCGCCAGGGCCGTAGCCAGCAGCAAGGCCAGGAAGATGAAATAGATCGCCAGGAGCAACTCCGCATCCGCGGCCTGGAATTCCGGCCGCACGTAATAGAGGGCGGCGAAGAACCCGACGGTCATAAGCGCCAGGTTCACCAGCAACGTCATCCCCAGGCCCAGGAATTTCCCCACAATGAACTCAGTGCGGCGGACGGGCTTGGCC
>JALLOH010000804.1 GCA_027717655.1 Acidobacteriia bacterium AH_259_A11_L15
AGCCAGCGTTACTAGCGGCTGGCCAGGCGGGATGCGGCGCGCACCAGCTTCTTGAAGGGGCCGGGGCGGATGTTCTTGTCGCTGCGAATCTTCACGTGCCGCATGCCCTTGCCGGTGCCCTCGAGCCACCGGCCGGGGTCCGGCAGGCGCGCGCCCTGGTGGAAGCCCAGGTTCACCCCCTTGGCCAGCGGGCCGAGGTAGCAAAACATCTTCTTGTTATTCGAGTAGACGATCACCCGCCAGCCCAAGTAG
>JALLOH010000080.1 GCA_027717655.1 Acidobacteriia bacterium AH_259_A11_L15
CCGCAGGGCGGGATCAAAGGCGAGAAAAGCTCTTTGACAAGCTGAGAAGCCCGCTCTAAAGAGGTCCCTCAGACTGCGCTCGGGATGGCCCGGGAGCAGGAGGGGCCAGTTGACCTTTGAGTCCCCTGGCCGAAGAGGACAGGCAGGAATGTCTGTCCTACCAGGTTGAGGGGAGAGCCGAGCGACACAAGTTCCGGGCAAGCCCGCGGGAGACATCCTTCGCATTCGATGAGAATGCGGGGGGAGGTGGTCGAAGGCGGGTGATTGCAGCGGAACGGGACAGACTTTCACATGAGAGTTTGATCCCGGCTCAGAGCGAACGCTGGCGGCGTGCCTAACACATGCAAGTCGAACGCTGACCGTCGGGGATCTTCGGATTCCTGGCGGAAGGCGTGGCGAACGGGTGCGTAACGCGTGGAGAACCTGCCCGCGAGTGGGGGATAACCCCGGGAAACTGGGGCTAATACCGCATAATCTTTCCTTGGCGCAGGCTGAGGAAAGCAAACCCGCAAGGGGCTGGCGGAGGGGTCCGCGTCCGATCAGCTTGTTGGTGAGGTAACGGCTCACCAAGGCAGAGACCGGTAGCCGATCTGAGAGGATGATCGGCCACACTGGGACTGAGACACGGCCCAGACTCCTACGGGAGGCAGCAGTGAGGAATATTGCGCAATGGGGGAAACCCTGACGCAGCGACGCCGCGTGGAGGACGACGCCCTTCGGGGTGTAAACTCCTTTCGACGGGGACGAACCGCCCGAGCAATCGGGCCTGACGGTACCCGTAGAAGAAGCCCCGGCTAACTACGTGCCAGCAGCCGCGGTAATACGTAGGGGGCAAGCGTTGCTCGGAATTACTGGGCGTAAAGGGTCCGTAGGCGGTGGGGTTAGTCGACGGTGAAATCTCCCGGCTTAACCGGGAGGGGTCCGCCGAAACTACCCCGCTGGAGGGCCGGAGGGGCGAGTGGAATTACCGGTGTAGCGGTGAAATGCGTAGATATCGGTAGGAACACCGGAGGCGAAGGCGGCTCGCTGGACGGCACCTGACGCTGAGGGACGAAAGCTAGGGGAGCAAACAGGATTAGATACCCTGGTAGTCCTAGCCGTAAACGTTGGTCACTAGATGTGCCTCCCGTTCGGGGGGCGTGTCGCAGCTAACGCGATAAGTGACCCGCCTGGGGAGTACGGTCGCAAGGCTGAAACTCAAAGGAATTGACGGGGGCCCGCACAAGCGGTGGAGCATGTGGTTCAATTCGACGCAACGCGAAGAACCTTACCCGGGCTCGAACGGCGCCGGACCAGTCGGTGAAAACCGGCCTTCCCGCAAGGGACCGGTGCCGAGGTGCTGCATGGCTGTCGTCAGCTCGTGTCGTGAGATGTTGGGTTAAGTCCCGCAACGAGCGCAACCCTTGCCCTTAGTTGCTAGTCCCGCGCAAGCGGGACGCTCTCTAAGGGGACTGCCCGCGACAAGCGGGAGGAAGGCGGGGATGACGTCAAGTCATCATGGCCTTTATGTCCGGGGCTACACACGTGCTACAATGCGCGCTACAGAGGGTGTGCCAACCCGCAAGGGGGAGCTAATCCCAGAAAAGCGCGCTCAGTTCGGATCGGGGTCTGCAATTCGACCCCGTGAAGCTGGAATCGCTAGTAATGGCGCATCAGCACGGCGCCGTGAATACGTTCCCGGGCCTTGTACACACCGCCCGTCACATCACGAAAGGGGGCTGTACTAGACGTCGCCTACGCAACCCGCAAGGGAGCCAGGCGCCAACGGTATGGTTCCTGATTGGGGTGAAGTCGTAACAAGGTAGCCGTAGGAGAACCTGCGGCTGGATCACCTCCTTTCTATCGAGTAACCCTCCTGGTGGCACAGGCCTCCGGCCTGTGACCCCGGGACACTCACAAAACTAACCCAATGCTCGGCTTTTCAAAGGTCAACCCGAGCGGGCTTCTCAACCTGTCAGACGCTCAAAGGCCGCAGCCACACGCTGCGGCCTTTGCTATTTCAATGCCCAGGTTGACCCTGAGCGAGTCCCGCACCTGCGGGACGAGTCGAACGGGTCAGCTTGTTCACCCTGTCGAAGACCCCGTCGAAGATCCCGTCGCAGCGTAGACCCCGTCGTAGCGAAGCGGAGATCCCGAGCGAAGTCGAGGGAAGCGCAGCCGAAGGAAGCGGAGCCGAAGGGAGCGGAGCTGAAGGGAGCCCCGACCCTTCGGGGCCGAGGGAAGCCAGCCGAACGGGTCAGCTTACTTGCCCTGAGCGCACGCGAAGGGTCAGAGCGCAAAACGGCGTCCCTCCCGGGACGCCGTTTTTGTTTCTTCCTTTCTTTTACGGTGTCATCCTGAACCCTTGCGCGCCTGGGCGGTGAAGGATCTGCATTTGTTTGGGTAGCGGCGACGAACCTAGTTCGTCGTCGGCTTTTTTTTCTGTGGTCCGCCCCTTTTCATCCCGAGCCCCGACCCTTCGGGGCCGAGGGACAGGCGCGACATCCCTCGACACTTCTACTTACCGGGGCGGACAGCTTCCTGACCGCGGGCGGGAAGAAAAGGCTTGCCGTGAGCTTCTTCTTTTTCGGAAGGTAGCGCAGGATTGTTCCTGCGGCCTGTGGGTAGCGCAAGGCTTCACCCCTTGCCGTTCTTGGTGGGACAGGCATTCCTGCCTGTCTAGGCGTCCCTCCGGACGCCTTTTTGTTTGCCTAGGGCAAGGGCTTTCTTGTCCTGTCGAAGCGCAGTCGAAGACCCTGTCGGAGCGTAGCCGAAGCGGAGCGAAGGTCCTGAGCTTGCCGAAGGGCGTAGACCCCGTCGTAGCGAGGCGGAGACCCTGAGCGGAGTCGAAGGGAGCGGAGTCGAAGGGAGCGAAGTCGAAGGGAGCGGAGCCGAAGGGAGCCCCGAACCTTCGGGGCCGAGGGACAGGCGCGACATCCCTCGACACTTCTACTTACCGGGGCGGACAGCTTCCTGACCGCGGGCGGGAAGAAAAGGCTTGCCGTGAGCTTCTTCTTTTTCGGAAGGTAGCGCAGGATTCTTCCTGCGGCTTTTTTTCAAATCTCCTCTTTCCAATTTCCAATCTCCAATCTCAAATCCTCTCTCCGCACCAAGCCCCAGCTCCCAGGTACCGCCTTATAGGGGGGGTGGGGTAGCGGCGACGAACCCAGTTCGTCGTCGGCTTTTTCTTCTGTGGTCCGCCCCTTTTCATCCCGAGCCCTGCCGAGCGAGAGGCGCGACATCCCCTCTGGCCTTTCCTAATCGGGTGGGCGGCGGCTCAAGCCGCAGGCGCCTAGCGGCTGTCAAGCTACAGGCTACTTCTCATCGTTCAGCCTGAGTCTAGCTAGCTTGGGAATAGCCCGTCTCGCAAGCTGAAAGAATTGCTTGTCCAATTCAAGGCCTATGCTCTTGAAGCCGTGATATTCAGCGGCTGCAACCGTTGCTCCTGATCCCATAAAGGGATCCAATACTGTCCCCTTGCCTAGCGGCAGAGCTGCCCAAACCAGTTGCCGCATCAATTCTTGAGGTTTGAGCGATGGGTGACGAGCCATTTCTCTCTCTATTCGCTTCGCTGGTCTCGAAGGTATGAGATCGGCGAAAGGTAAATCAGGTGCGGGACGACGCAGAGCTCCTGTCTTCCATTTTCGCAAGTTGTCTCTTACACGGCCATCACACGGTTTGCGGAAAATCAGCCATGGCTCCCAACAGCCTCGTGGGGTAACCGAGATTCCCGGATATTTCTTGTGAGCCCCTTTCGGTCTGTCTCCACCCCTCAACGTTCTGACAACTCGTGCAATTTGACCACGCATTTCAAATCCCACCGAGCGAAATTCCTTCACAACCAGGTGCGAAACAAGATTCTGAGATGCAATGATTACGTGTCCGCCTGGGACTAGCAACCTAAACAGGAGCGGGGCGAGCCGCTTGTGGAAATTCCGGATCTGTTCGAAGTGTCTTGCTCGCAACACTGTGAACCTGGGCAGGGGGCTGCGTTGATTTCCGTCATAGTTATGCGGCAACCTCCATATACCGCCGTTTCCCTTGCCTCGTTTTCGCAACTGGTCCGAAGTATATTCGATCACACCGAACGGAGGGTCAGTAACCACCGCGTGAATGCTTTTCCCTTTGCGATTTGGCAGCCACTCAAACGCATCGGCATGAATTAGTTTGTACTTGGTCCTTCCGCCCACCGGCCTTCACCGCTACATAAAGTAGCGCCCCATGACATCTAATACCGCTGTATGTCGAACGGCTCGCCGCTTCTTGTCGTTGGCCCCTTTCTCGACGGCCCGGACGTACCTAACAGCATTCCTGCTTACCTTGGCGTTCTCGTCTGCCAGTCGGCGATCTATTTCACTGGCAAAATTCTCCAAAGTCTTTCTGGCTTTCGCTATTTTTCCTGCGCGCAGCCTACCGTTCCTAACCAGAAAGGCCACCGCCGCAAACAGAGTGTAGAAACCTGTCTTATTGCCCCACCGCGTCTTCTTGATCTTCGGCAAAAGTTTCTGCACGCTTCTCAGTGTTTGCTCGAAGAGCTCCTCCCCTCTTTTCTGATTCGGAAATTCATCTTCATAGTCCTCGTACCGTTCATAATACAAATCGATTACTTTTGCGCTTCCGCCTTGCGGTCCATGTAATGCGCCTATCAGAAGTTCGCTCACAAACTCCACATCTCCCATCCTTCTAATTGATGCGGGAGTGACAATGCTATTGGTAGCCCAATAGTCATCATCGGCAAGGTCCAAAGCTAGCTTGACAAAAGGACCGGTGTAGGTTGCATTTCGAAGTTCCTGGGGCTTCAGCGGAGACAAGAACCTGTTAAGGCGGTTAAACATATCCCGCAGTTCACCTTCGTTGTCAGTGTTCAAATACCTGACTGCCAAGTTGTAACCATAGAATACCTTCTTTTCTTCATCAGTTAAATCCGCAAATGTCTTGTTCCTCCACTGAGACTCCGCAGGGAGCTTATCCAACGCGAACTTGTTGTATTCCTGTTCGTCAGGTTCTCTCTCTGAACCTATGAACTGAATCACAGTTCGAATCCGTTGCTGTCCGTCAACGATTGAGTAAGTAGTTTCACCCTGCGGTGAAGTTGTTTGCTGGATATAAATCTCTGGGACCGGTAGCTTCAACAGGATCGACTCGATTAAGTAGCATTTTTGACGAGCGCCCCAAATTGGCTTTCTCTGATATGGCGGCTTTATCTGGAGCTTGGCTCACCTCCAACCGGAAGACCAAAGAACTCGCCGCCGCCCTCGACATCTCCCAACCCCATCTCATCCGCCTCCTCCGCGGCGATCGAAGGCCGAGCAAATCCCTCCGGGGCCGCCTCCAATCCCTCCTTCCCCTCGGTACCCCGCACTAGGTACTCCGTACCCCGTAAGCATTTGACATCCCCCCGACAAACCGGGTATGAATACTCTTTCCGGTTAGCAGTACCGCCGGGTAGGCACCCCAAAGCTCTTCGGCCCCACATTCCTGAGGAGGGACGCATATGCGGACGCATCGTCTGACCGTCGTTGTCGCCGCCCTGGTTATCCTCGGCCTGGCCGCCGCCCCCGCTCTTGCCCAGCAGGGCACCCTCAAAGTCAAGGTGAAGCCCAAGACCGCTTACACGCTGGTCGACGACCATCCCTTCGGCCAGGGCAACCGCAGCATCCGGCTCGACCCCGGCTCCCACACCGTCAGCATCCACCGCTACGGCCACAAGCCCCACGTGCAGCAGGTGGACATCCGCGCCGGGGAAACCACCGAGCTGAACATCACCCTCGACCCCGTCGGCGCTCCCGTCTCCGGCCCCTGGGGCCGCCTCCGCCTGCGGGTCAACCCCGAAGACACCGCCGTCTTCCTCAACGGGACTAGCCCCCAGTTCCTCGTCGGCTGCACCGGCGCCACCGACACCAACTTCATCGTCAAGCAGGAGCTGCTGGTCCGCCCCGGCACTCATACTCTCACCCTGGCTCTCGAGGGCTACCAGACCTACACCGCCACCGTCGAGGTCCGCGCCAATGAGCGCGTCGAGCTCCGCCACACCATGCAGCCCGGCTCCGGCCAGCAGACCATCCCCTCCGACCGCTGGGTCCGCAAAGACGAAGACCGCCTCCGCAATCTCAACAACATTCAGCGGGAGAAGACCGGCCTGGCCAGCATGCGCGCCGCCGTCGTCGGCGTCACCGCCCAACTCGCCGCCAACCCCGCCAGCCTCCGTTGCGGCGATTCCAGCCGCCTGCGCTGGTCCAGCGAAGAGGCCCAGGTGATCGAAATCAGCGGCCTGGGCCAGGTCAATCCCTCCGGCGAGCAACTGGTGCAACCGACCCAGACCACCACCTATGAGCTGCGCGCCGCCGGCCCCGGCGGGGTCGAGACCGCCACCGCCACCGTCAACGTCGATGCCAGCATCGAGGCCTCGCTCCGCGCCTCCCCCCAGACCATCCGCTACCGCAAGTTGGGCGACCGCATCATCGAGCACTCCACCAGCGACCTCAATTGGTCCACCTCCAACGCCGACAAAGTCACCCTTGACCGCTTCGGCGACGTCAATTCCAGCGGCGCCCGCACCGTCCGCCCCGAGCCCCGCCAGAGCGCCGAGGGCCCGGTGGACGAAACCCTCTCCTACACCCTCACCGCCAGTAACGCCTGCGGCGCCGAGGTCATCCGCACCGCCACCCTCCGCATCACCGGCTCCATCGAACCCAAGCCCGAGGTCGTCCTCCACAGCGTCTTCTTCCCCACCGACTACCCCGACCAGCGCCACCCCAACCTCGGCTTGCTCGGCAGCCAGCGCCTCGCCCTCACCCAACTCGCCCAAGGCTTCTTGAGCTATCTCGAATACGACCCCGACGCCTCCCTCTGGCTCGAAGCCCACGCCGATGAGCGCGCCTCCCTCGATTACAACCGCGCCCTCTCCGAGCGCCGCGCCGCCATCACCAAGCAGTTCCTGGTCGACGCCGGCGTCCCCGCCGGCCGCATCCAGTCCGACGCCCTCGGCGAAGAGCAGCCCCTCGAGCGCTCCTTCGTCCAAACCCTGGAAGAGGCGAACCCCTTCGCCCCGCCCCGCCGGCGCCTCCGCGCCCGCCACGGCAACTGGCTGGCCCACAACCGCCGCGTCGACATCGTCCTCCGCCCCGCCGGCGACACCTCCCTCCGCTACTTCCCCCACGCCGCCGACGACTCCCGCATCCTCTGGCAGGTCCCCAAACCTGCCCGCCGGGTCGTCGAGCAAAACCAGTAGGACAGACATTCCTGCTTGTCCTGTCGGAGCCCAGCGGAGACCCTGAGCGAAGTCGAAGGGAGCGGAGCCGAAGGGTCTGTCCCGGCGTGTCTTAGTAGGACAGACATTCTTGCTTGTCCTGAGCGGAGCCGAAGGGTCTGTCTAGGCGTCCTCCGGACGCCCTGAATTTTTTCCCCCCTGCAACCGATGAACCAGTGACCCAGTAAACCATTCAACTAACGAACCATCCGCGCCGCCGAACCATCCCCTGCCTTTTTGTTTTGCTGGGACAGACATTCTGCCTCTCTAGGCGTCTTTTGGTGGGACAGGCATTCCTGCCTGTCTAGGCGTCCTCTGGACGCCCTGAATTTCTTCCCCACCTTCAACCGATCAACCAGTGACGCATTCAACTAACGAACCATCCGCGCCACCACCGCTTTCACCGTCAGCCCCTGGACCACAATGGAAAACACCACCACGCTATAGGTCACCGCCAAAATCAGCGGCTTGAGCTCGTTCTCCGGCAGCGAAAACGCCAGCGCCACTGAAATCCCTCCGCGCAACCCGCCCCACACCAGCACCGGGATGGCCCCGCGGGTGAATTCCCTCCGCACCGACAGCAAAAGGATGGGCACCGAAACGCTGATCAGCCGCGCCAGCAGCGCCACCGGAATCGCCAGCAACGCCGCCTCCACATACTCGACGTTGAACCGCACCACCAGCACTTCCAGCCCGATCAGCAGAAACAGCACCGAATTCAAGATCTCGTCCAGCAGCTCCCAGAAGTCGAACAGCCGCTCCCGCGTCTTCTCGCTCATGGCAAACCGCGCCCCGTGGTTCCCGATGAACAGCCCCGCCACCACCACCGCAATCGGCCCGCTCAAGTGCCCGCGCAGCGCCACCGCGTAGGTCACCATCACCAGCGCCAGCGTGATCACCACCTCGACGATGTATTCGTCGATGCTCCGC
>JALLOH010000805.1 GCA_027717655.1 Acidobacteriia bacterium AH_259_A11_L15
CTCAGTCAGATTCGGTTCCCGCCCGAGGATCTCGACGATCTTTTTGTACTCGTCTTCCGAGAGTCCGTGTTGGGCAATGAGGTCTTTGGAGATGGCAGTATTTGTTGTCATCCGTGCCATTTACAATTTTCTAGTAGACAGGTCACAGCCGTCCAATTCTTCGGGTTGTTATCAGCTCCGCGGTCCCCTTGTTGAAGTTTCTAGGCTGTCTCCGTCTTGGGTTGTAGCTTGGCTATCTCACCCAAACCGAAA
>JALLOH010000806.1 GCA_027717655.1 Acidobacteriia bacterium AH_259_A11_L15
CTCTTGAATGAGGGAAAGGCCTACTATTGTTTTTGTTCTGCTCAGGAACTGGAGCAAGAACGTCAAAGACAGCTTGCTGCGGGACAGCCGCTTCGGTACTCTGGGAAATGTCGAATTGTCCCTCCCCGGAAGGCACGGCGCCGTGTGCAGGAGGGCGAAAAAGCCGTGCTGCGCATGAAAGTCCGCGAAGGGGCCGTAGCTTTTGAGGATATCGTATTTGGTCCCCTGCACATCGAGTACAGTGAGATTGG
>JALLOH010000807.1 GCA_027717655.1 Acidobacteriia bacterium AH_259_A11_L15
AGCTTGGCCAGCCCGAAGTCCAGCACCTTGGCCTGGCCGCGCTCGGTGACGAAGAGGTTGGCGGGCTTGATGTCCCGATGGATGATGCCTTTGGCGTGGGCGGCCCCGAGCGCGTCGGCCACCTGGATGGCCAGCTCCAACAGCATGTCGATTTCTAGCGGCCGGCCAGCGAGGAGGTACTTGAGGTTCTGGCCTTTCAGAAGTTCCATCACGATGAAGGGCCGCCCCTCGTGCTCGTCGATGTCGTGGAT
>JALLOH010000808.1 GCA_027717655.1 Acidobacteriia bacterium AH_259_A11_L15
GGACGTCGTCGGTCTGCGGGAGGGTGGCATCCTCCAGGACGGGCTGGTACGCGCAGAAGGTATCCAGCGCGGCCAGGCGGCGCACCGGGGCGTCGAGAAAGTCGAAGAGCTCGTCGCTGATGCGGGCGGCGATTTCCGCCCCGTAGCCCCAGGAGAGGGAGTCTTCGTAGACGACCAGGGCTCGGTTGGTCTTCTTGACCGATTCGGCGATGGCCTCCCAGTCGTAAGGGCTGAGGGAGCGGAGGTCGAGG
>JALLOH010000809.1 GCA_027717655.1 Acidobacteriia bacterium AH_259_A11_L15
GGCCAGTTTCACCGTGAACCCGGACTACCGGCAGAAGGCCCGGCAGACACTCGAGGCCTTCGCCGGCGTGGCGGAAAGCTACGGCCTCTTCGCCGCCACCTACGGCCTGGCCGCGCTGCTGCACGCTCGCCAGCCGCTCCAAGTGGTCATCGTGGGCGAGCGCTCGGACGCCCGCACCCAGGCGCTCGTCCGCTCGGCCCACCAGACCTTCCGCTTCGGCAAGGCCGTCCTGCAGTACGAACGCAAGGACG
>JALLOH010000810.1 GCA_027717655.1 Acidobacteriia bacterium AH_259_A11_L15
CGACTGGCGAAGAGCTGCTTCTTCACCTCGCTGCCGATGAAGGCGACGCGCCGGCCCTCGGCCTCATCCTCCCAGTTGTAGAAGCGGCCCTCGCCCACGGTGAGGCTGCGAATCTCGGCGAAGGGCGGCAGCGAGCCGGTAACTAGGAAACTCCCGCTGTTGTAGGGGCTGCGCACCGGGATGCTGCCCTGGCCGAGCTCCGGGAGGACGTACTCGCAGGCAGGTGCTTGCTCGGCCACAGCGAGGTGGTC
>JALLOH010000811.1 GCA_027717655.1 Acidobacteriia bacterium AH_259_A11_L15
GCCCGCAGCCGCGCCTGGCGCATGCGCTACTGGCGGCGGTGGCCGTGCTCATCATCGCCTGCCCCTGTGCGCTGGGATTGGCGACGCCGATCTCCATCATGGTCGGCACCGGCCGGGGCGCGCACGCCGGCGTCCTGATCAAGAACGCGGAAGCGCTGGAGGTGATGCAGAAGGTGGACACGGTGGTGGCGGACAAAACGGGCACGCTGACCGAAGGCAAGCCGCGGCTGGTTTCTGTGGTTCCGCTGAAC
>JALLOH010000812.1 GCA_027717655.1 Acidobacteriia bacterium AH_259_A11_L15
TCCCAGCAGGAACTCAATCTGAAACGATTTTCCGTCTCAAAGGTCGAGGGGTTGTTAACTTGAATGGGCGTGCTAAAGGGGATCAATTGGTGCGAGTCAGGGTAGTTACCCCGACTAATCTGACCAAGGAACAGAGGGAACTTTTTAAACGCCTGGCTGCTATCTCGGGAGAAGCTCAAGAGCCACGCAATCTGTTTGAAAAGGTCAGGGAGGCACTTAGTTGAGTCGGTTCCTAAATTGTCGGGCCTC
>JALLOH010000813.1 GCA_027717655.1 Acidobacteriia bacterium AH_259_A11_L15
CCACTCCACATTCCGGTATGGATTAACAAGGATGAAGCATTGGGACGTGAGCCCACCCAGCGTTCACGATCCTTCCTTTACGCCTCCCTTGCCACAGCAGTGGCCGGTGTCTTCGGCCTACGGCGCATTCGCTTTTATGAAAACGGGGTCGTGAGCCTCAACCTGCCCATCTCAGCTCAGGTCATCGGCGCTCGGGCCACAAGAAGTACCCATCCAAAAGCACTGAAAGCATTCGAGCGGCTATTTTCG
>JALLOH010000814.1 GCA_027717655.1 Acidobacteriia bacterium AH_259_A11_L15
TTCCAGCCTTCTTTGGGCACGGCCGAGCTCAACGGTTCCCGAAGCGTCAAGCCCCGAGAGACTACCGCCTACACCCTCATCGCCACCGGCGAAGGCGGCCGCCAAACCGAAGAGACTGTCCGGGTGGAGGTGCGACCGGGAGCGACTCCGCCCCCGCCGCCCCCGCCGTCCAAGCCCGAGGTGAAAAACTTGCGAGTGGCGGTCAATACCAACGTTTCCAGGAGCGGCCAGCCCGGCCTCGAGGTGCAG
>JALLOH010000081.1 GCA_027717655.1 Acidobacteriia bacterium AH_259_A11_L15
TCTCTTGGCGGCGATTCTGATCGGTGGGCTTCTCCTTTTTGTCAGTGCGGTCTGGGGCTCCCGCGATGTCGCGGACATCCTGCCGGCGGCGGCCGCCGGCGTCTTCGCGCTGCTCATCCTGGCGGTGCCGTTTGCGCTGTTGCTCGACCTGCGAAGCCGAACCGACGGGCAATGGGTGATTCTTTATCTGTTCGTCGTAGTTTGGGTGGGAGACACGGCGGCCTACTTTGTGGGCAAGGCAGTGGGCCGCCATCAACTGGTTCCGCGCCTCAGCCCCGCCAAGACGGTGGAGGGCACGGCGGCGAGCCTGGTGGCCGCCGTGGCCGTGAGTTTCTTTTTGTTCCGTTCTTGGTTCGCCTTTCCGCCCGCGCACGGTTTGTTCCTGGGGATCATTGTGAACGTGGCCGCGCAATTCTCGGACTTGGCCGAATCCGCCCTGAAGCGCAGCGCGGGCGTAAAAGACTCCTCCGCCCTGCTCCCCGGCCACGGCGGGGTGCTCGACCGAGTCGACAGCCTATTATTCGCCATCCCGGCCCTGTGGTACTATTGGAATTTACTGATGCGGGGCGGATTTTGACAGGCTCGGTACGGATCATCTCGATCCTAGGGTCGACCGGCTCAGTGGGCCGCCAGTGCCTGCAAGTGGTCGAGGAGCTGGGCGACTGCTTCCGGGTGGCGGCGCTGGCGGCCGGGGCGAATCTGGACCTGCTCGCCGGCCAGGTGGCTCGCTTCCAGCCCCAGTTGGTCGCCATCGCCTCGCAAGACAAGGTCCGTGCCCTGCGCGCACGCCTGCGGGCCCTGGGGGTGGCCCGGGAGCCGGAGATTCTCTGGGGCAGGGAAGGGCTGAACGCGGTGGCCACCCAGGTACGGACCGACGTGGTGGTCTCGGCCACGGTCGGCATCGTCGGCCTAGAAGCCACCTACCAGGCGCTGGCCGGCGGCAAGACCGTGGCCCTGGCGAACAAGGAAGTGTTGGTAGCCGCCGGGCAGTTGGTCACCCAGGCGGCCGAAGTCGCCGGGGCGCAGATTCTGCCGGTGGACAGCGAGCACAATGCCCTCCACCAGTGCCTGCGCGCCGGCCGGCCGCGGGAGGTCCGCCGGCTCATCTTGACCGGCTCCGGCGGCCCGTTTCTCATGTGGCCTCGGGCGCGGTTGCAACGGGTAACGCCGCGCCAGGCGCTCCAGCATCCAAACTGGAGAATGGGCAGGCGCATTACTGTGGATTCGGCCACCCTGATGAACAAAGGGTTCGAAATTATCGAGGCGCGCTGGCTCTTCGGCCTGCGCCCGGAAAGCATCGAGGTCGTCATCCACCCTCAATCGACCCTGCATTCCATGGTGGAATTCGTCGACGGCTCCGTGCTGGCGCAACTGGCCCCACCCGATATGCGCCTGCCCTTGCAGTACGCGCTCACCTATCCCGACCGGCTGCCGTCCCACAACCATCAGCTCAACTGGGCGGAGCTGCGCAAGCTGGAGTTCCGCCGGCCGGACGAGAGGAAATTTCCCTGCTTGCGCCTGGGGCGAGAGGCGCTGGCCGGGGGCGGCTCCTGGCCCTGCGTGCTGAACGCGGCCGATGAGGTCGCCGTGGAGGCGTTCCTGGCGCGGCGGATTCGTTTCCCGCAAATCCCGGAGCTAATCGAGCGCGTGCTGCAGGCGTCTACACCCGTGCCGCTGCACTCGATTGACGACGTATTGGCCTGCGACCGCCAGGCACGCGCCTACGCCGGGCACGTGCTGGGCAGGTTGGGCAAGCCGAAGGGGAGAAGACGGTAATTCCATGTGGATCCTGGTAGGCATTCTCATCCTGGGCTTGATGATCCTGGTGCACGAGTGGGGCCACTTCGTGGTGGCCAAGCTGTTCGGCGTGCGGGTGAACGTCTTTTCCCTCGGCTTCGGGCCGCGTCTGTTCGGCGTCCGCCGCGGCGCCACCGACTACCGGGTCAGCGCCTTGCCCCTGGGCGGCTACGTCTCCATGGCGGGGGAAAGCCCGATGGACGAGCGCAGCGGCGCCCTCGACGAGTTCCTTTCCAAGCCGCGCTGGCAGCGCGTGCTCATCGCCCTGGCCGGGCCCGCCATGAACATCCTGGTCGCCGTGCTGGTGCTGGCCGGGCTGTACTACTCCCACTACGAACGGGCGGCCTTCTTGGAGGAACCGGCGGTGGTCGCCGCCGTGCTGCCGGACTCGCCCGCCGAGGAAGCAGGAATCGAACCGGGCGATATCGTCGTGCGCTTTGGCGGCGCCCGCCGGCCCACGTGGGAGGACCTTCTGGTCGAAGCCGCTCTGGCGAACAACCAGGCGGTGGGGATGGAGGTCGAGCGCCAGGGCGAGTCGGTCGCGCTCCAACTGGCCGTCCCGGAGGAGGCCCAGCGCAATCCCTGGAAAGTCGGCTGGATTCCGGACGTGATGGCCGTCGTTCGCCGGGTGCAGGCGGGGAGCCCGGCTGAGCAGGCCGGATTGCAGCCGGGCGATGTGCTGCTGGCGCTGAATGGGCGGCCGGTGCGGGTCAGCCCCGGGACCGGCGGTTACGGCGCGGTCTCGCAGTGGCTGCAGAAGTTGGGGGGCCAGGCGGTGACGCTGACCATCGAGCGCGAAGGCGTGCGCCAGCCGCTCACGGTCACGCCCACCTATGGCGACGACAAGCGCTGGATTCTGGGCTTCGAGTACGCCGGCCAGGTTCACATGGTCAGTAAGGAATTGACGCTGTGGCAGGCCATGGAGGCGTCGGTGCGAACCAATGCCAACCTGGCGGTTCGAATGGTTGACCTGGTGGGCCGGCTGTTCACCGGGCGCGTCAGCCTGGGATCGGTGCAGGGGCCGGTGGGCATCGTGGATGTCGTCGGGCGGATCGGCGAGCAGGCGGGGCTCCCTGCGGTGGTGAACCTGATGGCGCTCATCAGCCTCAGCCTGGGAATTCTGAACCTGCTTCCCATCCCGGTGCTGGATGGGGGACACATCGCCTTCTTGGCCGTTGAAGGGATGATTCGGCGCGACCTCAGCCTGCGCCTCAAGGAGCGCGTCATGCAGGCCGGGATCGTCTTCATTCTGCTAGTCTTTGTGGTGGTGATGTACAATGACATTGCGCGCATCATCCGAAACTAGTCGGGCGTAAGTTCACAACCAGAGCGATGCTGGAAAAAGAGCGGCCCAGACGGAAGACGCGGCCGGTGACGGTGGGTCCATTCACTATCGGCGGCACCGCGCCCGTTGTGGTGCAGTCGATGACCAAGACCGACACCCGCGACGTGGGCGCGACCGTCGCCCAGATTGAAGAGATGGTGGCCACCGGCTGCGAGCTGGTGCGGCTGGCCGTGCCCGACCAGGCGGCGGCGCGGGCGCTGGGCGAAATCGCCAAGCGCGTTCCGCAGGTACCGCTGGTCGCCGACATCCACTTCCAGCACCGGCTGGCGCTGATGGCGCTGGAGGCCGGCATTGCCAAGCTGCGGCTCAACCCGGGCAACATCGGCTCGCCCGAGAAGGTCCGGGAAGTGGTGCGCAAGGCGCAGGCCTGCGGCGTCCCCATCCGCATCGGGGTCAACGCGGGGTCGCTGGAGCGGCGGCTGGTGGAGAAGTACGGCTACCCCACCGCGGAAGCCATGGTGGAGAGCGCCCTCGATCACATCCGGATTCTGGAGGAGCTCGACTTCCGCGACATCATCGTCTCGCTGAAGGCCTCGCATGTGCAGTTGACCGTGGAAGCTTACCGGTTGCTGGCCCCGCAGGTCGACTATCCCTTCCACCTGGGCATCACCGAGGCGGGTTCGGCCTTCGCCGGCAGCATCAAGTCAGCCGTGGGCCTGGGGATGCTGCTGGCCGAGGGCATCGGCGACACGATTCGGGTTTCCCTGGCCACCCAGCCGGCCGAGGAAGTGCGCGTCGCCTACGAAATTCTTAAGGCGCTCGACATCCGGGGCCGCGGGGTCAACGTCATCGCCTGCCCCACCTGCGGCCGCCTGGAAGTTGACCTCTTCAAGATGGTGGAAGAGATTGAGAAGCACACCGCCCACATCGACGAGTCGCTGAACCTGGCGGTGATGGGATGCGCGGTGAACGGCCCCGGCGAGGCCCGCACCGCTCACCTGGGGGTGGCCTGCGGGCGGGGCAACGGGGTCATCTACCGCGACGGCGTGGCCGTCCGGCGCGTGCCGGAAAGCCAAATCGTCCCGGCGCTGGTTCAGGAGCTCGAGTCCTACGTCGAGCAGCTCCGCGGTTCGACTTCCGCTCACCGTCCCGAGCGAAAGACGAGGGACCAGATGGCCGCGGTCCCCGCCGGCGAACCCACCGACTGAAAAAGTCGCAGAGTCAAAGAGTCTCAGAGTCGAAGAGTCCCGAGCCCCCTAAGGACAGAGTTGACACTAGCGGTGAGGCAAGGTATGGTTTTTTGCAACCAGGTTTCAGGAGAAATGAGCCATGCCGATGCCGAAAACGGAAGCGCCGGGGAGGTTGCAGGCGGAGCTGCTGGCCCGCGGGGTGCGCATGACCCGCCAGCGGCGGACCATTTTGAGCGTGATTGAGACCGCCGACCAGCACCTGGACGCGGGGATGATCCTGCGCAAAGCGCGGCAGGCGGACCGTTCCATCGACCGGGTTACCGTCTACCGCACCATCGCTCTGCTGAAGCGGCACGGGCTGGTGGATGAGCTGGATTTGCTGCATTTGCGCGGGGATGGCCACTACTACGAGCGCCACCCGCAGCGGGAGCACATCCACATGGCTTGCCTGCGCTGCGGCAAGGTGATGGAGTTCGAAAGCTCGCTGTTCGACCGGCTGAAAGGGCAGGTGGAGCGCGACTGCGGGTTCCACATCGTGGTGACCCGCGTGGAGATGGGCGGGTACTGCCCCGAGTGCCGCCGCTAGGCCCTCCCGCGCTGGCTTTTCCCTGTTGCACTTAGTTGCAGCGCAGTTGCAACAGAATCTGCACCTCCTCCATTGACACGCCGGAAGGGAAGGGGTAGAGTGCGGCTTGGACTTGCAACTTAGTTGCACAAAGCAGCAGCCCTGCAGGAAGAACGGCACGATGGTTCCCTTATCCATACCTCTACGCCGAGCCGCGTACGCGGTTCTGGCTGCGGTGTTGCTTCTGCTGGCGGGGGCGGCAGCGCAGGCTGGGGAGGCAGAGCGCTACGAGATTCGCGGGCGGGTTTTGGACCCGTCCGGAGCGGTAGTTCCGGGTGCGCACATCACACTGCTTCGCCAGGGGAAGACGCCGGTGGCCTCGACCCGCACGGACCAGGAAGGCTGGTTCGTGCTGAAGGAGGTAGCGGCGGGCAACTACGAGCTGGTGGCGCGGACGCCGGGGATGGCCATGCGGAGCACGGCCGTAGGCGTGCCCGGGTCCGATCCCAAACCGCTGGAGCTGGTGCTGCGTTTGAGCAGCCTGAGCAGCAGGGTGACGGTCACCCCTTCGCGGGGGGAAGTGCAGAACGCCTTCGACCTGCCCACCCAGGTGAATGTGGTGGAGGCAGGGCAACTGCGCAGGCGTCCCGGGCTCATCCTGCCGACGGCGATGCGGGAAGAAGTTGGCGTGCACGTCCAGCAAACTACGGCCCACCAGGGTGCGCTTGTCGTCCGCGGCCTGACCGGGCAGCAGGTGCTCCACCTGGTCGACGGCATCCGCTTTAACAATGCCACCTTTCGCCCCGGGCCCAATCAGTACTTTGCTCTTCTGGACCCCAACTTCGTCGAGCGTTTGGAAGTGTCCCGGGGACCGAGCTCCGCCCAGTACGGCAGCGACAGCCTGGGGGGCACGGTGAACGTCCTGCCGGTGCGCCCCTACTTAGAGCCGGGCGAGGGGCGCTTGACCGGGGAGCTGACGCCCTTATTCCGCACCGGCGACCTGAGCAGCGGCGGCGCTCTGCGGCTTTCCTACGGCACGTCCGACTGGAGCCTGCAAGGGGGCGTCTCCGGCCTGCGCGCTCAAGACCTGCGGGCGGGCCAGGGGGGCGACTCGCACGCCGCCGTGACCCGCTTTCTGGGCCTGCCCTCGGACGTGCTGGGGGAGCGCCTGCAGGACACCGCCTTCACCCAGTGGGGCGGCTACGCGCGGTTTTTCTGGAAGCCGGCCCGCGATCACACCTTCAGCGCCACCTATCTGCACAGCGAGCAGCACGGCGGCCGCCGGTTCGACAAGCTGAACGGCGGCAACGGCGACTTGATCCACGCCTTCGACCCGCAGATCCTGGATTTCTTCTATCTGCGCTACGAGAAACAAAGCCTGGGCTGGCTGGACACGCTCTCGGGCACGTTCTCCTACAACAGCCAGCGGGACGACCGCACCACCCAGGGCGGCGCGGGTAACTTCCTGGCCCCGATCGACGACGAGTTCAATGACGTGGACGTCTTCGGTTACCAGGTCCAGGCCACCACTCATATCGGCAGCCGGCACTCGCTGGTCTTCGGCGGAGAAATCTTCGACGAGTACATCGACTCCAGCCGCACCCGCCTCGATCCGCTCAGCGGCACGCGGGGGGCGGTGCGGCCGCGCTTCCCGGATGAGTCCCGCTACACCACCTTGGGGGTTTTCTACCAGCACGGGGTGGAGTTGATTCCCCATCGGCTGCGGGTGCAAGGCGGGCTGCGCTACAGCGCCTTCAACTTCCGCACCTTTGCCGACGCTAACCTGCGCGACCCCAGCGGTCAGCCGCTGGTGCCCGACTTTTCCACCACCCTGCAGGACGTCACCTTCAACCTGGGCGCCGTGCTGCGGTTGAGGGAGAACCTGCAGCTCGTCGGCAGCGTGCGCCGCGGCTTCCGGGCGCCCAACGCCGCCGACTTCAGCTCCGTAGGCCTGACCTCAAACGGCTTTGAGGTTTCCCCCGGCCAGGGCGGCGCAGTCGGCGGGCTGGTGGGGACGACCGCGGACTCGAGCGCCGGCGCCAGCGGCCAGGCGGTGGGCTCGCTGGATCCGGAGGTTCTTTACAATTTCGAGCTGGGGCTGAACCTCCAGAGCCGGCGCATGACCGCCTCGGTCAGCGTGTTTACGAACGAGATCAGCGACTTCATCACCAAGCGCACGTTGCTGCTGCCTCCGGGCGCAGTCGGGCAGGCGATCGGCGGGCAGGCGATCATCGCCCAGCTTCCTTCCGGCGCCGTGATCACGGCTGCGGATTCCCGGCCGGTGCTGGTCCGGGCCAACGTGGGCGAAGTGCGAATCTGGGGCATCGAGACCTCCTGGCAGGGGCAGTTGAGCGACTCCTGGCTGGCCAGCGTCAACTTTTACTACCTGCGGGGCACCGACCGGCAGACGGGCGGCCCGCCCGACATCGAAGGGGGCCTGCCCCCGGCCAGCGGCTTCGTCAGCCTGCGCTGGCAGCCCCGGGGCAAGCTGTTCTGGATTGAACCCTACAGCAACCTGGCCAGCTTCCAGGACCGGCTGTCGTCGCTGGAGCTGGCCGACCAGCGCATCGGCGCCGTCCGCTCCCGCGACAGCATTGCGGCCTTCTTCCACAACGGCGCCGTGGCTCGGGGGCTGGTGCAGAACGGCATCCTGCTGCCCACCGGGGAAACGCTGGACCAGGTGATCAACCGCGTGCTCGGCCCCGGCGTCGAAAAGGCGCCGCTGTTCACCAAGACGCCCGGGTTCGTCACCTTTAACCTGCGCGGGGGCTACCAGGTGAGCGAGAATACCGACCTGGTGTTTGTGCTGGAGAACTTGCTCGACCACAACTACCGCTACCACGGCTCCGGCGTGGACGCCCCCGGCTTCAACCTCCAAGTTTCCTACCGCATCCGCTTTTAACGGCGCTATCCCTGCCGAACGAGTAACGAGACGGAAAGTACAGTGAATCTACGGGCAGAGCTCAGGGAGTGGGAATCAGTG
>JALLOH010000815.1 GCA_027717655.1 Acidobacteriia bacterium AH_259_A11_L15
GGACGCGGGCCGTGCAGCACTACGGGTGGCAGCGGCTCACCTACCAGAAATACAACCTCCTCTACCCCTTGTTGGACATCACCACCACCCTCGACCCCCAGCTCCTTATCGCCTATCGTTTCGGCGCCGTCTTCCTGACCGAAGAGCCGCCGCGGGGCCCGGGGCAGTACCCGCAGGCGGTCGAGTTGCTGCGGAAAGGGATTGGGCACAATCCCGGTTATTGGCGCCTCTGGTACGACCTGGGGTTT
>JALLOH010000816.1 GCA_027717655.1 Acidobacteriia bacterium AH_259_A11_L15
GCGCGCGCCACCGCCAGTCCTTCTTCGATGAGCGCATTGAAGAAGTCGGCGGTGGGTGGAAAGAAGGTGGCCGCGGCGTGGTGCAGGCGGGTGAGCGCCCCCACCGGGTTCGTGGAAGCGTTGAAAATTAACTTGGCCCACTGGGCCCCGCGAGCGTCCTCCAGGGCAATGGTGTTCATTCCCGCCCGGGTCATCACGTCGGCGAGTTCCCGCACCCTTTCCATCGGGGTGTGGGTGGGCTCGAACGG
>JALLOH010000817.1 GCA_027717655.1 Acidobacteriia bacterium AH_259_A11_L15
AATCTACCGGACATTCCAGCAGCGGTATGGTAGCAATAAGCACGTGTCACCCCTCACCAAGACGCCGTGAAAAGCGAGCGGCCCACTCGCGTCATTCTCGACACCGATCCGGGGGTAGATGATGCCCTGGCGCTGATCCTCGCCTTGCACTCGCCCGAGCTTGAAGTCGTTGGCGTGACCACCGTGTGTGGGAATGTGCCGGTCGAGCGGGCCACCCGGAATCTGTTCAGAGTCCTCAAGCTTGTAG
>JALLOH010000818.1 GCA_027717655.1 Acidobacteriia bacterium AH_259_A11_L15
GTGCTGGCGCAGTACGGTTTCAGTCTGGAGGCGTTGTTCGCCAAGGCTGTGCAGGTCAAGACCGCCATTGCAGCCAATGCCGGCAAATCGCCCGATGAGGCCGCCAAGATCGGTCTGTCGGTGATGGCGCCGGGTGGCTTCATCAAGGATCCGATCTCGGCCATCTCGTTCGGCATGGCGCTGATGTTCGGCACAGCCGGTCTGCCTCACATCCTGATGCGTTTCTTCACGGTGCCCGATGCCAAGG
>JALLOH010000819.1 GCA_027717655.1 Acidobacteriia bacterium AH_259_A11_L15
GGCCGTATGGCGGATGCGACAATCCGGCTTGCGGATGCGCGGAGGCGGCAGCTGAATGAGCCCCTGCTCGTGCATGCGCAACATGGCCACGCTACGTATTCGATGAAGAGGCAAACTCCTCCCAACACCTTGCATCTCTTAATTCCGTCCAGCGTGTTAATCGCAACGGCGGTTTCCGATGGGCTGAGGCGCGTGGCGCAATACCTACGAGTAAAGGGCCAGGCTTGGGAAACCGCAGCATTTGGG
>JALLOH010000820.1 GCA_027717655.1 Acidobacteriia bacterium AH_259_A11_L15
GGGGACTTCTTGCAGCCGGGTAAGGTCGTCCGCCTGGTTCGACTCTTCGGATTCGGCGGGCGTCCCCGGGGGTCCTACCCCGGGCGGGGCGGGCAGTGTGGGCTCGGCTTCCGGCTGGCCGGGCGGCTCGGCCGGCACCGAATAGGGCAGTTGCTGCGGATCGAACGTGAGCGAGCGTTGACGCGCCATGCGTTGGCGCTCCTCTTCGGTCAGGTCTTGCTGCTCGGGTTTCGGGGAGAGGTCCGG
>JALLOH010000821.1 GCA_027717655.1 Acidobacteriia bacterium AH_259_A11_L15
CCTTGAGGACATTGCGAGGTTGCTCGAGAAGAAGGGATTTCGACTGGTCAACTTGGACACGGTTCTCATCGCACAAGCGCCCCGGCTGGGTCCCCACATCGCCAGCATGCAGACTCGACTCGCGGAGGTCTTGAAGGTGAGCCGGGCGGACGTGAACGTAAAGGTCAAGAGCGGAGAGGGGTTGGATTTCTGGGAGTGGTAATGACCTATTCTCTGATTCGATTTCCCACCCCTCAACTGACGTGG
>JALLOH010000822.1 GCA_027717655.1 Acidobacteriia bacterium AH_259_A11_L15
GTTTCGAACAGGTTCCGCTGCTGCTCGACGCTGGCGAACTCGGTGTCGCCCTGATAGATGATCAGATTCTGCAGGGCGTCGCGGATGCGCTGGTCGGGGATTTGCAAGAGCCGCTCCCACTTGCGCTGGCCGCGGTAGTCGCCGAACTCAACCTCCATGGTCTTTAACTGACCGTACTTGGCTTCGAACTTGTACCGGGTGATCAGGGGGTGGTCCACTCCGATGGCTTTCCGCCATTCCCGGAAC
>JALLOH010000823.1 GCA_027717655.1 Acidobacteriia bacterium AH_259_A11_L15
AACGATTCGCTGGCCATCTTTACTCTGTCCGCCCCGCAGAGGAGAAGGGAACAGGAGCACGTGCACCTGAGTCATGTTGCACGGCAGCTTTCAGCACGATCGGCAGTAACAAAACGCTGTAGAACTTGAAGAGGACGGAAAGGGCCAAAAACGCCGTTGACAGAACAGGCTTCTTGCCTATAGTGAATAAAAGCGCTACCAACAGAGTAAAGATGGCCAGCGAATCGTTATGTCCGGAGGCTGCAA
>JALLOH010000824.1 GCA_027717655.1 Acidobacteriia bacterium AH_259_A11_L15
ACCTCCAGCGCCGCCTCATAGGCCGCAATCGCCTTCCCCAGGTTCTCCCCTCGGTCCCCGGTGGGCAGGTTCTTATAGGCAACGCCGAGGTTGTTCTGCGTCCCCGCCCACTGCACCGGAAACTGCTCCCGCGTGCGCACCGTCAGCGCCGCCTCATAGGCCGCTATCGCCTTCCCCAGGTTCTCCCCCCGGTCCCCCGTGGGCAGGTCTCCGTAGGCAATGCCCAGGTTGTTCTGCGTCATCGCC
>JALLOH010000082.1 GCA_027717655.1 Acidobacteriia bacterium AH_259_A11_L15
AAGTTCAAGTCCAGGGTGATTACGTCTGGCAGCGACTCTACCGCCTTCTGTAATCCTTCCAGGCCGTCCGCCGCGGTGACGACCGAGTAGTTTTGTTCATTGAACAGAAGCGTGAGTTCCCAGCGGATGTTTTCGTCGCCGTCTACGATGAGAATGCGGGTGGCGCAAAGGTTCAACAGGGTGTCTTGCAGGCGGGAGGCGGCCACCACGTGCAACTGGACAAATTGTACGCCCATTCCGGATCCAGCTTTGCTTCGGCGAACGACCGCTGCGAGTTCGATGGGCTCCGATAAACGCGGGCTGGCCAGCCGCAGTTCCAATTCCGTTCCTACCGGGGGCGGATCTACCATGTGAACGAAAGCTCCCACTCGGCTAAGATTTCCCAGGGGATACCGGTGTCCACTGTATTCAGCCCACACGCGGCCTCGGCTCCGGAACCGCAAGTTCTTTCGGCGTTCCTTCTTGGCGGCTGGGCTTTCTGGCAGCTGCCTTGACCTTTGCGGGAGCAGCTCTTCGTCTGGGGCCTCCAGTGGCTTTCCTAGGATTCGGCAGATCGTGCGATAAAGCTCAGCAAAGTCAAAGGGCTTCCGAAGAAATTCTTCCGCGCCAAGTTCCCTCACGTTCTGAGGGAGTTGTGGGTCGGTACTGCCGCTCATAACGATCACGGGAATGCTGGCGGTCTTGGCGGACGCCTTCAGTTTCTTGAGCACTTCGACGCCGGTGCCTCCAGGCATATTGATATCGAGAATCATGGCGTCAGGAGGTGTGCGATAGGCCGTCATCAAAGCTTGGACCGCGTCAAAGGAAAGGGTCACGTCGAATCGGTGCGTCCGGAGATAGGAAGAAAGCAGCTTGGTCAGGTTGTGGTCATCGTCCGCAATGAGGATGGTTTCTTTGGGCATCCCGATGCCCGCAATACTAACACGCGAAATAGGGCATTTCGAGAGTAGTCAGCTAGCAACAGTCCACTTCTGGCCGGTACGCTTTTGCAAGCTCAGAGCTCCATCGGGGCGGCACCTTCGGCTCTGCCCTCCAGGGCTCAGCGTCATGGTTCTCGGAGCCAATTACTCCTCAGTCACCGTGCCGTCGAATTCGATGTCGATGCCGCAGCGGACCGACTGCGACATCGACACCGGGCGTTGAGTATTCTCTGTCGGGTCGGGGCTTCAGCCCCGACATTAGCTGACTCCGAAGCATTCCCCTCCTCACTGCCGTAGGCCGTCGCGGAGGCGGGCACCCCGGAGCGACAACGACAAACAATTGTTGCTCCGTCCGTACGGACTCCGCAATCCCTCGGCTGCGCTCGGGACAGGCCGCCTGCGGCAGCAAGGAATAAAGAAGAGGATTCCGGATTCTATGTCGCGGCTAAAGCCGCGACCCGCCAAAACATCTATACTACTCTTCGGTGACAGTGCCGTCGAATTCGATGTCGATCCCCTGCCGCACCGATTGGGACACCGGGCAGTGCTGCTCGTGGATGCCGATGG
Organism: Acidobacteriia bacterium AH_259_A11_L15; assembly: GCA_027717655.1. GTDB lineage: Bacteria > Acidobacteriota > Terriglobia > Acidiferrales > 2-02-FULL-67-57 > 2-02-FULL-67-57. Next base: position 1,488 of record JALLOH010000082.1, read on the forward strand.
CGCGCTCGGCCTCGGCTTTCTTCCCCCGGGGGACTTTCAGGTGGTAGTGCACCTTGATGCGGGTGATGCGGGGCTTGCCGTCCACCGCCTCTATGAAGCCTTCCACGTCGGCGGTCAACTTGTCCGGGTAGCTCGGGATTTGACGCGCATCCAGCGCGCCGGCCAGGGTGCCGGTCATTCACCCGGCTACGGCGCCCACCACGTAGTCGAGCGTCGAGGGAATGTCCCGCTCCGGTTCCATCCGGTAGAAATGCTTGATGCCGCCGTGCACGCCGAACTCGATCGGCTCTTTGAAACCTTCCAGGTAGGCGCGGCGCAGCGGCCGCTTCTCCTGCACGATGCGGAACTTGGAAAGGTGGATCAGGTCGGCCATCGTTTCCTCCCGTCGGTCGTTGGGATGAGATGATCGGACATCGGAATTAGTCGCGCCCGAAGCCGGCCCGCGCTTGCTCCAGCCGCTCCAGACAGGCGCGGGGGTTGGCCTCCCGGCGGAGGATGCGGGCCAGCGTCCGCACCTGGCGCGGGGGTGGCCGCCGGGCTTCGTCCTCCCATTCCTCGACCCACTCCACCACCGTGCGCAGGAGCCCGACCTCCGGGTTGGGGACCAGCACGCCATCCTCGGCCAGCGGCTCGGTCTGGCCCAGGCTGAAGCACCACAGGTCGAGTTCGGTGTAGGAAGTTTCGCCCTCGGCGAACTGCTCCAGGCGCCGTGCAAAGGCCTCACGGCCCGCCGGCAGTCGCAGCCTCAGGTCAGCCTCGGCCAGCAGCTCCAGGACTTGCTCGCTGGGGTCGCTGCCCCGGGGCAGCAGCTTGCCTGCCTGAGCGAACAGCTCCGGGGCGTCAATGCGGGCGTCGACGAACTCCTGCAAGAGCGCGCGCAGTTTGGGACTTCCGGCGGTAGCCATGCTTTTATTCTACTTGTCGTACTGGAGCAGGGAAAAGACGTCGACGCCCGGGAGCTTGTCGCGGCCTTTCAGGAACGAGAGCTCGAGGGCGAAGCCGCAGCCCACCACGTCGCCGCCCAGCTTCTTCACCAGGCGCGTGGTGGCGGCCGCGGTGCCGCCCGTGGCCAGCAGGTCGTCGCAGATCAGCACCCGCTGGCCTTTCTGGATGGCGTCCCGGTGGATTTCCAGAGCGTCGGTGCCGTACTCGAGCGCATACTCTTCTCTGGCTTTCTCGGCGGGCAGCTTGTTGGGCTTGCGCACGGGAACGAAGCCGGCGCCCAGCCGGTAGGCCAGCGCCGGGCCGAAGATGAACCCGCGAGCCTCGATGCCCGCCACCACGTCCACCGGCCTCTGGTGGTAGTGGTCGTAGAGGTTGTCGATCAAGGCGCGAAAGCCCTGGGGGTCCTTGAGCAGGGTGGTGATGTCATAAAAAAGAATGCCCGGCTTGGGCCAGTCGGGGACTTCACGGATCAATTTCTTCAGCTCGTTGGAATTCACCACCAGCCTCCTTCGAACTCCACCGTAAAGTGATTCCGGTAGCGGTCTTCGACGGCTGCCTCTTCCTCGCGGACGCGCTCCACTCGGGCGGCCCGCGGACCTTTCTCCAGCCGGGCCTTCAGGCCTTCCAGCTTGTCGGCGGGGCCGCAGGCGTAGACTTCCACCCGGCCGTCGCGCCGGTTCTTCACGTAGCCGCCCAAGCCCAGCTCCTGCGCCACCCGCTCCACGAAGAAACGATAACCCACCCCTTGCACCATTCCTTCGATGACATAGCGTCGCGCCTGCTCCATCGCGCAGCGTCGGCGATTCTAGCTGCGCCTGGGCCAACAAGCAACTTGAGGCGCCAGCGCGGCGTCCGAGCCGCGCGCCGAAATCCCGAGCGAAGCGAGGGACCTCAAACCCAGAGAGGTAGCGCGGGTTCCCGAAGGGTACCCGCGGTTCGTTCTGGAAGGGCCGCAGGTAGCTCCCCTTCGGGTCGCAACCTGCGCTACCACTGCCTCGGACTGAACGGGAAAACCAAATGGTCGGGGCGGCCCGAATGCGGGTGAATCGGATTTGAACCCTGCCTGCGGCAGGCAGGCGACGACCTCCAGCGCCCGCAATCGGGCCGATCCCGAACCCGAATGCGGGCACGCCCGACTGCGGGTAAACCGGGCGCTCTTAAGGCATTGCTGCAAAAGGAATGGTCGGGGCGGTCGGATTTGAACCGACGACCTCCCGGTCCCGAACCGGGCGCTCTAACCAGGCTGAGCCACGCCCCGACCTGGAAAAACTTATTTTACCAGAGACCCGCGGCGCGTGGGACTAATCCGCGGGGGAGGCCAGCGAGCTCCGGGGCGGCTCGGCGGCCCCGGCGAAGTGGTTCAACTCGTCGGCCCAGCGGGCCAGCTTTTCGACCGCGCGCAGCTCGGTGCGGTCGCTGTGCAGCGGCGTGAGGGAGATCGTGCCGTCGCGGATGGCGGCGTAGTCAGTGCCCTCTTTGATTCGTGAGAAGTCCACCTTCTCGTGAATCCAGTAGTACTTCCGTCCGCGGGGGTCCACGTTCTCCACCAGGGTGTTCTTGGAAATCTTTTGCGACTGCCGGGTCAGGCGCACGCCGTTGCGCCAGGGGGCCGGCACGTTGACGTTCAGCAGCAGCCCCGGCGGCAGCGGGTCGCGCAGGATCTTCTCCGCCAGCTTCATCGCGAAGGCCGCGGCCACGTCGTACGGGGTGTCCTGCTGCTTGGCCACCGAGATGGCGAAGGCGGGGATGCGGTTCAAGACCGCCTCGAAGGCGGCGGCGATGGTGCCGGAATAGAAGACGTTCTCGCCCATGTTCCCGCCGCGGTTGATCCCGGCGATTACCAGGTCGGGCCTGACCGGCATCAGCTTGTTCAGGGCCATGATGACCGAGTCGGCCGGAGTGCCCTCGACCGCGAACTTGCGCTCGCTGAAGGCTTCGTAGCGCACCGGGCGCTGGAGCGAAATGGCGTGGCTGGAGGCGCTCATCTCCATGAAGGGCGCCACCACCCAGACCTCGGCGGAAATGGCTTGCAGCGCCTCTTCCACGGCCAGCAGGCCCTCGGCGTTGATGCCGTCGTCGTTCGTGATCAGGATGTTGTGCAAGCTAGGCTCCAAACAGGCAAATGGTCGGGACGGCGGGATTCGAACCCGCGACCTCCTGCACCCCAAGCAGGCGCGCTAAACCAGGCTGCGCTACGTCCCGACGGAAAATTATGCTATCACCGGCGGGAGAGCAGGGTCAATAAATCCCGCAGCTCGTGGCGGACCGCGCGGAGTTTTTCCCGGCCAGAGTTCGACTTCGCTGCGCCAGCGCCCGCCACCCCGGTCGGCTCGCCGCCGCCGCGCGGGCCACCATTCTCCCCCTCCAGTTGCTTGCGCGCCCCGGCGATGGTGAACCCCTCGTCGTAGAGCAGCCGCTTGATCGTCAGGATGGTCTCGACGTCCTCGGGCCGGTAGAGCCGCTGCCCGTGCGCGCTCTTGGCCGGCCGCAGCATGGGGAATTCCGTCTCCCAGTAGCGCAGCACGTAGGCTTCCAACTGGGTCAGGGCGGCGACTTCCCCGATGCGATAGGTTTCTTTCTGGCCGTTCACCCCAGAGCCGTTCTTGCCCATTGCCCTCTTATGCTAGTCGCCCCGCCGCTGCCGGTCAAGGCCCGCCCGCCGGGCCGTACACCCTGCCTGCCCTGAGGGACCGAAGGGTTTACCCTGAGGGAATCGAAGGGCCTGCCCCGCTTGCCCTGTCGTAGCCCAGCGGAGAACCCGAGCAACGTCGAGGGGAGCCACGCCGAAGGGAGCTTGCCGAACGGGTCAACCCTTCCGCCGCGCACCCGCGCGTCGCCGCCGCCGCCCTCCGCGGCGGGCGAGTCGCAGGCGGATCGGCGTGCCCGCAAAGCCGAAGCGCTCCCGCAACTGGTTCGTCAGGAACCGCTCCAAGCCGAAGTGGAGCTTTGCTAGGTTAGCGCGCAGCAGGAAGGTCGGCGGGGCAGTGGCTACCTGCTCCAGGGAGTAAATGCGTACCCCGCGCCCGCCGGGAACGGTGGCCCGCTCGAGCGGGAGCTCGCGCAGGAACTCTTTCAGTTCTTCCTGGCTCACGCGCTTCTGCCGAACGGCGCCCATCTGGGCGACCAGCCCCCGCAGCTTCTCCACCCGCTGGCCGGTCAGCGCCGAGAGAAACACCAGCGGCGAGTAGTCCAGGAATTTCAGCCGCCGCCGGATGGCGCGCGTCCAGAGCTCGACGGTGTGCGTGTCCTTTTCGAGCGCGTCCCACTTGTTCACCGCCAGGACAAGCGACCGGCCGCTTTCGTGCGCGTAGCCGGCGATGGCGGCGTCCTGCTTGGTGACGCCTTCGGTGGCGTCGAGCAACAGCACGGCCACGTCGGCCCGCTCCAACCGCTTCCGCGCCATCACCACGCTCAATTTCTCTGCCACCAGTTTCGTCTTGCCCTTCCGCCGGATTCCCGCCGTGTCCACCAGGCGCCACCAGCCGCCCCGCCCTTTGTGCACAAAGGGCGGGGCGGGAATCAGCGTGTCCACGGCGTCGCGCGTGGTGCCCGGCTCGGGGGCCACGATGGCGCGCTCACTGCCCGCCAGCCGGTTGAGCAGGGTGGACTTGCCCACGTTGGGCCGCCCGATCAGCGCCACGTTCAGCGTGACCGGGGGCACGCCCGTCTCGCCCGAGTCGGGCGCGCCCGATTCGGGCTCGGCCGTGGTCAAATCCTTCGTCAACTCATCCAAAAGCTCGCCCACCCCCAGGCCATGCTCGGCGCTGACGGCGACCACCGGTTGGATGCCCAGTTCATGGAAGGGAAGAGCCGCCGAGGCCAGCCGGGGTGTGTCGACTTTGTTCGCTGCCAGCACCACCGGCTTGCCGGTGCGCGCCAGCAGCCGCGCCAGCTCGGCGTCGAGCGGGGTGACGCCGGCGCGGGTGTCCACTACCAGCACCAGCAGGGCCGCAGCCTCGATGGCCACCTGCGCCTGGCGAAAAATTTCCCGCGCCAGGCTGGCGCCCGATTCGCCCGCGCCCGATCGGGGCTCGCCCGGAACCAGCCCGCCGGTGTCGACCACCTCAAATGTCTTGCCCTCCCAGGTGGCCACCCCGTAGAGGCGGTCGCGGGTGATGCCCGGCTCGTTGGTGACAATGGCGCGCCGCTGGCCCGCCAGCCGGTTGAAGAGCGACGACTTGCCCACGTTCGGTCGCCCCACGATGGCCACCAGCGGCCGCGACGATGGCGGGTTTTTCGGGTGGCTGCTCATTCTTTCCGCCTGTGCTATTGTAGCCGCAGGCGGGGCCTGCCCGCCGAGCAATGGGCGAATCCACTGCAAAGTCCGAAATCTCGCTCCGCGATTTTTTCGGCCCCGAGGGGCTCCTGGACCGCCGCCACCCCCAGTACGAGTTTCGCTCCGGGCAACTGGAGATGGCCGAGGCGGTCGAGCGCGCGTTCCGGGAGCGGCGCCACCTGGCGGTCGAGGCCGGCACCGGCACGGGCAAGACCCTCGCCTACCTGATTCCCGCCCTGCGCAGCGGCCGCCGCGTGGTCATCTCCACCGGCACCAAGAACCTCCAGGAGCAGCTCTTCTTCAAGGACATCCCCTTCCTGCAAAAGCACTTGGATCAGGAAATCCGCGCCTGCACCATGAAGGGCCGCTCCAACTTCCTTTGCCGGCAGAAGCTCTACGACTTGGAAGGCCAGCCGGTGCTCAAGGGCCTGGAAGAGCTCGACCACTACGCCCGCCTCCGCGAGTGGGAGAAGCGGACCGAGGCCGGCGACCGCGCCGAGCTAAACGACCTCCCCGACAACTTTTCCCTGTGGCCGAAGCTCGACGCCCGGCGGGACACCTGCACCGGGCAGAAGTGCCCGCAGTTCGAGCGCTGCTTCATCACCCGGATGCACCAGCGGGCGGCGGAGGCGGACCTGGTGATCGTCAACCACCACCTGTTCTTCGCTGATCTGGCCGTGCGCCAGGATGACTTCGCCGGCATCCTGCCCGACTACACGGCGGTCATCTTCGACGAGGCCCACGAGCTCGAGGATGTCGCCAGCCAGTACTTCGGGACACGAGTCTCCAACTACCGCCTGGAAGAACTCGTGCGGGACACAGAAAACATCCTGCGCCTGAAGGGAATTGCCGACCGTCGCCTGGCGCGCCTGCTGCGGCAACTCCGCCAGCGCAGCGATGCCTTCTTCGATTCCTTTCCGGGCGCAGAGGGCCGGTTCCCCTTCGAGGAGCGCGACGCCTTCCTGGAGCGCGCCCACCAGCCCTACCACGCCC
>JALLOH010000825.1 GCA_027717655.1 Acidobacteriia bacterium AH_259_A11_L15
GCATATGGTCGCTGCTTTTAGCGAGGGTTCGTAGGCCATGACCGGGATCGGCGAAATTAGCTGGATGCTTGGTCCGTTGGTGATTTGCTTGGTCATCGCCGGGATTCATGGCTATCTAGGGCTCCACGTGCTCGCCCGCAAAGTCATTTTCGTGGATCTGGCAATGGCTCAGATTGCGGCCTTGGGGGCCACCTACGCCTATCTCCTCGGTTATGATGCCCGACTTCCCGAAGACGACCTGATGG
>JALLOH010000826.1 GCA_027717655.1 Acidobacteriia bacterium AH_259_A11_L15
CGGAAGTGGCGGCGTCGATTCTGGCGGCGGACTTCACCCGGCTGGGGGAGCAGATCGAAGAGTTGAAGGCGGCGGGCTGCCAGTTGCTGCATATCGACGTGATGGACGGGCACTTCGTCCCCAACATCACTATTGGGTTGCCCATCGTGCGCTCGCTGCGGCAGGCGACCGACCTGGTGCTCGACTGCCACCTGATGATCAGCGAGCCCGACCGCTACGTGGAGGCCTTCGCCGAGGCGGGGGC
>JALLOH010000827.1 GCA_027717655.1 Acidobacteriia bacterium AH_259_A11_L15
ACATCTCATAAAGAATGTGGCCCAGGGAGTAGACGTCGCTGCGGGCGTCGGGGGGCTTGGCTTGGGCCTGCTCGGGGCTCATGTAGGCGGGGGTGCCGATGAGAGTGCCGGTCCGGGTGGCGTCGGCTTCGAGCGAGCGGGCGATGCCGAAGTCCATGAGTTTGACGGTGGCGTCGCGGGCGATGAGGATGTTCTCCGGCTTGAGGTCGCGGTGGACGATGCCCTGCAAGTGAGCTTCGGCGAG
>JALLOH010000828.1 GCA_027717655.1 Acidobacteriia bacterium AH_259_A11_L15
TCCTGCATCTGTACGAGGAGCAGGGCGCCGAGCTGCTGGACGAGCTCCGGGGAATGTTCGCCTTTGCTGTGTGGGATGCGAACCTCCGGCAACTGCTCCTGGCGCGAGATCGGCTGGGTATCAAGCCTTTGTACTACGCGGAGCTTTCCGAGGGATTCGTCTTCGCGTCCGAGATCAAGGCTCTGCTTGCCAGTGGCCTTGTCGATGCTCGCATGGATCGGGCAGCTCTCCACCACTACCTAT
>JALLOH010000829.1 GCA_027717655.1 Acidobacteriia bacterium AH_259_A11_L15
CCCTGCGCCGGGTAGATGCTGGCGGCGTAGTTGGGGAAGAGGCCGCGCTCTTCGGCCAGCCGGGAGGATTCGGCGCGCGCTTCGGTCGAAATGAATTTCAGCGCTTGCTCGCCGAGTGTCAACGCTTCTTCTGAGTCGTAGGGAATGCCCAAGAGTATCAGGGCGTCGGCCAGGCCCATTACGCCCAGGCCGATCTTGCGGTTGGCCTGGGTGCGCTGCTCGATCTGCGGGAGGGGGTAGTGG
>JALLOH010000830.1 GCA_027717655.1 Acidobacteriia bacterium AH_259_A11_L15
AAGCTGCTGGAGACCGCCATCCCCCTCTTCTTCAAAGTGGGCATCGACCGCTACATGTCGCGCACGGGGGACATCGAGGGCTGGCTCACCTCGGTGACCCGCCGGCTGCCCGACGATCCCTGGACGGGCCTCCAGACGCTCAGCGCCATTTTCCTCGTGGTGCTGGTTCTCAGCTTCGCCTTCGAATACGCGCGGACTCGCCTGACCCTGCTCACCGGCCAGTATGTGATGTACGACCTGCGC
>JALLOH010000831.1 GCA_027717655.1 Acidobacteriia bacterium AH_259_A11_L15
CATTGGCCTCATCGAAGCCGGCTGTCTACTTGTGTTCAAGCGCGGCGCCATTGCGGCCTGGGCCTTCAACAGTGTGTGGGCGTTACTTGGCGGGGTGTTCTTTCCGGTGACGGTGTTGCCGACCTGGCTCCAGCACATTGCTGAGTGGAATCCCATCACACACGCAATCCGCGCACTCCAACTTGCCATTTACCAGGGAGCGCCCGTCACCCAGCTCGCCCGTGAGCTGTGGATATTAAGCC
>JALLOH010000832.1 GCA_027717655.1 Acidobacteriia bacterium AH_259_A11_L15
CGGGGTCTCCAGTTGCACGGGCCGGTCAGTCAGAAGGATGAGAGGGAACTTCTGCGGATAGCTGACGATGGGTCCCACGGAATTCCAGTAGGGGTTCGGGCCCGGGCCGGTAAAGCTGGGGACGCCTTCGAACGGCCTCTGCGGGAAGGCCGCCAGCAGGTCTCCCAGGGCCAGCGTGCCGCCGCCCACCCCCAGAAGTTGAAGCAGACGACGACGGGAGATTCGCCCCGTTCTGGATGCCA
>JALLOH010000833.1 GCA_027717655.1 Acidobacteriia bacterium AH_259_A11_L15
GCTATAACTCTGGGCTTGATTCGTCCGGCCAGAAAACGGCGATCCGAATACTCCAGGCTGATGTAGCCATCGCAGTGCAGACCGTCAAAGTAGTCCTCGATTTCGCTTCGCCACGGATTTTCAAACAGTTTCCTACGAAGAGCCGCCCACCTGTAAAGATGCAATGCCCGGTCAATTGCCCTGCTGCGCGCACGCTGGCACGCAGATGACAGCGAATCAGGCCCTATCGAGCGGGCCGTCCA
>JALLOH010000834.1 GCA_027717655.1 Acidobacteriia bacterium AH_259_A11_L15
GCCAACCTGGACATGGGCGAATACGTCTACCACTACCTCTTGAAGCTGCTCGACCGTTTGTGGGGTGAATACAAGGCAGCCAACGAGATACGCTCCAATAAGGAGCGGCAACGATATTTCGCAGGTGTGTTGGATGGGTTTTACCAGAAGCTCGATGAGCAGGAGAGGACACTCCAGGAATCGTATGCACTGGTGTGGAAAGGGGATCCCAAGTTACAAGCGTTTTACCGGTACCTGCACCC
>JALLOH010000083.1 GCA_027717655.1 Acidobacteriia bacterium AH_259_A11_L15
CAGACTGACAGGAGCGCCGCGATGGGCTATTTCCTCGTACTGACTGCGGCCATTCTTGCCGCCGTTGTTGCCTTCGGTGGCACGGAGCCGATTACTTTCACGCTCGTGCAGGCAACCGTGTGGGTGCTAGCCGCGGTAGCGCTCTGGCGGGAGAGGTCAGGGAAGTTGCTGGGGGATCCTGCTACGAAGTGGATCGCCTTGCTTCTCGCCTATGTGGCCTTCCAGTGGGCCGCAGTGGCCGAGAGCCCGCCTGAGGTGCGCGACTCTTTTCTTCGCTGGGTGACTTACGTTTGCGTCTTCTACTTAGCTATCTTGGTGGGTCGGGAGTCGAAGCTTCGCCACCGGCTCGTCCTCGCCTTATTGGTGCTGGGGTTGGTCGAATCTTTGTACGGCCTGACGCAATACTTGGCGGGATGGCCGTATGTGCTCACCCTGCGGAATCCGTTTTATGTCGATCGGGCCACAGGCACATTCATCAACGCGAATCATTTTTCCGGCCTTCTTGAGATGGTGCTGCCCCTCGGGTTCGGTCTTGTTTTGTACCAGCTGGAAAGACTCAAGAACGCTGGCCGAGGACGGCGGGAAGAGCCGAGTGAGCAAATACTTCGGCTGGTCTTCTATTTTTTCCTAAGCCTGCTCGTCTTCCTTGGCATCTTGTTCTCGCGCTCCCGGATGGGGATCTTCAGCGCGCTGGTAGCCGTGCTGGGGATGTTCCTTCTCTGGGCTACAGCCTCCTGGCGCCGCTCCCGTGCCATCCCGATTCTACTAGCTTTTGTCTTGGGTGCGGGCGCCTTGGGACTTTGGCTCGGTCTAGAGCCGGTCGTGGAGCGCTTCGAGGCGCTTGAGGCCAGCTATCTGGCCCGGCAGGAAATTTGGAAGGATACAGTTTCTCTGATCAAAGCGCACCCGTTTTTCGGTACCGGACTCGGCACCTTCTTCCTGCGCTACACGGAGCACCAAACCACGGCTCTAACCCGCTTGGTCGATCAGGCCCACAATGACTATCTGCAATTTGCCGCTGAGCTGGGCCTGGTCGGGGCGGCGCTTTTTTTTGGGCTGATCTTTGCGCTGCTGATTCGTCAGATCGTCGCCTTCTACCGGGCCGAGCGGGGAAGGGACCGGTTCCTGCTCCTCGGTTGCTGCGGCAGCGTTCTGGCGCTGCTCTTTCACGGCTTTGCGGATTTCAACCTGCAGATTGCCGCCGATGCGCTCATTTTTGTCACGATTCTGGGCCTGGGGTACGCAGTCAGCCGCACCCCCTTGAAGACGGACTAGAGGACGGAAACCGACATAGCCTGATTCTGGATGCGCCTTTTCGGAGGCTGGCAGACCCAAACGGACCGCCCCCTCAGTCGGCGCGCAATTTCGCTTGACACTAGGTGATATTTAGATTAAACATAACTATAATCCAATTAGGAGGAGGAAGATGGCGGAAACGATTACCGTGGCGGAGCTTCAGCATGACGCCCGCCGGGTCTTGGAACGGATAGAGCGGGAAGGCGAGCCACTGCTGGTGACCCAACGGGGTCGGGGCCGTGCGATCTTGGTGGGGTTGGACGCCCACGAACGCCAGCAACAAGAGATCGAGCGGTTGAGGGTTCTGGCCCTAGTCGAGGCTGGGCGATGCGCGGTGGCCAAAGGCAGGACTCGGTGGATGGCAGAGGTACGCCAATCCTTCGAGCAACGCTGGAAGAAACCGCGTCGGGCCCAGAGGTGAGGTGGTTTGGCCGCAATTCGCTGGACGGATTTGGCCGAGCGCCAATTGTTGCAGATCCGCACCCGCAGACTCGGGGAGGCCGTGCTGGCGGCTGTAGAAGGATTGGCCCGGTTTCCCCACTTGGGTTGCCAAATCCCCGAGAGTGAACAGTTTCCTCCACTGGCCAACGTACGGGATTTTACGGTGAAAGATACTGTGCGGGTTCTCTACGAATATGACGAGGAACGGGATGCGGTCTGGATCTTGACGCTTCTATTTCCTGGACAAGAGTTGACGCCGCAAATGCTTGGGCTGAGCGAAGACTAAGGATGACTAAGAAAGAACTCCTCTTGCGCCAGAGAAGCGGGCCACCGAAGAGCTGCAGCGCTACGAAGGAATTTTCGGACGGGCCATCGATCGTACCCTGGCTCAGCTGGATCGCCAGCAACGCCTGCGGGCGGGACTGCCGGTGCCGCCGCCGGTGAAGGTGGAGGTCGCTTAGGAGAAGATAAAGATTACAGAACCACCACGGAAGTTACCAGAAAGGAAAGGACTCAGAAGCCCCCCTGGACGGCGCCTTGGACCGGCCCCCTGCAGCAGCTCGAACACCAGCCGATGCGCTTGCGCGACCGGGATGTTAGCCTCCCTTGTATTGACAAGGAGGGAATAAGGTGGCATAGTATGGGTAGGAGCTCTTGGGAGGAAAGTCGGATGAAATGCCAAGTGGTTCTGGACGAGGAAAGCAAGGCTTTGCTGGACGAGCTGGCCCGCCCGCGGGGCAACAACCGCAGCTTTGTGGTACGAGAAGCTCTGCGCGTATACGCGGCCATGGAAACCTATCTGGACGAGCTGGAGCAAGATCCTGCCTTTCGCAGAATGATGGAGTCTTCGGCCGAAGACAGCCGCACCGGCCGTCTGCATTCCCACGCAGAGGCTGAACGAATCGTCCGCCGCAAGTGAAGAAGATCCGTTGGACGACTACGGCCCTGCGACATCTGGAACGAGTGCCTTCCGTCATCGGGGAAGACATCCTAAAGGGAATCCGAAATGCGGCCCAGTATCCCCATATGTACCCTGAACGCCGCCGCGGTCGCTACCGTGGCTACCATTGGTTCCCCGTCGGCCCCTGGCTGGTCTTCTACCAAGTAAAAGGGCAGCAGATCATTGTCCTCGGTATTCTGCACGGTGCCCGTCGCCATGCCTAGCGCAAACCTTGGGCCGAAGGTCACGAAAGAAGGACGGCAAGCGCTACCTAGCCCGCCGAGAGAAGAGAGAGGAATCTTCGGACTAAGCGAAGACTTGCGCGATCACCTCTACACGGGCCAAAGAGCAAAGGACTGTAGCGGCCGTGTTTCTCCTTGAGACTAAATGATATCTAGAGTATATGTACGTATGATCTAGTTAAGGGGAACACAATGGCAGAAACGATCACCGTGGCGGAGCTTCAACATGATGCCCGCCGGATCTTGGAACGCATCGACCGGGAAGGCAAACCGCTACTCGTGACCCAGCGGGGCCGGGGCCGCGCGATCCTGCTGGGGCTAGAAGCCCACGAACGGCAGCGACAGGAGATGGAGCGGTTACGGGTTGTAGCCCTCGTCGAGGCCGGGCGACGCGCAGTGGCCGAAGGCAGGACTCGATCGATGGAAGAGGTTCGCCAAGCCTTCAAGCGGCGCTGGAAGAAACCACGTCGCGCCCGCCGGTGAACTGGCTTGGTTGCGATTCGTTGGACCGACTTGATCGAGCGTCAACTGCTGCAGATCCGCACCCGCAAACTCGGGGAGGCAGTGCTGGCTGCGGTGGAAGGGTTGGCCCAGTTTCCCCACCTGGGTCGTCAAATCCCGGAAGGTGAACAAATTCCCCAATTGGCCGCAGTACGAGATATTATAGTGAAAGAGACTGTGGGCGTTTTGTATGAATATGATGAACAACGGAAGGCGGTTTGGATTCTCGCTTTTCTATTTCCTGGCCAGGAGCTGACGCTGGAGATCCTTGGATTGACCGAAGACTAATCCAGTCAGAATGATTACCCAACCCACTGTATCCATAGCGTCAGAGAGGAGCCGTGAGTTGTCCCCCGCTGGCTGTCTCGCGGGAGTTGGTGTGTTAGGACGCGGGCGACTGCAAGCGCTCCATCTTTCGGGTCGCCAGCACACAGAGGAAAAGGACTCCAGCGAGAACGAGTCCCCCCCGCGGCGTGGTGCGGACCATCTCCGCCCAGGTGGGCACCAGCTTCAGGGCCACGGCGACCAGCGTGCTGAGCACCCCCAGGCCCCAGCAGGATTCGACCAGGATTCGATAGATTCGACTCATCGGTTCGACCTCCTATAGTTAGAAGCAATAGAGGCAGCCAGTAACCAGGCTTGTTCCTTACTACTGGCGCAGGAGTTCTGCGACTCCTTGCCGTAGGTAGTCTTTGACCTCCTTCCAGCTCAAGGGCCGGCGCATCCGGGGCATAGGTTCTCGTTCGGCATCCTGAAAATAGACCAGCGCGCGCAGATAGTGGCCCCGGTTGATTCGGCCATACTTCTGGGGCAGCAACTCGAGCAATTCGTGCAGGGGAAATTGCCGGTGGCTACGCATAAAACATACTAGGTCGACGAAATCCCGCTTACTGCCTCGCTGGCTCATTGCGGTCAGCTTCATCAGGGCAATGTCGAGAGGGTCGGCTAGGGGTCCCAGTTCTGTCTGGTGCAGTTTATTTAGCAGTCGATAGGGGTAGTGAAGCAATTGCATCTTGAAGCCCGCGAGCCAACACTCCACGCTGCCCTGCCCGAGGCTCAGGTGTTTGGGCACGTCGATGGCCGCCAGGGCCCGGGCCAGCGTGGGCGGACGAAACAGGCGGCGAGAGAAAAAGTCTAGATCCTCCGAACGGCGGTGGCCCAGATGGAGAGCGAGGCCGGTTCCTCCGGCCAGATAGAAAGGCCGGAGCGCCGGCAGACGCACGAGCCTCTGACAGAGGCGGCGCACCCGCGGGGGGAGAACCTCCAGGTGCACTAACCCTCCTCGGGGGCGGGGAGGAGAATTTCCCGCCACAGTGCGACGGTAGCCGGCGAGACTTGGCGATTCTGTTCGAGTGTCTCTCGGAGTCGTTCCGCCCCGTAGGTCCATTGGAGCCAACTCCAGTCCTCGAGATCGCCCTTCTCGAGGACACGGGTGATGATGTAGCGGGCGTGACGCTTCAAATCCAGTTTGAGCGGGGCCGTATCCCAAAAAAATCGGTGCAGGGACCGCGGAATCCTCTGGGGACATACCCGCCAGCGATATTCAAAGCGGTCTTCCTCCGGGAGGAGATGAATTTCTACTGGGGCGCCCGCTTGCCGCCAGGAGGAGCGAAACTGCATGAGAAGGGTGCACAGCGGGGGAGCCCCCAGGGCGCTGGCGACGAAAAGCCGGAAGAGCTCTTCGGTGGGGCGGGGAATTCGGCGGGCCCCACCTTCCCACCGCGCCACCGTCACATTGGAGCCGACGCCGAGAGCCTGGGCGACCTCGGCAGCAGTCCATCCGACCCGCAGTCTCAGGTAGCGCAACTCATTCGGTTCCAGCGCGGATGGTTTTAGTAGAAGCGCCCGGTCCAGCAGAGGCGCCCAGCGAGGTGCTTCCTTGAGGATCGGCTCCAATCGCCCCGGGTTAATTATCATATTAACCAAAGGTTAACATATGCAGCGAGAACGTCAAGGGCATGCCGGGGCTGCTGCGTGTCCTTGAGGAAGCCCAGCCGCGCTGGCAGATCGGGATGGCAGCCTAGTGCACAAAGGAGAAGAATCCTTGGACTTCGCGAAGACTTGCGCGATCACCTCTACGCGGGCTGGAGAGGGATTACAGAGTTCGCTTTGATATTGAAGGCCGGACTCTCCTCTTCTATCGAGTCCGTCACCGCCGCGAAATCTACGAATAGCAAACTCTTGCTTGCCTGCCGAAGCAGGTTGGCTGGCGGGCCTGGCCGCAAAGGTCTCGGAGGCTAGTCGAACAGAGAGGAGTCTGCCTTCACCTCTTCGATCGCTTGCATAAGCTCCTCCCGAGTAAGGACCCCCTTCGATCCCAGGACCCGTACGAGAGCTTCCAGGACGGCCGAGGAGTCCTCCCTCTTCGCCGGGGAGGGCCTGCGTCGGACACTTGCTGTAGTCACGGCGGCTGCGGTTTTGGATTCCGGAGCCAGCTCAGCCAACAATTTCTGCAGGCGCGCCTGGTTCTCCGCGTCCAGCTCGACAAAGTGGAGTCCCATGCCCATCGCCGGGTGAGAGGCCCGCACCACCGCCTCGGCCTCAATCCTCACGTCTTTGACTTCTAGGGTAGCGTGCACGGGGGTTTCCACGGCCAGAGGCGACATGGTCTCGACGTAGCAGCCGCCCCGGCTGATGTCGCTTAGGGTTCCGGCCGTCTCTACCTCCATCCCCTCGACCAGCAATCCCGCCCGGCCCTCACACTTGTAGCGTGGATGCTGTCTCCGTTCTTCTTGCGGTCTGGCGGTCGCAGACACCGGGATGGGGGCGGCGGCAGTCACGGCGTATTCCGTTCCCCAAAAATATACATCGGGCTCGTCAAACTCGATCGCCACGTGGGCGCGGCCGTCGGGTCCGCTGGCGCCAGAATAGGCCACCCGGCCTTTCTGCGCCGCCTTGCTGGAGCTGTTCTCTACTTCCACCGGCAACCCGTCGAACAGGATCCCTTTCAAGCCAACCGTACAGCCGTGGGCATTCACCACGTCGGTCTTGCTGGCTTCCTCCGAGGCCGATCCGGTCTTGCTCACCCAGCGGACCAGCACAGGAATCTCTAGCTCGATCCGGGGACTGCGTCGCCGGGAAGCCTCGGACTGCCGCCGATCAGCTTGGCGTTTGGGCGGAGCCGGCGAGGCGGGTGCTGACAACATACCCCCACAGGCCGGACACGACTTGTCTGTCTGGTCTACCTCGTGACCGCAGTGAGGGCAAAGCATCGCCGTTGTCCCATGATTCCCCTTAGGGAGGGTTGCGCAGCATTCTAACACCGCCAAATCCAAGCAGGCGGGCAATCGGGTAGTATTCTAGTTATGCGAGTAACATCAAGGGTGGTTTAGAGGAGTTAATTCGTCGGCTTACCACAAGGGAACTCACTTACGCGGTACCAATCTCCCGGCTCCCCCTCGGTTGAGTAGAGGTGGAGACGCTCCACCTCAAATCTAGCCTCACAATGATGCGACACGGTTGGAACGATGGTTTGTTTCCTCCCCGGCCCCAGGCTCCCATACATCAGGCTGAGATGGGGGTAGTACCTCGGGTCGGAGTATCGATCGAGAACCTGGCGAGCTTTGAAGTTGGTCTCGAGCAGCGGCTCGGTCTCCTCCACCCGGAGAAAAAGGCACAGGAAATACTCCGCCAGGTAGTCGGCTCTGCCCAGCCTGACTTCGAAGGGTCGAAGCCGGGTGGAGAGCTGCTGCGTCTTCGATAGCGCTTCGTCTTCGGACACCGCCAGGCCGCCCAAGAGGGTGACGTGGGGCTCAAAGATGGGGGTTCCGTAGAGCCGGGCCAGGCGATGGATCGTTTGAGCGAGCTTTTCCCGGAGGTCTGCAGTGGGCATCAGCCAGAGGGAAAACCCCCCTGCTCTTGTCACGACCAATGGCTCCTTGCTAACCACCCTCGGACTTGTACTTGGCGGTCCCTAGTTGCGTCGCTACTGCCAGTACCATGGTTCTCGCTTTGCTCCGCAGCAAGACTGAAGGGAGCTTCTTGCTTGCCCGTAGCTCTCTTGACACGGGAATTCAGTTCCGATAGTATAGCGAAAGGAAAGCGAAAGCCTAGTAGGGAGGCAACAACCTGTGCAACCAGGTTGCACGGGTTGACGAGTTCTCGAAGGGGCCTCCCGGCACAGGTTGCCTCCTTTTCGTTTGACAGAGGCGCTGCAGATGGCTCGAGGGAAGACCGACAATGCCTACGCCAGCTGGTGG
>JALLOH010000835.1 GCA_027717655.1 Acidobacteriia bacterium AH_259_A11_L15
GCACCCAGGCGATGTTCCTACCCTACGCGCAGGGCGGAACCGGGGGTCAGGCTGGGATAGTAAGACGGGAAAGTGGCGCGGTCAATCGGGTCAAGCAGCGGTAGGTGACCACCAGCGTGCCGTTTTCCACCCGGACCACATGCATGATGGCCTCTTTAGTCTGGGAGGGGCAGAGGCCTCCCTGGCGGCTGCACACGCCGCGGTCAGGCGGAGGGTTTGGGGCGTGGGGGCAGCCCGGCGG
>JALLOH010000836.1 GCA_027717655.1 Acidobacteriia bacterium AH_259_A11_L15
CCGCCAGTACCAGAGGGCTGCCGGCAGGCCGATCAGAATTGCCATAACGGTCACTACAGCCGCCAGTTCGTTCCACCTGATTTTGCTTGCCATAGGCTTACCCAATGAAGAGTTTCAGGAAGACCGCCGTAATTGCCGCCAGCAACATAGTAGGTGGGATCAGGCTACGTCGTAGTTGGCGAGGATCGGTAAAGATCAGCTGACCCACCTTATGACCTCCGCGAATTCCGTAGTAGAGCCC
>JALLOH010000837.1 GCA_027717655.1 Acidobacteriia bacterium AH_259_A11_L15
GTTCCACTACCTGTTCCGCCGCAAGTTCCTGCTTATCTCTCTCAACCCTCAGGGGGCGGCCGCGCAAGGGGTCTCCATCCGCCTCTGGGACTTCCTCTTCTACGCCTCGTTCGGCTTGGCGATCACCTCCGCCGTAGCCATCGCCGGGGTGCTGCTGGTGTTTTGCTACTTGATCGTGCCCTCGGTGGGCGCCATGCTGTTTGCCGATCGCATCGGGCCCCGCCTGGCCATCGGCTGGAC
>JALLOH010000838.1 GCA_027717655.1 Acidobacteriia bacterium AH_259_A11_L15
CTCCCTCTCCCTGGAGGGAACAAGAAGCCCGCCCGACCCCATCGGAGCGCGCATCCGGTTGACCGCCGGCGGCCATACCCAGACGCAGCACGTCGTCGGTGGCGGCAGTTATCTTTCCTCCAGCGACCGCCGGGTCCACTTCGGCCTGGGCCAGGCGAACCGCGCCGAACGCGTCGAAATCCGGTGGCCCAGCGGAACGGTGGACGTGCTGGAGAATGTGGCCGCGGGAAGGTTCTACCG
>JALLOH010000839.1 GCA_027717655.1 Acidobacteriia bacterium AH_259_A11_L15
ATGTTAGAAAGCCGCGGGTGCCCCTCGTGTGCACTCGGGGAACCCGCGCTACCTTTCCTCACTGGGCGCCGGGGCAAAGGATCGCCGCTGCTTTGAGACCCCAAAAAGCCGACGAGGAATGCGGGCGCATTCCTCGCCGCTACCGGGACCTGGGAAAGCAATCGAATTAGTTAAAGGAAGCGGCGGCTTGCGAGGCCGGGAACCTCTGACTAGAATCGGGCGTACGGCAGACCCTTCGAC
>JALLOH010000840.1 GCA_027717655.1 Acidobacteriia bacterium AH_259_A11_L15
TCTTTACAGTGGGTCGGGGCGATCTGATTTCCTTCGATGACGCTTACATCGATGTGCTTTCGTTGCAGACGGGCGAGCGGAAGACCCTAGTCCAAGGCGGTTCCTACGGTTGGTACGCGCCCACGGGACATTTGGTGTTCGCAAGGGCGGGTTCGATCCTCGCGGTGCCGTTCGATCTCGAGCGCCTCGAAGTGACGGGCTCCGAGGTGCCGGTGGTGAGCAACGTGATGACGCATCCGA
>JALLOH010000841.1 GCA_027717655.1 Acidobacteriia bacterium AH_259_A11_L15
GCGATGAACAGCAGCGCGAACCAGAGCGCTCCGAAGATCTGCCCGGCGGGCAGCTGCTGGAAGAGGGCGGGCATCACGGCGAATGCCATGTCGTATGAGTTGGAGGCCAGCTCCTGCGTGCGCTCGAGGCCGAAGAAGGCAACCGCCGCGGGGATCGCCAGCGTGCCGCCGAGCACGACCTCGGCGAACTCGTTGGTCGATGTGGTCGCCAGGCCGGTCAGCGCGATGTCGTCCTTCTCG
>JALLOH010000842.1 GCA_027717655.1 Acidobacteriia bacterium AH_259_A11_L15
CCCGGAGGGTAACCTCCCTAAAGGCCACTCGTAGACTACGAGTTTGATAGGCTGGGTGTGGAAGCGCTGTGAGGCGTGAAGCTAACCAGTACTAATCGGCCGTGAGGCTTAACATCATTATTTGCTCCTGACAGACATGGTCTGCGCGACGAAACAGAAATAGTTTCGTCGCGAGGTAAAAAGTTCAAAGGTAAAAGGCAAAGGTCGGCCTTACTTTTTACTTTTGACTTTTTACTTT
>JALLOH010000843.1 GCA_027717655.1 Acidobacteriia bacterium AH_259_A11_L15
GTCCACAAGGAAGGGAAGCCAATGGAGCCTTAGCGAGGCACTTAGAGCAAAGTTCACATAAAAAAGGGCCAGGGTAGTCTCCCCTGGCTCTCCTCTGTTGCCGCCGCGGTCGGGCACTCAATCTCCTCCTTTCACCAGTACTGCTGACGCTGAACTCGAGGTAGGGGCGGGCTCTTGGAGGTCAGGGGGTCAGACCTTGAGTTTTGAGTTTTTGACACCAATTTCGGTGTCCGGAAT
>JALLOH010000844.1 GCA_027717655.1 Acidobacteriia bacterium AH_259_A11_L15
AGGACAGACATTCCTGTCTGTCTTGGACAGGCAAGAATGCCTGTCCTGCCAAACACACCTTAGTCCCACAGCAGTCCGGGTAGGGCAGGGGCTTGCCTGCGGTGAGCGCAGCCGAGCCGTCCCCTTATGACATCGGAATCTTGACGCTGCGCTGGCGGGCGAAGGCTTGGGCGGTGGGGTAGCCGGCGTCGGCGTGGCGGGCGATGCCGAGGCCGGGGTCGTTGGTGAGCACGCGCT
>JALLOH010000084.1 GCA_027717655.1 Acidobacteriia bacterium AH_259_A11_L15
GCAGCAGAAGACATCACGCGCGAGGCTGCCGAAGACGAAGTCCTGGCGGAGGCGCCCGGGCTCGAAGTTCTCCCCGGCGGTCTGCTACAATTCGACTGCTGTTGAGAATTGCCTATGGGACGCTGGACGGGCGAAGCCATCTCCATGCAGGTGGGCTGCGAGTGGACTTACAAGCTGCGCTTGCGGGAGGAAGGCGGGAAGTCCGCGCTCGTCCTGGGCCAGAAGAAGTTCCCCACCCGGGAAGAAGCGCAGGCCGCCGGGGAGGAGCACTTGAAGGCGGAGACTGAAAAGCTCTCCGCTTAGGCGGGCCGAGGAGGCGGGATGCCGGAGCGACTGGCGGATAAACAGTGCGTACCCTGCCGGGGCGGCGTGCCCCCGCTGAAGGGTCCGGCGTTGGCCGACCTGCAAAAGCAGGTGCAGGAGTGGACGGTGGTCGAAGAACACCACCTGGTCAAGACCTTCAAGTTCCCCGACTTCCGGAAGGCGCTCGAGTTCACCAACCGAGTCGGCGAGCTGGCCGAAGAGCAGGGCCACCACCCCGACCTCTTGCTGGCCTGGGGCAAAGTCGAAGTTACCCTGTGGACGCACGCGGTCAACGGCTTGAGCGAGAGCGACTTCATTATGGCGGCCAAGATTGACCGCCTGCCCCGCTAAAAGCGGTGGCCTGCCCCGCTAGCTACTTCTTGGCCAGTGCCTCGTAGCTGTCCTGCGGGGAGCAGTTCTGGCAGAGCGGCAGCCCGCGCGGCTTCCAGCCGGGGAAGGTAATCTGCCCCATTGGGTCGGTTTCGCCGCCGAACCCGCCGCGCATGTCCACCACGTTTTGAAAGCCCGCCTGCTGTAAGAGCTGCGCCGCCTTCAGCGAGCGGCCCCCCTTCTGGCAGCCGGTGATGATTTTGGCCTGCGGGTCGAAGTTCTTCCCCACCACCTCGAGGAAGAGCGGGTTCATCTGCATCTGCCCGTAGGGGTCCGGCTCCACCACGGGGATGTTCTTCGCCCCCGGCACGTGCCCCGCCTGGAACTCCGGCACGGTGCGTACGTCGAGATAAGTGTAGTCCCCGGAATCGAGCAGCTCCTTGGCCTTCTCTGGTTCGATGCGTCTGATTTCCATTCGCCCCCCCTTTCGATTGTGTGTCCTGTTGTTGGAAAGGAAAATGATAGCATACGCCTATGCTGGCGGGGGGTGCCAATGACGTGGTCATCGAGTTTCGAGGCGTTTCCTACCAGCTGGATTCCCGGCAGACAATTCTTCACCGATTGAACCTGGAAGTGCGCCGGGGCGAGACCCTGGTGCTGCTGGGGCGCAGCGGCTCCGGCAAGACCACCACCCTCAAGCTGATCAACCGGCTACTGGTTCCGACGGAAGGGGAGGTGTTGGTCGAAGGCCGGGGGACGCTGGTGTGGGACCCGATCCGCCTGCGGCGGCGCATCGGCTACGTCATCCAGGAAATCGGCCTCTTCCCGCACTGCACCGTGGAGCGGAACGTGGGCTTGGTGCCGGCGGCCGAGGGTTGGCCGGCGGAAAAGAGGCGCGAGCGCGTGCGGGAGCTGCTGGACCTAGTGGGGCTCGAGCCGGCGATGGCCGCGCGCTACCCGCACGAGCTCTCCGGGGGCCAGCGGCAGCGGGTAGGCGTGGCGCGGGCGCTGGCGGCCGGCCCGCCCATGCTCTTGATGGACGAACCCTTCGGGGCGCTCGACCCGCTGACCCGGGCCGAGCTGCAGCGCGAGTTCCAGTCGTTGCAGCGGCGGCTGCGGAAGACCATCGTCTTCGTCACGCACGACCTGCGGGAGGCGCTCTTGGTGGCCACGCGCATCGGCTTGCTGGAAGCCGGCCGCCTGGTGGGCCTCTATACCCCGGAAGAATTCCTGCGCGCCCCGGACCCACTGGCCGCCGACTACGCGGCCGCCTTCCGCACCGCCGAAAACCCCACAGAGCGAGGTGAGAGATGAGCCTGCTGGAATTCTTTCTGCGCAACCGCGAGGGGGTGCTGGAGCTGACGCTCGAGCACCTGTGGCTGGTGGGCGTCTCCATCCTGTTGGCGGTGGCCATTGGGCTGCCGCTGGGCATCCTGCTGACGCGCTGGCCGCGCGCGCGCCGGCCGGTGCTGGGCGGCGCCAACATCATGCAAACCATTCCCAGCCTGGCCCTGTTCGCGTTCCTCTTGCCGCTGCCCTGGCTGGGGGAGCGCGCCGACCGCATCGCCATCACCGCCCTGACCCTCTACGCCTTGCTGCCCATCATCCGCAACACCTACGCGGGGATTACGGGGGTTGACCCCGCGGTAGTCGAAGCCGGGCGCGGCATGGGCCTGACTGACCGGCAGTTGCTCTTCAAAGTGGAGCTGCCGCTGGCCCTGGGAGTGATCATCGCTGGGATTCGGGTGGCCGCCGTAACCTCGGTGGGCGTCGCCACCATCGCCGCCGCCATTGGGGCCGGCGGCTTGGGCGAATACATCTTCCGCGGGCTGGCCATGGTCAGCAATCAACTCATCCTGGCCGGCGCCATCCCCGCCGCCCTGCTGGCCCTGCTGGCGGACGGGACTCTGGGATTGATCGAGCGGCGCCTGCGCCCGGCGCAGTAGTCCCGATGTCCTTGGTGAGGAGAACATGGACTTTATTCTGGGTATTGACGCTGCTTGGACGACTGGGCAGCCGAGCGGAGTAGCACTCCTAGCTCGTACGGCAAACGGATGGGAATGTGTTGCTGTCGCACCAAGTTACGAAACGTACCTTGAGCGCGCAGACGGTCGCCTGCTTGATTGGTCCCTGTCCGTACAAGGAGGCACGCCTGTACCTGACGACCTACTGAAAGCCGCCCAAAGGATGGTCGGGTCTGGAAACACCGCGGTTGTCGTCGCAGATCTTCCGCTTTCTTTGACACCGATTCGGGGTCGGCGTTCTGCGGATGATGGGGTTTCAAAGCGGTTCGGTGGGAGAGGATGTGCCGTCCACAGCCCAAGCGCAGACCGTCCAGGCCGAATCAGCGAAATCTTCCGAGAAGGATTTGCTGACCTAGGCTTTCGCCTTGCGGTTCGGGGAAAAGAAGCAAACCGAGGCAAGTGGCTGGTGGAGACATATCCTCACCCAGCGCTCCTCCGACTGTTGAATAGTTCCTATCGCGTTCCCTACAAGGTGACAAAAACAACTCGGTACTGGCCCGGCGACTCCAAGGAAGTCCGCATCAGAAAGCTGTTGACCGAGCATGAAAGGATACTAAACAGGTTAGAGAAAGAAATTCACGCAGTAGATTTGCCTCTTCCCAGAGCCGATCATGTAAGGGCCTTGAACCACTTGAAACGATTCGAAGATGCAATTGATTCGTTGGTGTGTGCCTGGGTTGGTATTAGGTTTCTGGAGAGGGAAATAGAAAGTTTTGGAGACGAGAAGGCCGCCATTTGGATACCTGAAAGATGACCTCGGCCTCAAACCGATTGCTAGGATTTGCTGTTTGCTTCCTAATTTTGTTGGCCGCCTGCGGCGTGCGCGATCCCAACCGAATCGTTATCGGCTCGAAGAACTTCACCGAGCAGGTGGTGCTGGGGGAGCTGATTGCCCAGCACCTGGAAGAGCGGACCGGGCTGGAAGTCGAGCGGCGCTTCTACCTGGGCGGGACTTACATCTGCCACCAGTCCGTCCTGGCGGGACGCATCGACCTTTACGTGGAATACACCGGGACAGCGCTCACCGCCATCCTGGAAGAAGCGCCCCGGGGCTCGCCCCGCCAGGTCTACGAGCAGGTGCGGGACGCCTACGCCGAGCGCTTCAACCTGGTGGTCACCGAGCCGCTGGGCTTCGAAAACACTTTCGCTATCGTAGTCCGCGGCGAGGATGCCCGACGCCATAGCTTGGAAACTATTTCCGACGTGGCCCGGCTGGCGCGCCAGTGGCGCCCGGGCTTCGGCTACGAGTTCATGGAACGCCCGGACGGCTATCAGGGACTGGTGGAAACCTACGACCTGCGTTTCGGGCACTCGCCGCGCATTATGGACCTGGGGCTGCTCTACCGCGCGCTGAAAGAAGGGCAGGTGGATTTGGTGGCGGGCAACTCCACCGACGGGTTGATTCAAGCCCTCGACCTGAAAGTCCTCGAAGATGACCGCAACTATTTCCCGCCCTATGAGGCCGTGCCGGTCGTGCATCGGGAAACTCTGGACCGCCACCCGGAAATTCGGCAGGCACTCGAGGAGCTGGCGGGGAAGATTACGGCCGAGGAGATGCGGCGGCTGAACTACGCGCTGGACGGGGAGCACCGCGACGTCGAAGAAGTGGTGCGGGCGTTCCGCCGCCGGAAGGGTCTGTAGGCGAGCTAGAGCCCGAAAACCTGGAGGGCGACGCCGCAGAGGGCCAGGGCGGCCCCGGCCAGAGCGTGCGTGTAGCGCTCCAGGCGGCCGAGCGGCAGCTTCTCCAGCCCTAACTGACAAACGGTTACGGCCAGCGCCATCGTGGCCAAGGTGGCGATCCCGAAAACTACCGTCACCAGCACCACGCCGCCGAGGCTCTGCTGTGCCGCCGGCACCATCACCAGCGGGATCAGCGGCTCGCAGGGCCCGAATACGAAAATCGTGAACAGCACCCAGGGCGTCATCCGCACCACCGGCCCGGCGGGCTCCGTGGCGGGGTGCACGTGCAGGTGCTGGCCTTCGTGGACGTGGCGGTGAGCGTGCACCGTGCCGTCGGGGTGCAGGTGGGCGTGGCTGTGCGGCCGGTGGCGGTGGGCCCGCCGCAGTCCCCAGACGAAATAGACCAGCCCAAAGGCAATCAGGCCCCAGACCGCCCATTGTCCCCGCCAGGCTTCCAGCGCTTCCAGGCGGGAGACGGCCAGGCCGAGTGCGATGCCGGCCCCGCCCAGCGCCACTGAGCTCAACACGTGCCCGGTGCCGCAGGCGAGCGTCACCGCCAGGGTCTTCCGCCGCGACCAGCCGCCCGCCCGCCCCATCAGCAGGAAGGGCAGGTAATGGTCGGGGCCCAGGGCGGCGTGCAGGACACCCAGGCCGGCGGCGGTCAGGGCCAGCAGTGCCAGCTCGTGGGTCATCAGTGGCGGCTCAGGCGAGCTTCTCCGAGACGGCTTTGGCTTGCAGGAAAAGCAACAGGTAGTCGCGCCCGCCGGCCTTGGAGTCGGTCCCCGACATGTTGAAGCCACCGAAGGGGTGGGCGCCGACTTTGGCGCCGGTGCACTTGCGGTTGAGGTAGAGGTTGCCGACGTGGAACCGGCTGGCGGCCCGGCGGAGCTTCTCCGGGTTCTTCGAGTAGACGCTGCCGGTCAGGCCGTACTCGGTGTCGTTGGCGATTTCGAGGGCTTGGTCGTAGTCTTTGGCCGGGATAACCGCCAGCACCGGCCCGAAGATTTCCTCCTGGGTGATGCGGGCCTTGGGGGCGAGGTCGGCGAAGACGGTGGGCGTCAGGAAGTAGCCGTCCTTGTCCTTCACGGCCACGCCGCCCGTGAGCAGGCGTCCTTCCTTCTTGCCGATTTCGATGTACTCCAGGATGGACTTCATCGCCGAGTGGTTGATGACCGGCCCCATGTAGTTGTTCGGGTCCTCGGCCGGGCCGACGGTAATTTTCTTCACCCGCTCTTCCAGCTTCTTCAGGAATTCCGGGTAGACGTCCTTCACCACGATGGCCCGCGAGCAAGCGGAGCACTTCTGTCCCTGGTAGCCGTAGGCGGCGGCCGCCACGCCGTCGGCGGCGGCGTCCAGGTCAGCTTCGTTATCCACGATGATGGCGTCCTTGCCGCCCATCTCCAGCACGGTGCGGCGAACCCACTTCAGGCCCGGCTGGGGCTTGGCGGCCAATTCGCTGATGCGCAGCCCGACTTGCTTCGAGCCCGTGAAGGCCACGAAGCGCGTCTTCGGATGCAGCACCAGCGGGTCGCCCACCTGGCTGCCGCGTCCGGGCAGGAAGTTCAGCACCCCGGGCGGCAGCCCGACTTCCTCCATGATGTCGACGAATTTGGCGGCGATGGTGGGGGAGTCGCTCGAAGGCTTCAGCACCACCGTGTTTCCGGTGACGATCGCCGCCGTGGTCATCCCGATCATGATGGCGGCGGGGAAGTTCCACGGGGGGATGACCGCGCCCACGCCCAGCGGGATGTATTCCAGGTAGTTCTTCTCGCCCGGCACGGGCGTGAGCGGCTGCGGCGGCCCCAGGCGGAGCATCTCGCGGCCGTAGAATTCGCAGAAGTCGATGGCCTCGGCGGTGTCGGCGTCCGCTTCCACCCGGGTCTTTCCCACTTCGTAGATCATCCAGGCGGAGAGCTCGAATTTGCGCCGGCGCATGCGCTCGGCGGCGCGGAACAGGGTGTCGGCGCGCTGCTGGTAGGGGACTTCTTTCCAGGTTTCGAAGGTGCGCGCCGCGGTCTCGACGGCTTTCTCGACCAGCTCGGGCGTGCCCCCGTGGAAGACGCCCACCACCTGGTCAGGGTGGGAAGGGTTGATGGATTTTATCTTTTCCTTCGTCTGGAGGCGCTCGGCGCCGATGCGGAGCTCGTACTCGCGGCCGAGCTCACCCTTCACCTTCGCCAGCGCTTCTTTCATCTTCCGGCGGTTTTCCCCCTGGCTGAAGTCCACCAGCGGCTCGTTGGTGAATTCGCCGACCCGGGCTTTCACGTCCACCGCTTGTCCAGACATGGAACACTCTCCTCGTTCTGGCAGGGCTGCAACAAAAATCATTTTACTACGGATTCATTGCGAAGGAGAATTGGCGGGTTTGGGGAAGGGGACGGCGAAGCGGGGACAGACAGGAATGTCTGTCCTACTGATTGATCGAGGAGCGAGGCGGGGATAGACCCTTCGGCAAGCTCAGGGCAAAGCAGGAATGTCCGTCCGACCCGGTGTTTTGGGTATGATTGCCGACGATGGCGAAGAACTACGACATCATTGTAGTCGGTGGGGGGCACAACGGGCTGGTGGCGGCGGCGTACTTGGCCCGCGGCGGGCTGCGAGTGCTGGTGCTGGAGCGGCGGCCGCTGGTGGGCGGGGCCTGCGTGACGGAAGAAGTCTGGCCGGGCTTCAAGGTTTCGACCGCCGCCTACCTGTGCAGTCTCCTGCAGGAGCGCATCATCCGGGAGCTGGAGCTGGAGCGGTTCGGCTACCGCATCCTGCCCAAGGACCCGGCCTTTTTCACCCCGTTTCCTGACGGCCGCTCCCTGCTACTGTGGGCGGACCCGGGGAAGACTCGCGAGGAGATTGCCAAGTTCTCGAAGCGGGACGCCGAAGTCTATCCCGAGTATGAGGATTTTCTGGAGCGGCTGGCGCGGTTCGTGGAGCCGCTGCTGCTCGCGCCGCCGCCGGAGCTGAGCCGTCGCCCGCGTGATCTCTGGGGACTGGGGAAGCTGGGCTGGCGGATGCTGCGCCTGCCCCGCCAGGAACTCGTGGGCCACCTGAAAATCCTGACGCAGAGCGTGGCGGATTTCCTGGAGCTCTGGTTCGAGTCCGAGCAGTTGAAGGTGACCTTGGCGACCGACGGGGTCATCGGCACCAACGGCGGCCCGCGCACTCCGGGCACGGCCTACATCCTGCTGCACCACACCATGGGG
>JALLOH010000845.1 GCA_027717655.1 Acidobacteriia bacterium AH_259_A11_L15
ACAAATGTCGGAAGCAAACAAGGCCGCTATCCGCCGTTTCTTCGAGGAGGTCTTCAACGAGGGAAACCTTGCGGTGGTCGATGAGCTCGTGGCCCCCAACTATGTCCTTCACGATCCGGCAAGCCCCGACGCGGCAGGAGGCCCAGAAGGTCTCAAAGAAATTGTCACCGAGTACCGGGCGGCGTTCTCTGATCTTCGGCTTAGCGTTGACGACATACTCGCTGAGGGAGACAAGGT
>JALLOH010000846.1 GCA_027717655.1 Acidobacteriia bacterium AH_259_A11_L15
GCGCTCTACCGCCCGGCGGTCCACCTGGTAAAACCAACTCTCCCGCCGCTCCAGCCCGATGCCCGCTCGCCGCAGCCGCCCTTCCACCAGCTTGGCCGTCACGTTCTTCCCCCCGCGGCTCACCAGGAACCGCCGCAGCCCTTCCCGGTCCAGCTCCGTCCGCAGCCGCAAAAACTTCTGCCCCGCTCGCCACTGCGCCAGCGCCCGCAGCGCCGCCGCTTCGCTCCGCACCACCAC
>JALLOH010000847.1 GCA_027717655.1 Acidobacteriia bacterium AH_259_A11_L15
GCTCTCTGATACAATGTTTGGTCGCATGGAGATTGATCGTTGTTGAGAATTCGTTTAAGTCGCCACGGAGCCAAGAAAGATCCTCATTATCGGGTTGTGGTCGCGGAAAGGAGTCGTGCCAGAGATGGGCGATTTGTCGAGATAGTTGGTTATTACAACCCCGCTCTGAAACCCGTCCGATTGAATTTGGATCTGGACCGCATCGACTATTGGGTGAAACGAGGTGCACAGCCGTCG
>JALLOH010000848.1 GCA_027717655.1 Acidobacteriia bacterium AH_259_A11_L15
GCTCGGCTCGGCGAAGACGAAGTCGCCGACGGAGATTCCCAGGGCCTCGACGGCCTCTTTGTCCGGCGCGCCGACGTCGATGAGCATCTCTTCCAGGGGGATCATCTCTTTGTCCCGATCCGGGCCCTTGCGCGCGTGGGGCGGCGTGGCGCCGATGACGCCGTGTACAAGCCCCTCGGAGCCCTTGACCACGACCCGATGGGCCAGGACGGTCTGGGGCAACCAGTAGCCCACCG
>JALLOH010000849.1 GCA_027717655.1 Acidobacteriia bacterium AH_259_A11_L15
GTCCAGGTCCTTGGTGATGCGCACCTCGCCCGAAGGCAGGCTGCCCTTGCCGTAGCTGGAGGAGGCGATGAAGTCCACCGAGACCGGCACCCGCAGCTCCCGGAGCAGATCGGCCAGGAAGATGCACGCCCCCTTCAGGATGCAGACCAGGTGCACGCTCTCCCCTTGAAGTCGCGCTCGATCTGCCGCGCCAGCATCCGCACCCGCCGCCGAATCTGGCTGCGGCGTACCAACAC
>JALLOH010000850.1 GCA_027717655.1 Acidobacteriia bacterium AH_259_A11_L15
GCTTCGCCGAGGCGCTGCAGCGGCTGCCGGCCGAGGGCAAGCCGCTCTTCGGCACTTGTGCGGGCGCCATCCTGTTGGCCAAAGAGATCACCGGCCCCACCCAGCCCAGCCTGGGCCTGGTGGACATCGGCATCGAGCGCAACGCCTATGGGCGGCAATTGGCGAGTGCGGTGCGCCGCGGCCGCTGCAAGCTGAGAGATTCTTCCCTGGAGATGGTCTTCATCCGCGCCCCGGC
>JALLOH010000851.1 GCA_027717655.1 Acidobacteriia bacterium AH_259_A11_L15
GCCACGACCACGGGCTTCGCAGGCGAGACGACGGGTTTCGAGGACGGGGGGAGCCGGACGGGAGGTAGGGAAGGTGGGTCGCTCATGACGGGTGCCTCGATGAGACAGTGGGACGGCCACCGACCTCGTGTTTCGTCTCGAGACCCTGCCTCTACCCCCGCCGTGCATGCCAGGTCGGCCGGACGGGTGATACACCTCGGGGACCCGGGCTGGGTAACAGCGTCCGGGCAGCGC
>JALLOH010000852.1 GCA_027717655.1 Acidobacteriia bacterium AH_259_A11_L15
CTCCCGAGGCTGGCCTGCGGCAAGCAGGCTTCTGCGCCCCGTGAAGATTCACGAATATCAAGCGAAACAGATTCTTCGCCACTACGGCCTGCCGGTCCCGCGCGGTGAGGTGGCGGCGTCCCCGGAGGAAGCCGGGGCGGTCGCCGAGCGCCTCGGCGGCGAGGTGGTCGTCAAGGCGCAGATCCACGCCGGCGGCCGCGGCAAGGGCGGCGGCATCCGCAAGGCTGCGACAC
>JALLOH010000853.1 GCA_027717655.1 Acidobacteriia bacterium AH_259_A11_L15
CCACAAGAGGCCCTCGCTGCCCAGAGGCACACTTTGCGCTTGCTGGATGATCAGGTCATAGGCATCGCGGCCCTCTTTGCTTGCCCGGGCAACCTCCGCAGCACCCAATTGATCCCGGAACCAACGCAAGGACAGACCGGCTCCTTGGGTCACTCCCATGGACCCATCCAAGCCACCTACACTGTTAAATCTTTCAGGCCAGTAGCCTACATATAATGCACCTCCCTCCGAGT
>JALLOH010000854.1 GCA_027717655.1 Acidobacteriia bacterium AH_259_A11_L15
ACTTCATCAACAAGCCTCTCGATCTCAAGTATTTGGAATGGAGCATGCAGCTCCTCCAGGCCGCGCTCTAGCAGCCAAGCTACGGCGTCCCGCGCCGAAACGACGGCCCCTATTCTTTGCATATCCTCGTGTCTCTCCGCGCGGTAAGGGATCGGACGAAGAGCAATCGGCGGGAGAATTTGTACGGGCGCCGGTGGCGCAGTTTGCCGTAGAATCTGGTGAGGCTCGTGGCC
>JALLOH010000085.1 GCA_027717655.1 Acidobacteriia bacterium AH_259_A11_L15
CCCTACCCCTTGCCCCCTTCCGACACGCCGTGTCAGACCCCCTACACGGCGTGTACGGGCCCATCCCGGTTCAGCCCCGACCCCCTATTGGGCCCTAAGCCGCGGCCACCAGCGCGGCACCCGGCGACAGCCCCAACCCCTCCACCGGGCTCATTTTGGCTCTCCGATTAGCGGCAAGTATAGCAGGGAGGTCTACAGACCGGCGATGAAGCCCGCGGCCGCGGGATTCGTCGCCGCTACCAGACCTGGCGTCAACCGGCGAAGGACCCTTCGGCAAGCTCAGGAGAGGCAAGCCCTTGCCCTACCCGAACGGTTTAGGGAGAGCCGCCGGATTCGCCTTCCGCCTCGTCCTTGGTCAGGAAGCGCTCGAACCAGTAGCGGAGGTAGAGCTGGGTGCGCATAAAGTTCGAGGGCTTCGAGCTGGTGCCGTGCCACTCGTCATTGAAGCGCACCATGGCCGTAGGAATCTTGCGCAGCTTGAGCGCCTGGTAGAACTCCTCAGTCTGCGAGATGGGGGTGCGCAGGTCGTTCACCCCCGTCATCAGCATGGTGGGGGTGGTGACGTTGCCGACGTACATGATGGAAGAGTGTTTCAGGTAGGCCCAGGGGTCCTCCCAGGGATGGTACTCGAACCGGCGGTAGCCCCACGCGTTGATGTCGGTGGTGCCGGCAAAGCTGAACCAGTTCGTCACCGGGCAGTTGGCGGAGGCGGCCGCGAAGCGGTCGGTGTGGCCGACGATCCAGGAGGTGAGCACCCCGCCGCCGCTGCAGCCGTAGACGAACAGGTTGCGCTCGTCGACGTAGCCGCGCTCGAGCACCGCGTCCACCCCGTTTATCAGGTCGTCGTAGTCCTGGCTGGGGTAGGCGAACTTGATGGCGTTGCCGAATTCGCTGCCGTAGCCGGTGGAGCCCCGCGGGTTGGTGTAGAGCACCACGTAGCCTTCGGCGGCGTGGTTCTGCCAGCCGAAGCGGAAGGCGACGTTGTACATGGCGTGCGGCCCGCCGTGGATGACCAGGATGAGCGGGTACTTCTTCTCGGGGTCGAAGTCGGGCGGCTTGATGACCCAGCCCTGGATGCGGAAGTCGTCCACCGAGTCGTACCAGACCTCCTCCACCTCGCCGAGCTGGATGCCCTGGAGGATGTCGTCGTTGACGTGGGTGAGTTGCTTGAGCTCGGGTTGGGCAAGGCTGAAACTGACAACGTCCTCCGGCTTCTGCGGGCTGGTGAGCGTGCCCACCGCCTGGCCGTTCGCGTTGATGTCGGTAGTGACCAGCACGTGGTTGCCCTGGGTCACCTGCTGCACGTCCCCGTCGAGACCGGCAAGATACAGGTTCAGGGTGCCGCGGTCCTGAGTGGTGAAGTAGACGCCGCTGGAGTCCGGGGCCCACTCGAGAAGGAAGGGGTCGCGGTCGAGCTCCGCCGTCAGCGCTCGCGGGTTAGAGCCGTCGAGGCCCATCACGTAGAGCGTGGAAGCCCGGTAGGTGTCGTCGGTCTCGTCAAAGCCGGTGTAGGCCACCCAGCGGCCGTCGGGGGAGACCGCGGGGTTCTGGTCGGGTCCCTTGCGGGTGGTCAGTTGCCGGATGGAGCGCTCCTCGACGTTCACCGCGTAGATTTGCGTCTCCCGGAACTGGTATTCCCAGTCGTCTTCCCGCAGGCTGTGGAAGAGAATCTCGCGGCCGTCCGGCGTCCAGGAAAGCGCCCGCCCGAAGGCGAAGAAAGCAAAGCTGCGCGCGTGGTCGAAGTCACCGCTGGTCAACTGCCGTGGGGTGCCGCCCTCGGCCGGCACCACGAAAATGTGATAGTAGCCCTCACGCAGGAAGCCCACCCGGTCGCGCCGGAAGACGAAGCGTTCGACGACGGTCGGGTCCTTGGTCCACTTGGCCCCCTCGGGCCGGCTGGGCAGCTTGATGGGCCAGCGCTCCTTCTTAGGCACCAGCATGGTGAAAGCAATCGACTCGCTGTCGGGCGCCCAGGTGACGTCGTTCGGCGTCTGCTCCACCCGGGTAATCTGCATGGTGGCACCCTCGGCGTCCATCCAGCGAACGAAGATCTGCCTCCCCTTGGGTTCGCCCCTGCCCAGGTAGGCGATGCGGGTGCCGTCCGGCGACCAGCGCGGCGAGGAACCTTTCGCCAGGAAGCGGTTCTTCGACCCGTCGGCGTTCATAATCCAGATGGCCGACGCCCAGCGGTCGTTCACCTTATCGACCCAACGCCGGGTGTAGATGATCTGCGTGCCGTCGGGGGAAATCTGCGGGTCAGCGACGTCCTCCAACTCCAGAAAAAGTTCCAAGTCGAGCTTTTTCTCCTGCGGCGGTTGCGCCACCGCGGCCGCCGAGAGGAAGAAAACCGACACAAAAGCCAGAACCAAAAACTTCCGCCTCATAGTCATTTCCCTCCCTACATTTTCGGAATCCTCCCGCGACGTCGCGGTCGGCATAAAAACCCAGCCTCCCTGGGCTCAGCAAACTCATTCTAGTCAGTTTTTTCCAGTTGCATGCGGAGCGTATCAAGAAATCCATTTCCCCCGTACGCGAGAGCGTCACCACCAAGGTTACGCAGAAGGACGAACCTATCAGGAAATGCCCTCATCAACTCACGGACAGCAGTTCCGTCCGGCGGAATCGACCGAAGACAAGAGATGACGGAAAGTTTATCATTTGCGCGAAGCGCAAAATCAAATGTTTCACGGATATAAGGATCCGCAAATCTAAACCCAATTGCGACAACAACAACCTGCTTCAAAAGTGCTTCTTTCAATCTGTCATGTAGGACTTTGAAAGGTTCTCCTTCAGGAATACTCTTGTAGCCAAAATACAGTACGCAGTCATATTCGCCGGTGGGTTCGCCCCAACCTGTATCTACAACTTCTTTTTTGCCAAGAGAAGCAGGGCGGTATTTCCAAGTAGCCGAGCCGTGTAATTTGTGCAGGTGAACGAGGCACTCCTTCGGCTTGGAGTGTTCATCAAACACAGAAGGATTCCATATCCCAGGCCTGTCTGAAGAAAAGCCAGTACATAATCTTGGCTGATACGGGCGAAACGCCAATTGCCAACTCCACTCCGAGAAAAACTGCTCGACTACCGTGTCATAGTTCGTCGTGAAGACACTGAGTGGTTCGCCTTCCGGGGTCCTTTCGTTCATTAATCTGAAAATATCGCCCAGTGGATCCGTATCTGGTGGAGGAGGCATGGAAAAGGAAGGACGTCTTCCATAAAGACGGATCAATTCCCTCTTGAGGTAAGCCGTTAGCTCGCGGGGACTGATGCCATCACCTTGAACATTCGGCAACCTGATCCTGAGTGGTCGGCTCAACAATTCCTCGGCAGTTCTTAGTTCTTCAAGTCTCCCAAGAATTTTCTCCGCGTTATACACTGGCCAACCTTTTGCCTCCGAGGTATCTTCCGCTACATCAATGAGCCTAGCTAGTTCTTGACAAGCCGTTTTGTACCCCGAAGCAGGAGGAGTTTCTAGATGTTCAAAAAAATGGTCCACTGTCGGGTAGTTTCTAACTGCTGAAGCGCCAGCGCCGAGAAACAATAGAATTTGTTTCATAAAATCCGCGCCCTGATGATAGCACTACTTCTGAATCTAAGTGCACCGTCCAAATAGTGTCTAGCCATCTGGCAGCGCCAAGCGAAAGCCGGTCGCTGCGCAGGCAATGCCCTAATTTGAGTTCAACCCAGCGGCTCCAGCCGCTGGGCCCTGTGGCAGGAGCCACAGGGTTGAACTTTTATTGCGGAGCTCCTTGCAGGGCGCTAGTACCCTCCTGCAAATTAGGACACCTAGCCGCGCTTGACCCGGGCGATCCAGTCCTCGACGATGGTCTCCAGCACGTCCAGGGGCACGGCGCCGCTGCCCAGCACGGTGTCGTGGAAGGCGCGAAGGTCGAAGCGCTCGCCCAGCTCCTGCTGGGCGCGCGCGCGCAGCTCCTTGATCTTCATCTCCCCAATCTTGTAAGCCAGCGCCTGCCCGGGCCAGGCGATGTAGCGGTCGATCTCGTTCACGATGTCGTGCTCGGTCTTGGCCGCGTTCTCCAGGAAGAAATCAATCGCCTGCTGGCGCGTCCAGCCCATCGAGTGCATCCCGGTGTCCACCACCAGCCGCACCGCGCGCCACATCTCGTAGGTGAGCTGGCCGAACTTCGAGTAGGGGTCCTGGTAGAAGCCCAGTTCTTCGCCCAGGCTCTCGCTGTAGAGCCCCCAGCCCTCGGTGAACGCCGTGTAGCCGCCGAAGCGGCGGAATTTGGGCAGGTCCTTCAGCTCCATCATCAGCGCGATCTGCAGGTGGTGGCCGGGCACGGCCTCGTGGATGGAGAGCACTTCCATCTCATACTTCGGCCGTACCTCCGGCCGGTAAAGGTTGACGAAATAGGTCCCCGCCCGCGAGCCGTCGGCCGCCGGCCGCCGGT
The DNA here is from genome assembly GCA_027717655.1 of Acidobacteriia bacterium AH_259_A11_L15. GTDB lineage: Bacteria > Acidobacteriota > Terriglobia > Acidiferrales > 2-02-FULL-67-57 > 2-02-FULL-67-57. The sequence goes on from JALLOH010000085.1 coordinate 4,410, forward strand.
AGTAGGCCGTGGTGGTGTCGGGGGCGATGTGCTCCGGGATGGACTCCACCCCGTAGGGCATCCGCGGCAGCTTGCCGAACAGCCGTACCAGCGTGGGGTCGAGCTGCTTGGCAATGGCCCGGTAGCCCTCCAGCAATTCCGCCGGGTCGTCGTAGTAGAACTGCGGGTCGGTGCGCAGGAACTCCAGGAACTCCTGGAAGCTGCCCTCGAACCCCACTTCCTCGATGATCTTTTCCATCTCGGCCCGAATGCGCCGCACTTCCCGCAAGCCGATCTGGTGGATTTCTTCCGGCGTCAAATCGGTGGTGGTGAACTGCCGCGCCCGGAAGGCATAAAGCTCCTGGCCGCGCGGCAACTGCCAAGCGCCCACCCGGTCGGTGCAGGCGGGGAGATACTCGTTGCTGAAGAACTCCTGGAACCGGCGGAAGGCGGGGAGGATGTGCTCGGCGATGGCCTGCCGGGCTTCCGCGGCCAGCCGCTCCTGCTCCGCCGCCGGGATTCTTTCCGGGAACCTCTCAAACGGCTGGAAGAAGAGGCTGTCGGCGGGGTCGTCCACGATCTGCGCGGCGATCTGCGCCGGCACCCGCTCCATAATCACCTTGGGGTGGACCATCCCCGCCCGAATCCCTTCTCGCAGCAGGGCGATGGTCTGATCCAACAGGGTCGGGAACCCGCGCAGGCGGGCGATCCAGTCTTGGTAATCCTTCACGGTGGCGAACCGCAGCGCGTCGGCCAGCTCGTTGCGCGTCTGGATGCCGCCGCGCTGGTTGACCGCCAGCAGGGACCACCGGTACGGGTGCGCTTCCACCGCCAGCTCGTAGTTCTTGCGGAACAGGGTGTAGTTCAGCTTGTCGGCTTCCGAGAGCGCCGCGGTGTCGATGGCGTCCAGCCGCTCCAGCACGTGCATCCGGTGGCGGTGCCGCCGCTCGCCGGCCTCCAGGCTCACGTCCGACCAGCGGTCGTTCCACCGCCGGTCGCCCAGCAGCGAGGCCACCTCCGGGTTCTCCTCCAGGAAATACTCCCACTCCTCCTCGAAGAGCGCGTGCAGTTGCGCGGCCGCGTCTTCCTCCGCCGCGAACGGCGTAAGAACCCAAACCGCCAGCAACCCGGCGGCCGCCAGGGCGCAAATCAGAATACTCCGCGGTCTTTTCATTGGCTTCCTCCCTCGGAAGGATTCGAGAAGCCTACTCCTGGGCCGCGCGCCGCTCCGGTTCCCCGTAGAGGTCGCGGTAGAAGCGGTAGTTGCGCAGCACGATGTAGACGAACTCCCGTGTCTGCGTCACCGGGATATCCTCGACGAACTCCGCCATCTCCCGGTAATCGTCCCGCGCCTCCCACTCCTCCACGCGCCTGCCGCCGGCGTTGTAGGCGGCGACCGCCATTTCCACCCGGCCCTCGAACCGCTCCAGTAGCTCCGCCAGGTAGCGCGTGCCCAGCCGCACGTTCAGCTCCGGCTCCAGGATGCGCTCTCGCGACAGCCGGCGCGAGCGCGCCAGGTGCCGCGCCGTCGGCGGCATCAACTGCATCAGCCCCAGCGCGCCGGCCGAGGAGACCGCGTCGCGCTCGAAGCGGGACTCCTGCCGGATGAGCGCCGCCACCAGCAAGGGATCGATTCCCTGCCGGCGCGCCTCCCGCTCGATTACGGACCAGTAGGGCCGCGGGAAGAGAACCTCCCAGGCCTCGCGGGGGAGCGCCCCCAGCCGGTAGCGCCAGTAGCCGGGATAGGCGCGGCGAAGGATTTCTGTGGCCCGCGCGTAGTGCTCCCGGGCAAAGACCAGGCGGGCCCGCGCCAGGTGGAGCTCTGGATGCGGCCACCGCCGCGCCGCGCTCTCCAGCACCTCCGCCGCCAGCTCTACGAACCCCAGCCGCTCCAACGCTGACGCCTTTTCAACCTCCGCGCGCACGGCCGGGGCCAGCTCAGGCGCCGGCGGCGCACCCGACTCCGAACTTGGGAGCAGTCGCTCCAGCCAGGGCTGCCAACTGGCCTCCGCCGGCCGACCGGCTCGCAGGCGCGGCAGAAGAGTCTCCGCCTGCTGGGCCAGGTAATCCCGCGGGGCGTAGCCCCGCAAGGCCGTCAACAGTCGCTCCGCCACCGAGCGGGCGCCAGCCGCCCGGGCCGTCTGCGCCCGCCAGTAGAGCGCTCGCGGAACAAACGGGGAGTGAGGAAAGCGCTGCAGGTGTTCTTCCAGAATCCGCGTGGCCGCCGTCTCCCGGGTCCGGTAGCTCAGCCAGGCCAACTTCCAGTGGGCTTCGGCGGCGGCCTCGCTGTTGGGAAAAGCTTCGACGAGTTGCTGGTAGTACTGCCGGGCCCGTCCCATCTCCCCCTGAGCCCAGGTGGTCCGGCCGGCGACCTGCAACGCTTCTTGGTACCAACGGCTTCCCCGGAATTGAGCCGCCAGAAGAGCCAACTCTTCCTCGACCTCCCAATAGCGCCCGCCGCGCAAGGCGCAGCGCACCCGAAAGGCGCGAAACTCGGCCTCCAGCGCCATTGTGACCTGCGAAACGCTTCGCAGCTCCCGGCAGGCTACCCGGCGCGACCCCAGGCGATACAACGCTTCTGCGGCTCGCAGCCGGGCCTCCGTCCGCGCTGGCTCGGGGGCGCGCACGCTCAAGTCCAGGTAGGCCGAGCGCGCCCCGTGATAGGCCCCCCGCGCCCAGAGCCTTTCGGCCCGCAGCCGCCGCAGCGCTTCGCTGGGCGCCGGGTAGTCGCTCCGCAGCTCCGCTCGCAGCTCGGCCAGGAGCTCGTTGCTCGGCCCGGCCTCCCGGCTCAGGGGGAATTCATAGTAGATGCGGTGCAGGGTTTCCGCCGCCGCCACCGGCTCGCCCGCGGCTCGTTGCGCCTCCGCCAGCGCCCGCAGCAGCGCCGGCCGGTGATGAACTTCCGGTTGCGCCGCCAGCCACTCCACGGCTTCCCGGGCTCGCCCGGCGCCCACCAACCGCCGGACCTCCAGCACCCGGGCGGTGTC
>JALLOH010000855.1 GCA_027717655.1 Acidobacteriia bacterium AH_259_A11_L15
GATTCGGACGACCGCCGACGGATGTCCGGAGCTTGGTGGCGCAACGCAGGTTGTAAGCATCTTTCTTTCGCTCTGGGACGTCCATGTGAACCGTGCGCCGTGCGCGGGTCGGGCCCAGCGCGTGGAGTACACGCCGGGGAGGTTCCTGGCGGCCTTTCGGGCTGAAGCCTCGCAGGCCAACGAGCGCAACACCATTGTGGTCGACGCCGCCGGCACGCCGATCGCCGTTACG
>JALLOH010000856.1 GCA_027717655.1 Acidobacteriia bacterium AH_259_A11_L15
TCAACGTTGACAAGCGGGTAGATTATTTCTCGAGCGATTCGCAATATTTAATCCCACCTGACGGCAGTTTCCGTACTATGAAGAGATGATTAAAACGCCAAGTGCTCGGAAGGCAGGAGTAGATCGGCAAAACCACCGACAAGATTGATGACGGCAGCCAGGCCCCACAGGGCTGGCCGAAGAAGGGCCCCAACGGGATAGAGCCATTTGATCCACATGATCCCCCTGTCTC
>JALLOH010000857.1 GCA_027717655.1 Acidobacteriia bacterium AH_259_A11_L15
TTTAGCGAGAAGGTCAAGGCCCTTCTGGATGTTTTCTCCCACCTGGGAGTCCAAACCCTGGAAATACTCTTTTGGGATACCCACTTTGAAAGAAGTGACATCGCCCTCGATGGTCGAGAGGTAATCGCGCACGGGTACCGCCGCCGCAGTGGAATCGAAAGGGTCGGGGCCTGCGATTACCTGAAGCAGATGAGCCGCATCTCGCACCGTCCGCCCAAAGGGTCCGATGTGG
>JALLOH010000858.1 GCA_027717655.1 Acidobacteriia bacterium AH_259_A11_L15
ATCTGCGTGATTGAGGTGGACCGCCAGACCTTCGTGCCGAAGATTCTCGACTACGCGGTGGTGGATGACTGCGGGCGGACCATCAACCCCATGATCGTTGCCGGCCAGGTGCACGGCGCCACCGCCCACGGCATCGGAGCGGCTCTGCTGGAAAACTGCGCCTACGACGAAAACGGCAACATGCTTACCAGCACCTTCAGCGACTACATCCCCATTACCGCCGTCAATATGC
>JALLOH010000859.1 GCA_027717655.1 Acidobacteriia bacterium AH_259_A11_L15
TCCTGAAGGAGAACCTGCGCAAGCGGGAGCCGGTATCGGTCGGCCTGGTGGGCAACTGCGCCCAGGTCATCCCCGCCCTGGCTGAGCGCGGCGTCGTCCCCGACCTGCTCACCGACCAGACCAGCGCCCACGACCCGCTGAACGGCTACCTCCCCGCCGGGCTGAGCGTCGAGCAAGCGGCCGAGCTGCGGCAAAAGAACCCGGACGACTATTTGAAGCGCTCGATGGACT
>JALLOH010000860.1 GCA_027717655.1 Acidobacteriia bacterium AH_259_A11_L15
GTATAACAACAACACGGTGGACGGGGCCGACAACAACCAGGCCTTCTTCGCGGAGGCGCGGGGTCGCACGCGCGTTGTCTATACTCTGAGCCAAGCGGCTATTAAGGAATTCCAGGTCGGCATCAGCAACTTCTCCGCCGAGTATGGACGAGCGGCCGGCGGCACCGTGAATGCCGTCACCAAGAGCGGCAGCAACACGTTCCACGGCGAAGTCTTCTACTTCCTCCGCGA
>JALLOH010000861.1 GCA_027717655.1 Acidobacteriia bacterium AH_259_A11_L15
CCCCGGTGGGACATCAGGCGCGTGGCGCGGACAAGACGATCCTCATCCACCGTGTAGGCGGGATCAGACGAGGCGATGCCTAAGATGCCACACATCGTCGTATCATATGCCGGCCAGAGGAGCGAGGCGCACGATCCGTCCGGCGTACGGGCTCGCCTTCCTCGGTGACCGCGAGACTCGCAGGGCCGGCGCACCGGCCGAGGCCGATTTCGCCTGGAGTAAAGCCGCAC
>JALLOH010000862.1 GCA_027717655.1 Acidobacteriia bacterium AH_259_A11_L15
CTTCCTATCTTTCTCCATACCAACCAATCGGCGGTTCCATGGCTACTGGCCGTGCTTGTGCTGAGGAGGTGGCGGAGTAAACGGTTCGCTGCGCCCCTGAGCTTGCAGCTCACGTATTTTTTCGTACAAGTCTGGGGGCAGAATGCGCACCAGGGTCATCATTCCTACTATCCCACCGCTCCAGGAGGGGCGCAGGCCGTAGGTCTCGGGCTTGGCGACCGCCTCGTCCA
>JALLOH010000863.1 GCA_027717655.1 Acidobacteriia bacterium AH_259_A11_L15
GTGCTGCTCGAGCAGCTTTACCGCGCCTTCGCCCTCTTGCGTGACCACCCCTACCCCAAGTAGAGTGCATTTCCCCCGTCGAGCCCCCAGGCTTGTCCTGAGCGAAGCCGAAGGGCACCTGCCTGGGGGGGGATTTGGGGGGATGCTTTTTGTGCCCCGGTGGTTGGTGCCACCGGGCTCTGCGTTGATAATGCGTAATGGCCGAAGAGAAAAAGAAAGGACTCATCAT
>JALLOH010000864.1 GCA_027717655.1 Acidobacteriia bacterium AH_259_A11_L15
CACATTGTCACAGAGCTTTTTTTGTTTTGCATTTCCACAGCATCACTGGGCAACGCACGCACCCAGACGCTTCGCGCCTTCACAGAAGAGGAATACCGGAACATCATTGCCGGTCTGTCCTGATACCAGCTTGATACCTTTACCAATCCTTTGCATCTTTTAAATAACGTTAAAGGAGGGCAGGATGCGAAAACAATTGTTGGTTATTCTTGCAATAGCCTCACTATT
>JALLOH010000086.1 GCA_027717655.1 Acidobacteriia bacterium AH_259_A11_L15
TCTGAACTACTTCGGCAACGTGGTGGGCCAGCGCCTGGTCACGTTCCCCAGCCAGTTGCCGCCAGCCGACTGGCACAAGGGGACTGAGGCGTGAACGGCTAGGCAAGAAGGGGTAGCCAAAAGACGAAAAACGTTATCCCCACTACGGGGGAAGCAAGGAGGGGCCGAGGAGCGGAACCGCCCTCCTTACCGGTTCCTCGGCCCTTTTTCCTTGAACGCGCCCGACAAAGAGAACTATTTATGATTTCGCACTCCGGTTCCTGCCGGTCCGAGGAACCTCGAAACGCAAGCGAGAGGGGAAAGTGGGCGCCATGATCCCCGCGCATCGAGCATCAGCCCGCGAGGCTCCCGATGCACAAACTGCTAGGGCTGGCATCGTGGAAACCTTGCAACTCGCCCGCGACCTCTCGGCGGTCATCTGGCAATGGCCAATGCACCGCGTGTTGTGGAGCAAGAGATTGAACAAAGGAATGTTAGTCTCGGTGGTGGCGCAACTGGAAAATGGAATGCTGATTTGTTACCTCGGCCATGACCATCATTTCGTGCTTTGGCCGGAGGATGTCGAGAGGCCGCCGGCCACCCGCCCCTAAGGCGCGGCCCCCCACCAGAATCTTTCCCCGTCCCCGCTTTGCCAGACTGGGCTTTCCCCACGCAGAAGGGAAAACGTAGCGCGGGTTCCCCGAGCGCAGTCGAGGGGTACCCGCGGCTTGTTGGTCTCAGTCGGCGGGCGAGTAAGTGACCCGGAAGATGGTGCCCCCGCGGTCATCGGAAATGTAGAGCGCCCCGTCGGGGCCGGTGCGGACGTCCACGGGGCGGTGTTTAACCTCGCCGCCTCGCAGCCACCCGATGAAATCTTCGATCCCCACCGGGCGGCCGCTTTCGAACCGCACCCGCACCACTTTGTAGCCGGTGGGCACCGAGCGGTTCCAGGAGCCGTGGAAGGCGATGAACAGGTCGCCGCGGTACTCTTCGGGGAACATCTCTCCCGTGTAGAACTCCAGCCCCAGCGGCGCCGAGTGGGCCTGCATCTCGAAGGCGGGCGGCTCGGTCTGCCGGCAGCGCTCCGGCGAACCCAGGTCGGGGTCGGGGAGGCGGTTGCTGTAGCAGTACGGCCAGCCGTAGTCCTTGCCGGGCTGGATCAAGTTCAGTTCCTCCGGGGGCAGGTCGTCGCCCAGCCAGTCGCGCCCGTTGTCGGTGGCCCACATCTCGCCCGTCTCCGGGTGCCAGGTAAGGCCCACCGAGTTGCGCAGCCCCCGAGCATAAATCGTCGTTTCCTCCGGGCTGCCCGGGTCAAAGCGCAGGATGGCGGCCCGCCGGGGATCGTCTTCTTCGCACACGTTGCAGGTGGAGCCCACCGAAACGTACAGCCCGCCTTCGGGGCCGAAACCCACCGTGCGGGTGAAGTGCTGCTGCCAGGCGGGCAGGTCGGCGACCACCACTTCCCGCTCGTCCGCCTTCAGGTCGCCGTCCGTATCCCGCAGGCGGATGACCCGATGAGTTTCGCCCACGTAGAGCCAGCCGCCCGCCCCCCTGCCCTCGGGGTCGTGCCAGAAGACGCTGTGCGGGGCGCTGAGACCGTCGGCGAACACCGCTTTCTGGTCGGCGCGGCCGTCGCCGTCGGTGTCCCGCAGGGCCCAGACTTGCCCCGAGCGCGAATTGGTCCCTACGTAGAGCGTCCCGTCGGGGCCGAAGTCCATAAAGCGCGCTGGCCCCAGGCCCTCCGCGAAGACGTTCAGCTCGAACCCCGGCGGCAACCCTTCATTGGTTGCCGCGGCAGTGTTTTCGGCCGAGGGCGAGCGCATCCCGCACCCCACCAGCAACAGCAGGGAAATCGTAGAAAAAATCCCAATCCTGGATTTCATAGCAACCTCGCCGCTGGGTTCTCCGATTCAATGGCGGAGGAGGAGGGATTCCCCGCCCAAGGCGGGTGCGCCCAGGGCGCAGAACCCCCTCGACACAAGATTCGATCCAGTTCTGCTCTTCCTTGGCCGCCCTTCAAAGAAACTTCTCTCCGACGTGCTGCCCGATCTGTATTGAATTGTTCTACGTACACCAATTTCCAGGGGCGACCGCCCTTTGTCGCACGCACTTTGCCACGATTGTGCTGTTCGAGCCGAGAAGCCACGTTGCTCGTTGAGCCCACATAGCGTTTTCCGGTCAGCTCACTTCTAAGAACATAGAGCGTGAACATCCTACTCTCACTCAAAAGATGGCGGAGGAGGAGGGATTCGAACCCCCGGGCCCGCTCTCGCGGGCCAGCCGCTTTCAAGGCGGCCCCGTTCAACCGCTCCGGCACTCCTCCGCCCGCCATTATAGAGCCAGCCTGAACCGAGCGGAAGAAGTTGTGCTACGCAGGGGGCGCGGGAGAGAATTGATCACGTGATGAAAGCCTTTGTTGTCGGGGCTACCGGCGTCCTGGGCCGGGAGACGGTGGCCGAGCTGCGCGCCCGCGGGCACCAGGTTGTGGCCCTGGTACGCACTCCTGGGGCGGAGCGGGCCTTTGCCGAGTACGGCATTCCCGCTGTCCGGGGCGACATCTTCGATGCGGCGGTTCTGGAGCGGGGCGCCCGCGGCGTGGACGCCGTCTTCCACCTGGCCACCCGCATCCCCCGCAAGCCCATTCCTAAGCCCCGCGACTTTGAAGAAACCAACCGCATTCGTACAGAAGGCACGCGGCTGCTAGCCGCCGCGGCCAAGAAGGCAGGAGCCAAGACACTTCTCTTCCAAAGCATTGCTTTCATCTACGGCGATCACGCGGGTGCCGAAGTAACCGAAGAAACGCTGCCGCTTGAGCATCCGCTTGTGCGGGCCGCGCTTGATGGTGAGCAGACGACGCTCGATTCCGGCCTGCGTGGGGTAGTGCTGCGCGGCGGGTATTTTTTCCAGCGGGGCGCTTTCCACACCGAGTGGATGGCGGAGGCGCTCCGCAGGCACCGCCTGCCACTCATCGGCACCGGCGACGCCTACATCAACCCGGTCCATCCCCACGACCTAGCGCGGGCGTTCGTGCGGGCGGCTGAACAGGAAACCCCGCGCGGCGTCTATCACGTGGCCGCCGAGCCGGTAGAAGCCCGCGTGCTCTACTCGGAATGGGCACGGCGACTGGATGCGAAGCCCCCGCGGCGCATCCCCTACTGGCTGGCACGCCTGGTGATAGGCGAGTTCGCCAAGATGGCCGCCTTCCGTTACCGGGTCTCCTCGCAGAAGATTCGCCGCGAGATGGGCTTCCGGTTCGAGTTCCCCACTTACAAGGAAATTCTTGACTCGCTCACCGCGCAGTAGTTGCTTGTCATTCTGAGCCCCGACCCCGAACCTTCGGGGCGGGGCGAAGAATCTCAGCTGAGGGGCTTCACTCCGTTCAGTATGACAAAGCGTTGCGCTTGGCGCGGGGCAGGACTAGAATCCAGTTTTTCGCTGGCAGTCCCCAAAGGAGACGGTGCGATGAAACGAGTCCTGCTGGGCCTGGTTCTTTCCCTGGCGCTGAGCCTGTCCGGCGCGGCGCAGAATCCGGCGACGACCGACGCGCTGGCCAAGCTGGCCGAGCTGCCCGGGGTGAGCGGCTACGAAGAGCAAGTGACGGCGTGGCTGGCCGAGCGGCTGAAGGACTACAACCCGCGGGTGGACAACTTGGGCAACGTCACCATCACGCTGGGGTCGGGAACACCCCACCGCCTGCTGGTCACGCACCTTGACGAGCCGGGCTACGTGGTGAGCGCCATCCGGGAGGACGGCTACTTGCAAGTGCAGCGATTGCCCCAGCGGGGCGTCCATCCCTGGTTCGAGCTGATGCACTCCGCCCAGCCCATCCAGATTCTCACCCGCGACGGCCAACTCGTCCCCGGGGTGGTGGCGGGGCTCTCGGTCCACCTCCACCGCGACCGCGCCTCCATCGTCGCCAACCGCACCGACGACCTCGAGCGCATCTACATCGACGTCGGCGCCCGTTCGCCCGAAGAGCTGCGCGCGCTGGGCGTCGACCTCCTCGACCCCCTCACTCTGGAAAAGCATCTCTGCTGGCTGGCCAACGGCGAGGTAACCGCGCCGTTCCTCTCCGACCGCGTCGGGGCCGCTGCTCTCGTGAGCCTCCTGGAGCGGATCGACCCGGCCCGGGTCGAGGGGACCTTGACCGTGGCCTTTGTTGTCCGCCGCTACATGGGCAACCAGGGGCTGGACCGCTTGCTGCGGCAAGTAGAGGCCGACGAAGTCATCTTCCTGCAGCGGCTGGCGAAGAGCGACGCCCAGCCGGGCGCCGGCGTGCTGGTGGCCGGTTTCGAGGGGAGCGAAACCGACCTGGCGGCCGCGCTTTGGCGGCTGGCCCGCGAGAATGAAATTCCGGTCCGGCCTGAGCTTTCGGAAGCCGCCCCGCGCGGGCGCTATACCGGTCGGCTGCCGCTGCCCACCCGCACCGCCATCGTGGGCGTCCCGGTTCGGTTCCCGCAGACGCCGGCGGAAGTGATAGGCGTGGAAGAAGTGGCGCACCTCGCAGACTTGCTGGGCCTTTACCTGGGGATTCCTCCAGTCAAAACGTCCACTTTCCCGCCTATCGAACTGGTTGTTGACGAGCCGGTTCCCCCTACGGTCGAGAACATTCTGGCCGAACTGGCCGAAGTCTACGGGGTGAGCGGATACGAAGAGCCGGTGGTGGAAGAAATCAAGGAGCTGTTGCCCGAGTGGGCGCGAGAGTGGGCCACGGTGGATGCCCGAGGGAACTTGATCGTGCCTTTCGGGCGGGAGAATCCGGAGAAGCCACGGCTGGTGTTCGTGGCCCACATGGACGAGATCGGCTGGGTGGTGCGGGAAATCCGCGAGGACGGCCGATTGGTGCTCGCCCGCCGCGGCGGCTGGCTGGAAGAGCACTTCCTCGGCCATCCGGTGCTCGTCCATAGTGAAACTTCCACCACTGCGGCGGTGATCGAACTGCCGCAGAACTACCAGACCGAGCCCTACCGGTTCGTGCGGGGGCGCGAGCACATTGCTTACACCGGGGCGCGCACGCGCGAGGAAGCCGAAGCGCGGGGCATCCGTGTGGGCGATTCGGTCACGGTGCCGAAGAAGTACCGCCGGTTGGCCGGGACGCGCGTGAGCGCGCGCTCGTTCGACGACCGGGTAGGCTCGACCGCGCTGGTGGCGGCGCTGTGGGCGATTGACCCGGCGGCGATCGACCGCGAGGTGATCTTTCTGTGGGCGGTCGAAGAAGAGATCGGCCTGAACGGAGCCGAGTACTTCGCCGCGCGGTCGGCCGAGGAGGGCGGCACTCCCGACTTCGTCTTCGCGGTGGACACCTTCGTTTCGGCGGACTCCCCGCTGGAGTCGCCCCGCTATGCCCGGGGCATCCTGGGCGAAGGCTTCGTCATCCGCGCGGTCGACCACAGCAACGTGGCCCCGCGGCGGTGGGTCGCCCGGGTGATCGAGATTGCCCGCCAGCACGACATCCCGGTCCAGTACGGGGTCACCGGGGGCGGAAACGACGGGTCGGCCTTTGTCCCCTACGGCGCGGTTGACATCCCGTTGGGCTGGCCGCTGCGCTACTCGCACTCGGCGGCCGAAGTCGCCGACCTGACCGACGTCGAGGCCCTGGCCCGCATCGTGGCCGCCCTGGCCAAAGAATTTTGAAACCACAGACTTGTCCCGAGCGAAGCCGAGGGATGCACACAGATAAACACAGATAGCAATCATGGGGGATCTGTTTGCGCTCGACCAGTAGGTGGCTGGCGGCGGTGATCTTGTTGCAGGCCATCGAAGGCCGGCAGGAGTAGCCGGAAAAACCAAACTCGAAAATTGAAAATCGGTCACAGGTACGGTCCTCCCGGGCCGCTGAGCACCGCTCACCGGCCGCTAGTCCTTGTAGAGCCAGCCGGCCACCAGCGCGGCCAGAATCGCGCCCACCCAGAGCTCCAACATCCAGGCGAACGGGAAGAGGCGGTCAACCGCCAGCCAGTTGGCGAGGGCGAAGTTCAGGGGGAAGCCGGCCGCGAAGCCCACCCACAAGCCTACCTTCAACGCGGTTTTCGGCCCGGGCCCGTGCGTCGCGCGCACGGAGGCATACGCCCAGGCGACGACGTAGGCCAGCAAAAACAGCGTGAGGATGTATACCGGCAGAAAGTACGGGTAGTGAGCGGCCTCTTCGGCGAGGAATACGCCTTTCTGCTGGGCCGCCGTGTAGCGTTCTTGGCCCAATAAACCCATCTCGATGACGAGGCCCCAGGCGTTCCAAATCACACCCGCAACCCCGGCACCCAGCAGAACACGCTTTTGATTGATGGCAGCCATGATCGACCCCCCGGCGGAAAGTTCTCCTGACTCGGTGCGGCGGAGACTAGCGCGCGCGGGCGGCGGTGTCAAGATAGGGTCGTGCTCGCCGGCACTCCCCCCAAGCGTTGACGCCCGGGCGAAACTCCACTAGCCTTTTTGCGTCTAACCGGTCGCAGCACTACCGGCCGCCGGCATTACCCAGAGGGACTTCGAAGGAAGGTTTCCCATGAGCGAAAAGAAAAAGTTCCCCGAGCAAGCTGGTTTCGAGCGGCGCGATTTCCTGAAGCTGGGCACGGCCGCGGCGGCCGGCTTCTTGGCCCGCGGGGTGCTGCCCGCCGCCGAACAGGAGCCGCGCACCCTCCCTGCGCTGCCGTCCAACCCGCTCACCCGCGAGGCCATGCCCACCCGCAACCTGGGCCGCACCGGCTACCGTGTGGGTATCTTCAGCCTGGGCGGCCAGGCGGCCCTCGAGCGGCCCAACAACCACGAGGTGGCCGTGGCGCTGGTCGAGCGCGCCCTGGACCTCGGCGTCAACTACGTTGATACCGCCGCCATGTACGGCGGCGCCGAGCGCTGGAGCCAGCGCTACATCGGCGAAGTGATGAACCACCGTCGCCGCGAAGCCTTCCTAGCCACCAAGACCCATGACCGCACCCGCGACGGCTCCTGGCGCCTGCTCGAGCAGTCCCTCCGCCTGCTCCAGACCGACCACCTCGACCTCTGGCAAATCCACAACCTCTCCCGGATGGGGCAGGTCGAGCAGATCTTCTCCCCCGGCGGCGCCCTCGAGGCCGTGCAGGAAGCCCGCGAGCAGAAAATCGTCCGCTTCCTGGGTGTCACCGGCCACGCCGACCCGTACGTGCTGGCGGAGGCCATCCGCCGCTTCCCCTTCGACACCATCCTGATGGCCGTCAACGCCGCCGATAGGCACCACTTGAGCTTCGTCGATCACCTGCTGCCACTCGCGGTGGAAAAGCAGATGGGTATCATCGGGATGAAGGTGCCCGCTCGCGGCCGCCTGCTCTATTCTTGGACGCCCCCGCCCCCCGAGTCCATCCC
>JALLOH010000865.1 GCA_027717655.1 Acidobacteriia bacterium AH_259_A11_L15
CGTTGGCCTGGGCGATGACGTAGCGGTCCTCCTCGTAGGCGGTGAGGTAGAAGCAGTAGGGCTCGTATTCCGCGCGCCGGCGCGGGGAGAGCTCTTGGTTGGTGTCGTCGACCTTCTCTTGTTCCACATGCTCGCTCACTTTGAAGTCGGTGTCGCCGGCGTTGACCACGGTGACGTAGTCGAGCACCCGGCCGTTCCGCACCTTGCGGTAGGGCGACTCGATGAACC
>JALLOH010000866.1 GCA_027717655.1 Acidobacteriia bacterium AH_259_A11_L15
CCACCGCAATTGAGGGCAACACCCTGTCTGAAAAGGAAGTTCTTCAGCACCTGCAAGGAAAGTTGAAGTTGCCACCGTCAAGAGAATATCTCGCCCAAGAAATCGACAATATTGTCACTGGCTGTAACGGTATCTTGGAATCGATAAATGCGGGCAAGCAACCTCCTGTGACTCCCGAACGGATAAGAGAGCTCAATCAAATAGTCCTAGATAAGCTCACGCTGGATG
>JALLOH010000867.1 GCA_027717655.1 Acidobacteriia bacterium AH_259_A11_L15
GGATCTCGCAGCAATACCTGAACGAGCTCGAGACTGGCAAGAAGGCTAACCCGGGCATCCAAGTACTCCGAAAGTTGGCCAAAGCCTTGGAGGTCGAACCCCAAGAATTGTTTTGATGAACTCAGGTCCACACTCATGGACATTACTGGTTCTCTCGCCAAGTTGGCTGATGTAGCGTGTAAGTACCTGTGTGGTGCCTGGGTAGAAGACCGCCGCACGAAGCAGCAG
>JALLOH010000868.1 GCA_027717655.1 Acidobacteriia bacterium AH_259_A11_L15
GTACATGGAAAAGCTTCAAGGGGCCCCACGGAAAGTCGCTGAACGAGGCGGGTATAAACTCGTCGTTGATAAGGGCAGCGACAACACAATCAAAATCGTCATTTACCACCGGGCCGCGATAGACCTCACCGAAAAGGTTATCAAGGAGTTTGACCGGCAAAACAAATAGCGAAGGGGATTGTCCAGCGCTTCACGCAAGGGCCAAGCTAGGCGGCAAGATCACGCCGG
>JALLOH010000869.1 GCA_027717655.1 Acidobacteriia bacterium AH_259_A11_L15
TGATGTCATGACGGATTCGATTGAAGATTGGCGTGATCGAGACGATTTGCATCGGCTGAACGGCGCGGAGAGCGACTACTATCAGTCACTTACCGAGCCCTATTTTGCTAAAAACAGCGTTTTGGATGTTCCCGAGGAGCTTCTTCTGGTGCGGGGTGTCACACCGGAGATTTACTACGGTCGAAAAGGAATGACTCAAGCCGGAGAAAAAATCGAGTACTACGGCC
>JALLOH010000870.1 GCA_027717655.1 Acidobacteriia bacterium AH_259_A11_L15
ACTATATAGGGACCATGAACGTCTCTGACATGGGTCCGGTGGCCCGCGAAATGACTGATCGGCTTCAAAAAAGTCTCGCTCCGGCGCGGATGGCGCTGCGCGACGACAGCGAGCAGCATCGCGGCCACGGCGGCTATCGCGGGCAGGGCGGCGAGTCCCACTTCTTCCTGTCGATTGAAAGCGCGGCGTTCGCGGGCCTCAATCGTGTCGCCCGCCAGCGTCTGGTC
>JALLOH010000871.1 GCA_027717655.1 Acidobacteriia bacterium AH_259_A11_L15
CCATTACGTGGAACACGGGGCCCCGAAGCGGGTTTGGGTGCGCCCTTTAGAAAAGGGGGCGTGCCAGCGCTTAGCCGACCCCCGTCCCGATCCACAACTGACTCGGAGGATTTTTCAGATGAAACTCTCGATCCCACAAAGCGATGATCTGATGGCGTGTTTGCGGGTGGTACCGGAGCCCCGCAAACGGCGCGGCATCCGCCACCAGAGACTGAGCATTCTGGCGG
>JALLOH010000872.1 GCA_027717655.1 Acidobacteriia bacterium AH_259_A11_L15
GTTCTGGTACTCACGGTGACACAGGTTGGCGAAGGGCGGACGGCTGAGGCGACAGCGGGTCGGCTCCGGCTCACGTGGCGGTACCCCGATCGGACATTTGCGCAGGGAGACCGGGTGGTATTCACAGCGCGCATCCGCAGGCCATCTGGCACCTTGAACCCGGGCGGATTCGATTACGGCGCGTATCTGACTCATCAGGGCATCCACGCTGTAGCTTCGGCCTCGGG
>JALLOH010000873.1 GCA_027717655.1 Acidobacteriia bacterium AH_259_A11_L15
TTCTCAATGGGCCGAGTCCTTCTCGCCGGACGGGAAGAGGCTGGTTTTCGTCGAACAGAATCCTGAAACATCGTATGACTTGCACCTGCTGGCGATGGAGGGCGAGCCCACCTCAAAGCCGCTTGTCCAGACGCAGTTTGTTGAAGGGAGTCCGGCGATCTCGCCCGATGGCCGCTGGATGGCCTACATTTCCTATGAATCGGGGCAGGATGAAGTCTACGTTCGGC
>JALLOH010000874.1 GCA_027717655.1 Acidobacteriia bacterium AH_259_A11_L15
GTCCGCATACCGCCGCGATTCTACTTTCCTTCGCCACCCCAAGGAAAGGGGAGGCGTCCCCCGGCCGAAAAACGTAATTTCCCTTGACAGCTTTTTGCGCCCTGGGATACAAAGGGACGCTCGCACGCCAATTCTCTGCATCGGGTCTGTGGGTAGACGGGGAACAGACCCAAGTAAACGCCGGTCAGCTCCACCGAACCGGCATCATTGCAGGAGCGATGCAGAAG
>JALLOH010000087.1 GCA_027717655.1 Acidobacteriia bacterium AH_259_A11_L15
GGGGTAGAGTCTTCAGCAGGGCATGCTGGGTTCTCGGCTCATTTATCAGGTCTCGAATTCTTGAGGTATAGTCGTACATACTTTGTTCTGACTGAGCCGTATTCTTGGTTTGAGCTATCATCCTCAGTTTGAGCCCACCCGTCTTTCTATCTCTGCTCGCAAAGCTGGCTCCAGCTTTTCCCAATTGTCCAAGATGTTCGTGGCCTCAAGTCCTGTAGAAGGCTCAGGCCCTACCCTTGCCCGGAAGACTTGGATAACAACCTCGTTCGACAGGTTTTCTGCACCCACTTCACCGACGTTCGTACCGGGCCGAGTTCTTGTATAGCCGAAATGCCAATCACCATCCGGAGTCCTCGTCACTTGGTTACGAATCAGAGCAATTGGCATCGGCATTTACTCCAGGATTTCCGTGACCGCACCGGCGCCGACGGTGTGGCCGCCCTCGCGGATGGCGAAGCGCAGCCCCTTCTCGCAGGCCACCGGGGTGATCAGCTCCACCATCAGGTTCACGTTGTCGCCCGGCATCACCATCTCCGTCCCCGAGGGCAGCTCCACCGTCCCGGTCACGTCGGTGGTGCGGAAGTAAAACTGCGGCCGGTAGCCCTTGAAGAACGGGGTATGCCGCCCGCCCTCTTCCTTCTTCAGCACGTAGACCTCGGCCTTGAACTTCTTGTGCGGGGTGATGGAGCCGGGCTTGGCCACCACCTGGCCGCGCTCGACCTCGTCTTTGTCCACCCCGCGCAAGAGCAGGCCCACGTTGTCGCCCGCCATGCCTTCGTCCAGAATCTTGCGGAACATCTCCACCCCGGTGATCACCGTCTTGCGGGTGTCGCGGAAGCCGACGATCTCCATCTCCTCGCCGGTCTTGGCCTTGCCGCGCTCCACCCGCCCGGTCACCACCGTGCCCCGGCCGGTGATGGAGAAGATGTCTTCAATCGGCATCAGGAAGGGCTTGTCGATCTCGCGGGCCGGTTCGGGGACGCTCTTGTCCACCGCCTCCATCAGCTCCAGCACGGTCTTCTCCCACTTCTCCTCCCCCTCGCCCGCCTTCAGGGCCGAGGTGCGGACGACCGGGACCTCGTCGCCGGGGAAGCCGTAGGCCTTCAGCAGGTCGCGGACTTCGACGTCCACCAGGTCGAGCAGCTCGGGGTCGTCCACCATGTCGCACTTGTTCAGGCAGACGACGATGTAGGGCACTCCCACCTGGCGGGCCAGCAGGATGTGCTCGCGGGTCTGGGGCATGGGCCCGTCGGGAGCGGCTACGACGAGGATGGCCCCGTCCATCTGCGCCGCCCCGGTGATCATGTTCTTGATGTAGTCGGCGTGGCCGGGGCAGTCGATGTGGGCGTAGTGGCGGTTCGAGGTCTCGTACTCGACGTGGGCCACGGCGATGGTGATGCCGCGCGCCTTCTCCTCGGGGGCGTTGTCGATGGAGTCGAAGGAGCGGAACTGCACCTTGGGGTTGGCCCGGGCCAGGATCTTGGTGATGGCGCTGGTCAAGGTAGTCTTGCCGTGGTCAATGTGCCCGATGGTGCCGATGTTCAGGTGCGGCTTCGTGCGCTCAAATTTCTCTTTCGCCATCGCTCCCTCTCTGTCCTCTCCTGTCTTTGGCGGGTCAGGGTTTCAACCCTGACATTCGCCTTGCTTGTTAATCTCCGGCTTTAGCCGCTGAGGCCTCAGGGGCTTCCCGCCAAAGGCGGGATCTCCGCTCGCCCGCCCCGACAAAGTCGGGGCGACCTCGCTTCGAAAAGCCCGAACTCTTACTTGCTCCTTTTCGGCGGGGTTGAAACCCCGCCCTGCCAACTGCTCCGCCGACCGGCGGGGCAAAACTTTT
The DNA here is from genome assembly GCA_027717655.1 of Acidobacteriia bacterium AH_259_A11_L15. Lineage (GTDB taxonomy): Bacteria > Acidobacteriota > Terriglobia > Acidiferrales > 2-02-FULL-67-57 > 2-02-FULL-67-57. The sequence goes on from JALLOH010000087.1 coordinate 1,835, forward strand.
ATCACCCCTTGCCGGTGGCGGCCCCGAGCAGGAAATAGGCGCCCAGGCCGCCGGCGATCACCACGGTCGGGCTGAAGCCGACGGTTACGCCCTGGTGGCCGGCAAAGGCCAGGAGCACCGCCGCCAGCACTCCGCGGATAATCCGATTTATGCTCTTCGCGTCCATCGCTCTTGCCTTTTCTATTGCTCCTCCGAGCCCGGAGGCTTGTCCTGAGCGGAGCCGAAGGGCTCCGGCCTCCGGGTGCCTTCATCTCCCCCAGGCAGGGGCCTGGGGGCTCGATGCCTTGTATGTTCAGGCCACGGGCTTCCGCCCGTGGCTCCCAGCGCCCGAAGCCGCTGGGCTGAACTAAAGTCGCTTGTAGAACCTGCTTAGCCAGCCAAGCCGCTGAGCCACAAGATCCATTGTTGCAGCGTTCAAAATGAGTCTTCTTCCCTCCTTCAACTCCCCCCCCGCGCTCCCTCTCAACTTCTATTCGCGTCTGAGCCGCCAATTTGCTTTCCTCTGGCGCTAATTCACTGCCTGGAAAGGTACGGGCGGCATCAGATTGGAACTCCACGATCACCGACCTCCCGGAAACCTGATAGACATAATCGAGGGCAGCCACCGGGCTCCCGTTCGCAGCGAGACGCTCGCGTGTTTCTATGAAAACGATCTCGGGGGTTGTTGAATTCATAATCTATTTCACCAGGCGGCCGGTGGCGCGGGCGATGACTTCCTCGGCGATCGGGCCCGGGACCTCGGCGTATTCTTTGAAGTGCAGCGTGAATGTGCCCCGGCCTTGGGTGCGAGAGCGCAGGTCGGTGGCGTAGCCGAACATATTGGCCAGGGGGGCGCTGGCGCGGATGACCTGGGAGCTGGCCACCCGCTCCATCCCGGCCACCTGGCCGCGGCGGGCGGTGATGTCGGCGATGACCTCGCCCATGTACTCTTCCGGCACCACCACTTCCAGGGCCATCATGGGCTCGAGCAAGACCGGCTGGGCCTTCTGGGCGCCGCCCTTGAAGGCCAGGGAGCCGGCGATCTTGAAGGCGATCTCGGAGCTGTCCACTTCGTGGAAGCTGCCGTCCACCAGACGGACGACGGTGTTGACCATCTCGTAGCCCGCCAGGATGCCGCCTTCCATGGCTTCGAAGATGCCGTCTTCAACCGCAGAGATGAAGATCCGAGGGATGGCCCCGCCCACGATCTGATCCACGAACACCAGGTTGTTCTCCTTGTGCAGGCGGGCCTTGTTCTTGTCGAGCAGCTTCTGGATTTCTTCCGTGGGGCGGTGGGGGTGGAAGGGCTCCAGGACCAGGTAGACGTGGCCGTACTGGCCGCGGCCGCCGGTCTGGCGGATGTATTTGCCCTCGGCTTCCGCGCGGCGGCGGATGGTTTCGCGGTAGGCCACCTGGGGCCGGCCGACGTTGGCGGCGACTGAGAATTCGCGCAGCATGCGGTCGGTGATGATTTCAAGGTGCAGCTCGCCCATGCCGCTGATGAGGGTCTGGCCGGTGTCCGGGTCGGTGTGGACGCGGAAGGTAGGGTCTTCCTGCTGGAGCTTGTGCAAGGCCCCGCCCAGCTTGTCCTGGTCGGCCTTGGTCCTGGGCTCGATGGCCACGGAGATGACCGGAGTGGGGAACTCCATCGACTCCAGGATGATGGGGAGCTTTTCGTCGCAGAGGGTGTCGCCGGTGGTGACGGTTTTCAGGCCCACGGCGGCCACGATTTCCCCGGCAAAGACTTCCGTGACTTGCTCGCGCTGGTTGGCGTGCATGCGCAGCAGGCGGCTGATGCGCTCCCGCTTGTTCTTGGCGGCGTTGTAGACGTAGGAGCCGGTCTTCAGCGTCCCCGAATAGACCCGGAAGTAGGTGAGCTGGCCGACGTAGGGGTCGGTCGCGATCTTGAAAGCCAGGGCGGCGAAGGGCTCCTCGTCGTCGGCGCGGCGCTCGAGCAGCTCTTCCCCGGAGAGGTCGGTGCCCTGGATGGGGGGGACGTCGAGCGGGCTGGGCAGGTAGTCCACGATGGCGTCCAGCAGCAGTTGCACGCCCTTGTTCTTGAAGGCGGCCCCGCAGAGAACCGGGACGAGCTTGAGGTTGATGGTGGCGCGGCGGAGGCCGGCGCGGAGCTCGGCCGGGCTGATGGGCTGGCCGTGAGAGTACTTCTCGAAGAGGGCTTCGTCGTGCTCGGCGATGTAGGCCCGGGCTTTGTCGCGGTGCTCGTGGAGGAAGTCGGGGGTGATGGCGGCGGACTGGAGGGCGGCGCGCAGGGCGGGCCGCTGGGACTGAATCTTTTCGTCGAAGAGCTGGTCGGCGGGAAGAATCTCGTACTCGGCTCCCAGGGTTTCTTCCTTCCAGATGGCGGCGTGGTTTTCGATGAAATCGATGACGCCGATGAAGGTGTCTTCCTTGCCCAGGGGGAACTGGATGGGGGCGGGGTCGGCGGTGAGGCGGTTTCGCATGGAGCGGATACAGTAGTCGAAGTCCGCGCCCACCCGGTCCATCTTGTTGACGAAGGCGATGCGGGGGACGTGGTAGTGGTCGGCCTGCCGCCACACGGTTTCCGTCTGCGGTTGGACGCCGGCGACGGCGTCGAAGATGGCCACCGCGCCGTCGAGCACGCGCAGGGAGCGCTCCACCTCGACGGTGAAGTCCACGTGGCCGGGGGTGTCGATGATGTTGATGCGGTAGTTATCGTGGAAGCGGGGCCAGAGGCAGGCGGTGGCGGCCGAGGTGATGGTGATGCCACGCTCGCGCTCCTGCTCCATCCAGTCCATGATGGCGGTGCCGTCGTCCACCTCGCCCAGCTTGTAGGTGATGCCGGTGTAAAAGAGCACACGTTCGGTGGTGGTGGTTTTGCCGGCATCGATGTGGGCCATGATGCCGATATTGCGCTGCTGTTCCAGCGGAATCACCCGCGGCATAATCGAACCTTGTCCTCTGTCTCACCGGCTTCGGCCTCGCTACCCCGTCTTGCTGTTGTGGGACAGGATGCTCGCCTCCCCCGCTTCCGCGGGGGCCCACCGGCACTTGCTTTTCGAACTGTGCCCCCAGGGGCACGAAACTCTTACCAGCGATAGTGGGCGAAGGCCTTGTTGGCCTCCGCCATCCGGTGCGTGTCTTCCTTCTTCTTGATGGCGCCGCCGCGATTGTTGGCGGCGTCGAGCAGCTCCCCGGTTAGCTTCTCGACCATCGACTTCCCGGCGCGGGCGCGGGCGTAGCTGAGCAGCCAGCGGATAGCCAGCGACTGGCGCCGATTCAGGTTCACTTCGATCGGGATCTGGTAGTTGGCGCCGCCCACCCGACGAGTTTTGACCTCCAGCAGCGGCTTGCACTTTTCCACCGCCTGCTGGAAGACCTTCAGCGGGTCGTCGTTCGTCCGCTTCTTGATCTGGTTCATCGACTCGTAAAAGATGTGCGCCGCGGTAGCCTTCTTGCCGTCCCACATCATGCAGTTGATGAATCTTTGCGCCAGAGGGCTGCTATAGACGGCGTCCGGCGGCGTCGGGCGGCGGTCAACTTTTCCCTTGCGCGGCATCTCGTTTCCTCTTTAACCGGCGGCGGCCTTGGGCCGCTTGGCGCCGTACTTGGAGCGGCTCTGGCGGCGGCCGTCGACCCCCAGCGTGTCCAGCGCCCCCCGAATGACGTGGTAGCGCACGCCGGGCAGATCCTTTACGCGCCCGCCGCGGATCAAGATGATCGAGTGCTCCTGCAGGTTGTGCCCGACGCCCGGGATGTAGGTGGTAACTTCCATCCCGTTCGACAGCCGCACCCGGGCCACCTTCCGCAGCGCCGAGTTGGGCTTCTTCGGGGTCATGGTCTTCACCTGCACGCACACTCCCCGCTTCTGCGGGGAGCCCTCCAGGGCCGGCGATTTGGTCTTCCGGCCCATCGCCTCCCGGCCCTGACGCACAAGTTGAGCAAACGTAGGCACAGCGCCCCTTTTTCTCCTTCGGGATGCGGCTCCCTCGGTGGCCGAGCGGCTCCACGGAGCCGTCAGCGGAAGCTTGTTCACCCTCAGGCCCCAAACTTTTCGCGGCCGAAGGGTTCGCCCTCTCGCCCTCCTGATGGCTCAGGAGGACCCAGGGCCTTGCAAACATTCACCCCGTCCCGCCCCGAGACTTCGGGGCTTCGGGACGGGGCGTTTCGCCACTCCCGAAACCATACAAATTTACCAGTCCGGGCACGGAATTGTCAACAGGGCATCCAAGTGTAGCGGCGGGTTTATCCCGGCAGCCGTGGCGGCGTAAAGCCGCCTCTACAAGGGCTGCCGGGCCGCCCTAGCCCTCCCCCTTACCCGGCATGCGTTCTGCGTCGGAGGATGCGTCGCGACGCATGGGAAACCCCATGGTGGAGGGTCGCCCCGGCGACCCAACGTCGTGAAGAGAGGAGGGAGGGGGGTTGCTAGTAGCGGCGGAGGATGCCGATGACCCGCCCTTGGATTCGGACGTCCTTGGCGGGCAAGATGATGGGGGGCATCTGGGCGTTGGCGGGTTGGAGGCGGACTTTGCCGCCGGGCTCGCGCAGCAAGCGCTTCAGGGTGGTCTCCTCGCCGCGCACCAGGGCGACCACGATGTCGCGGTTGTTGGCGTTCTCGGTCTTCTCCACGATGACGTAGTCGCCGTCCAGGATGTGGTCGTCCACCATGGAGTCGCCCTTCACCTCCAGCACGAAGCAGTTCTTCGAGCGGGTGAAGTCGCCCAGGGAGATGGTCTCGGGGTTCTCGACCGCCTCGATGGGCTGCCCGGCGGCGATACGCCCCGCCAGGGGCAGCTCCACCGCCTGCCGGGCCACTTCTTCCCGCACCGGGCGCGGCAACTGCACCACCTCCACCGAGCGGCTCTGGTTGTGGCCCCGGCGGATGTAGCCCTTGCGCTCCAGCGTCTGCAAGTGCTTGTGCACGGTGGCGAGCGAGTTCAGCTCCAGCCCCTCGGCGATCTCCTCGAACGAGGGCGCGTAGCCGTTCCGGTTCTGGAAGTGCACCAGAAAATCCAGCACCTGCTTTTGCCGCTTGGTCAGCGTCATATACGGGGCTCCCTCTATTTGCCTCTCGGCGCGGACAACAGTCTAGGCGAATAAAAGGCGAATTGTCAAGCGGCTTTTAAGCCGCGCAGACCCTGAGCTTGTATGACGGTCAGGCGGTGTGCGACCCTTGTAGTTATGGGTTGCCTTGATTGCCTGCCTGGATACGTCGCTCTGCAATAGGCGTATCAATCACACCAAGAGACTCCTCTGTAGTGCACCCCACTAATTTAGACACTCAGGGCCTCGGTTTTTAGGTCACTTCC
>JALLOH010000875.1 GCA_027717655.1 Acidobacteriia bacterium AH_259_A11_L15
GTATTCCCTGGTTCGCGGCTACTACCAGGGTTGGGACCTGCATCCGGCGCAACTCCCCACTCGCTACGCGGCCGTCTACGCCTTCTTCCTGGAAGGACTCCCGGCCGCCTCTGAGCGCCTGCGGAACTTCGTCGAAAAAGCCGGGGAAGCCACTCTGGTGGGCCAAGTCTTTGACGATGCCGCTACCGGCCAGGGCCTGCTGAACTATTTCCTGCGCGCCCTCAAC
>JALLOH010000876.1 GCA_027717655.1 Acidobacteriia bacterium AH_259_A11_L15
CCCATATACCGGACGCGCCTAAGTAGTCTAAAGGGCCTAAAGGCGAAAACGCCGGGCATCAGCCCTAATTGACCACTCGCTTGGCCCGCAGGTGCCTTCTCACTGCGCGTTCTCAACCTGACCCTTATCCCAGTATCCCCTAAAACACCCCCTTCCATAAGGACCAATGCCATTACAAAAGTACGAATTCGGCGTATTGGACCAGCCTTGTCGCATCCACCTAGAG
>JALLOH010000877.1 GCA_027717655.1 Acidobacteriia bacterium AH_259_A11_L15
ACCCGGCGTCGTGTTCAACCAGGCCACGTTCGCCCGCACGATCGGGATTAGCACGACACCCCTGCGCGAGGCGCTGCGGCGCCTGAAGTCCGAGGGGCTGATCGAGCTCGGTGCACACCGCGATGCCAAGATCGCGGAGATCTCGGCCGAGGAGGCGCGCGACCTCTACGAGCTGCGGCGCTCGCTCGACCCGATGGCCGTCGCGCTGGCCGCCGAGCGCCGGACC
>JALLOH010000878.1 GCA_027717655.1 Acidobacteriia bacterium AH_259_A11_L15
CCCACACCCTGGCCAACCACCTCTACCTCCTCGCCCGCAAAAAATCAGAAGCACAGGAAGCAAAGGAGGCATAGGAGAAAACCTTTCCTCTGCTTCTTTATCCCGAGCGTAGCGAGGGACCCGCCTCCCTTGTCCCGAGCGAAGCGAGGGATTGCCTCTTAGCCTCCCCGCACGGTATAAAACAAGTTGCAGGGGGGGAGACTCAGGCCATGTACTCCTTGACAC
>JALLOH010000879.1 GCA_027717655.1 Acidobacteriia bacterium AH_259_A11_L15
AAATGTCGTAGAGGCTGCCGATGGCAGCCACCTGGATCACGGCAAGTACATCGTCATCTGGAAGCACACCGAAGACGGGTGGAAGCTGTACCGCGATATCTTCAACAGCAACATGGCTTCCTCCAGCGACTAGGGCCAACACGAAGGGCGGCGGCCGCGGGTTACTGGATAGCGTCGCGGCGGGCCGCACGGCATCTCGTCTTGGCACGATCTGTCCGCCTGGGG
>JALLOH010000880.1 GCA_027717655.1 Acidobacteriia bacterium AH_259_A11_L15
TGGGCGATGACCTGTTGGGTGCGCAGGGCCAGGGTGGCGGCGAACTCGGTGGGCAAGGCCCAGGCTTCATCGAGGGAGTTCGTGTGCAGGGACTGCGTCCCGCCCAGCACGGCGGCCAGGGCCTGGATGGTGGTACGGACAACGTTCACGTAGGGCTGCTGGGCGGTGAGCGAGCAGCCGGCGGTCTGGGTGTGGAACCGCAACGTGCGCGCGCGCTCGCGCCC
>JALLOH010000881.1 GCA_027717655.1 Acidobacteriia bacterium AH_259_A11_L15
CCCTCCAACCGAGGCACACGCGCAAGCGCAAGTCGGTGCTGAAGCGCATCCGCCAGACGGAGCGCCGCACCGCCATCAACCGGGCCAACAAGAGCCGCCTGCGCACCCAGGTGAAGAAGTTCCGCCGCGCGGTGGCCGCCGGCGACCTGGCGCAGGCGCGCGAGCTGTTGCGTCCCACGCTCTCCCTCATCGATCGCTCCATCCAGAAAGGAATCCTCCATCCC
>JALLOH010000882.1 GCA_027717655.1 Acidobacteriia bacterium AH_259_A11_L15
CCGCCACGCAATCCCCAACGCTCGGAGATACGCCAGTAAGTATCGCCTGCCCACACCAGTGAACCCGTTTTGTCGTCATTCTCCCATGTTATGTTGTCATCGCCAGTGCGAGACTCCGTGAAATAGTAGATTTGACCAACGGAAATATTAAAACGTTCAACGGCAGCATCATCATATATGCGAGATGTGACACCGGTCGTCACCTGGTTAGCGGAGGCAATAC
>JALLOH010000883.1 GCA_027717655.1 Acidobacteriia bacterium AH_259_A11_L15
CAAAAAGACCCGAGGAGCCTGGCCGGCATACGTAGCTGCAGCATCTCATGCTGCCATATCTTGCACCATAAGATGGTGCGGCTACAAAGTATTGCGGCGTGAACGTGGATGGTGCGAATTGCCGGACAGGCTCCTAGCAGCTTCGAGGGGAAGGGAGGATGCCATGAAACCGAACATGAGAGAGACATGGATCCACGACAGTCTCAAGCGGGCAGCGGCCCGG
>JALLOH010000884.1 GCA_027717655.1 Acidobacteriia bacterium AH_259_A11_L15
CCTTTTTTGCCTGGCACCGGCCTTGCCATACCTTGCTTCTAGAAATCCAAGAGTGCAGAGAAAAAAAAATATAAAGACAATGGCATGCGTGAATAATTGGGATAATCTTAGCATACGAGGACCTGTCTTTGCGCATATCGACGAATTTATTGTTTGGAACAGGCAGATGGAGGACGATTTAATATATATACATAAGATAAAAAAACCCGTACACCGTATAGG
>JALLOH010000088.1 GCA_027717655.1 Acidobacteriia bacterium AH_259_A11_L15
GCGATTGATTGGGGCAACCAATAAGCCGTTCCACTAGTTGGCGGGGACGGCGCGGCCACGGGCCCACTGGCGCAGGCGCTCGATGTCTTCGCGGCGGGTGACGGCCAGCGGGTAGGTGCTCTTCAACTCGGCCAGTAGCACTCCGGTATCCAGGGGCTTCTTGGCGGCGAAGGCGGTGTAGAGGCCGGAGATGACCACCTGCTCCAGCTCGGCTCCGCTGAAGTCCTGCGCAGCGGCGGCCAGGGCTTCCAAGTCGAACTCCTCCGGGTTGCGCTGGCGCTTTTCGAGGTGGATGCGGAAGACCTGGCGCCGGGCCTCGGCATCCGGCAGGTCGACGAAGAAAATCTCGTCGAAGCGTCCCTTACGCAGCAGCTCAGGCGGGAGCGTGGAGATGTTGTTGCAGGTGGCGGTAACGAAAACCGGAGCGCGCTTCTCCTGGAGCCAACTCAGCAGCGTCCCCAACATCCGCTGGGAAAGCCCCGCGTCCACATCGGCGGCGCCGGCGCTGGCCGCGAACCCTTTCTCGATCTCATCAATCCACAACACCAGGGGGGCCATCTTGGCGGCGCCTTCGAGCGATTGCCGCAACTGCTTCTCCGATTCCCCGATATACTTGTCGTAGAGCCGCCCCGGGTCGAGCCGCGCCAGGGGAATCTGCCACTCGAAGGCCACCGCTTTGGCCAGCAGGCTCTTGCCACAGCCTTGCACCCCAAGAATCAGGATGCCGCGCGGGGGGCGCAGGCCGAATTTTTCCGCCTCCGGAGTGAAGGCTCCCCGGCGTCGCTGGAGCCACTTCTTGAGGTTCCGCAGGTCGGCCAGCCCCGCGAAGTTCTCACCCAGCTCGACGAACTCCAGTACGCCGCTGCGACCCAGCTCTTCGCGCTTGGCCATCAACACGTCGAGAATGGTCTGTTGGTCCAGGCGCCGGCGGGAGAGCAAGCAGCGGCGCAGGACCCGGCGGCCCTCGGCCAGCGTGAGCCCGGAGAGGTTCCGCGCCAGGCGACGCCTCCCGGAGCCATCCAGAGCCTTCACGATGCGCCCGCTCTCTTCCACTTCCTTGATCAGCGGGAGGATGACTTGCTGGAAGTCTTTCGCCTCCGGGAGGCCCAACTGGAACCGGGCCACGTCCTTTTGCAGCTCCATGGGCACGCTGACGGTGGGGGCGGTGACGAGGAGCGAACTCTTGCGGCCACGGAACTTGGCTTGCAAGTCCCGCACCAAGCGCACGACCTCCGGGTCCTCCCAGTGGCGGTGGAAGTCCTTGAGGAGAAACAACGCGTCGCCGCGCAGGCTGCCGACATTGCTGAGGGCCGCCCGGGGGGATTCGGAGTGATAAAGAGGGTTGCGGGTCCCAACCCGCACCAGCCCGGTGGTGACCGTCCAGACGTAGAGCGGGACACCCAGCTCTTCGGCCACTTGCTCGGCCAGCTCCTGGGCCCGCTCCTCTTCCCAGGTCTCCACGTAGATAATGGGGTAGCGGGACTGAATCAGGAGTTTTAGTTCTTTCCTCGGGTCGCGCTTCTTGGCTTTGACCGCCACCGGGTGCTTCCCCACGGGGATGCGGAAACAAAGTAAACAAGAATGAGATTGGAGGCAAGCCGCGTTTCACCTATCGGGGGCGTCCTTGACCGTCCCCTACCGCTATGCTAGTTTTGCGGGTTCGGCGCTTTTCCGAGGAAATCACTTGGCCACTCCGACTACCACCGCGCCGCGCAAGACTGCGCTCAACGCGGTGCATCGCGCCCTGGGCGCCAAGATGGTGAACTTCGCCGGCTGGGAGATGCCGGTCGAGTACGGCGGCATCATTGAAGAGCACCGGGCGGTGCGGACGGCAGCGGGCTTGTTCGACGTGAGCCACATGGGGGAGATCGAGATTCGCGGGCCGCAGGCGCTCGCGCTGGTGCAACAAGCAACCTGCAACAACGCGGCCAAGCTGGCGGTGGGGCAGGCGCAGTACTCGGCGCTCCTGACCGAGCGGGGCACGTTCGTGGACGACCTGCTGGTGCACAAGCTTTCCGACACGCACTACTTCCTGTGCGTGAACGCCGCCAACCGCGAGAAGGACTTCGAGCACATCCGCGGGCAGCACCGCTTCGACGCGGAAGTCAAGAACACGAGCGACGACTACACGCAACTCGCCGTGCAAGGGCCGAGGGCGGCGGAAATCCTGGCGCCGCTGGTGTCGGTCGATTTCTCACAACTCAAACCCTACCGCTTCACCCGCGGGCAGGCTTGCGGGGGTGACTGCCTGATCGCTCGGACCGGCTACACGGGCGAGGATGGTTTCGAGTTGTATTTCGACCCCGAGGACTCGGAGAAAATCTGGCGCACGCTGCTCGAGGCGGGGCGGGAGCACGGCTTGGTGCCCTGCGGGCTGGGGGCGCGCAACACGCTGCGTCTGGAAGCGGCCTACATGCTCTACGGGCACGACATCGACGACACCACCACGGTCTGGGAAGCCGGGCTGGGCTGGATCTGCAAGTTGGACAAGGGCGAGTTCACCGGCCGCCGGGCGCTCCTGGAGCAGAAACAGAAAGGGTTCCGGCGGAAGTTGGTGGGCTTCGAGATGCGCGGACGGGGCATCGCCCGCGACAACTATCCGGTGCTGCTGGGCGGCCAGGAAGTGGGCCTGGTGACCAGCGGCTCCCCGGCGCCATTCTTGCAGAAGAACATCGGCCTGGCCTACGTGCCGGTCGAGCACAGCGCGGTGGGTGGCCGCATCGCCATCGGGATTCGCGGCCAGGGCGTGCCCGCCGAGGTAGTGCCCACACCGTTTTACAAGCGGCCTCGGTAGCAAGGGCGCCGGGCCGGCGAGGGAAGACGCCAATGCACCCCAAAGAGTACCGCTACACGAAAGAGCACGAGTGGATCAAAGCCGACGGGGCCACGGGGACGGTGGGCATCACCCACTACGCCCAGGAGAAGCTGGGCGACATCGTTTTCGTCGAGCTGCCCGCGGTGGGCCGGAAGCTGGAGGCCATGGAGTCGTTCGGGTCGGTGGAGTCGGTGAAAGCGGTTTCCGACCTCTACTCGCCGGTGGCCGGCGAAGTGACGGAAGTCAACTCCTCCCTGAAGGACAACCCTGCCCTGGTGAACCAGGACCCGCACGGGGGCGCCTGGCTGGTCAAGGTCAAAATCGCCAACCCCAAAGAGCTCGACCAGCTGCTCACCGCCGACGCCTACCAGAAGTTCATCGAGTCCGAGGCCGCCGAGCAGTAGATGCGCTACCTGCCCAAGTCAGAGCGTATCCGGAAGGAGATGCTGGCCACCCTGGGTGTGCCCTCGATGGAGGAGTTGTTCGGGTGCATCCCGGAGAAGGCGCGCCAGAAGGGCCCGCTCAATTTGCCCCGGGCGCTCTCGGAGCCCGAAATCCTCGAGTACTTCCAGGAGCGCGCGGCGGAGAACTCCGGCGGAATGCTGCGGCTGTTGGGAGCCGGGGTGTACAACCACTTCCGCCCGGTGCTGGTGGACGCGCTCCTCTCGCGCGGGGAGTTCTTCACCGCCTACACGCCCTACCAGGCCGAAATCGCCCAGGGGACGCTGCAATCCATTTTCGAGTTCCAAACGCTGATGTGCCAACTGACCGAGCAAGAGGTGGCCAACGCTTCGATGTACGACGGTTCGACTGCCCTGCCGGAGTCGGTGGCCATGGCCCTGCGGATTACCGGGCGCCGCCGGGTGCTGGTGGGGCGGAGCGTCCACCCCGAGTATCGGCAAGTGCTGGGCACCTATACCCGCCGCCAGGACGTCGAGGTGGTGGAGCTGCCGGTGGGCCGCGACGGGCGGCTGCACCGAGAAGCGCTCCGCGGCGCCTTGAACGACAAGACCGCGGCGGTGGCGGTGCAGTCGCCGAACTTCTTCGGCTGCCTCGAAGAGATTCCGGCCATCGCCGAACAGGCGCACCGCCACGGCGCTCTGCTCATCGGCGTCATCAACGAGGGTGTTTCCCTGGGAATCGTGCGGCCGCCGGCGGAAGCTGACATCGTGGCGATGGAGGGCCAGTCGTTCGGGTTGCCCCTCAGCTACGGGGGGCCGTGGGTGGGGGTCATCGCCAGCAAGGAAAAGTTCGTCCGCAGCCTGCCGGGGCGCCTGTGCGGGCAGACCACCGACCGGCAGGGCCGGCGCGGCTTCGTCCTGACCCTGGCCACCCGCGAGCAGCACATCCGGCGGGCGAAGGCCACCTCGAACATCTGCACCAACCAGGCCCTGTGCGCGCTGGCGGCCACCATCTTTCTGTGTGTGTACGGCAAGGAGGGACTGCGGAAGCTGGCCGAGCAGAATTTGGCCAAAGCGCACTACCTGGCCGGGGAGTTGGGGAAGCTGGGCGGGGTGCGCCTCCCCTTTGGCGCGGCGTTCTTCAACGAATTCGTGGTCAGGCTGGATGCGGACGCGGCCAGTGTGCAGCAGCGGCTGCGGGAGAAGGGGATCATCGGCGGGGTGAATCTCACCAAATGGTATCCGGAGTTGAAGAATTCCCTGCTGCTGTGCGCCACCGAGACCGCGAAGCGGGCCGACCTCGACCGTTTCGTGGCCGCTTTCAAGGAGGCAATGGGGGCTAGAGATTAGTACTTCAGGGGCTAAAGCCCTTTTTCAGACTCCGGGGTTTTCGGCGGGGTTAAAACCCCGCCCTACCGAAAGCAAGGAAAGATGAGCGAGAAGATTCGCAAAGCGGGGCGGCACGTCACCCAGAGCGAGGCGCTCATCTTCGAGACGAGCGCGGCGGGCAAGCACGCCTATTCGCTGCCGCCGCTGGACGTGCCCGGGGTCGAGGCGGCGAAAACCCTGGGGACCGAGCAGGTGCGGCGGGAAATCGAAGGCTTTCCCGAAGTCAGCGAAATCGAAATCATCCGCCACTTCACGCGGCTCTCTACGTGGAACTACGGCGTGGACACGGGGATGTACCCGCTGGGGTCATGCACGATGAAGTACAACGCCCGGGTGAACGAAGTGGTGGCGCGCCTGGAGGGGCTGGCCACCGAGCACCCCTGCCAGCCGGACGAGCTGAGCCAGGGCTGCCTGAAGATTCTGCGGCTGCTGGAGCGCTGCCTGCGAGAGATTACCGGCATGGATGCGGTGACGCTGCAACCGGCCGCCGGCGCCCACGGGGAGCTGACCGGGGTGCTCATCATCCGCGCCTACCAGGAATCGAAAGGCGACCCGCGGGAAGTCATCCTGGTTCCCGATTCCGCGCATGGCACCAACCCGGCCACCGCGGCCACGGCCGGCTATCGGGTGGAGAACATCAAGTCGAACCGCGCCGGGCGGATGGACCTCGGCTCCCTGCGGGAGCGGATGACGGAGCGGGTGGCCGGACTGATGATTACCAACCCGAACACCCTGGGCATCTTCGAAACCGACATCCTGGAGATTGCCGAGGTGGTCCACCACCGCGGCGGGTTGGTCTACATGGACGGGGCCAACATGAATGCCCTAGTGGGGGTGGCGCGGCCGGGGGACTTCGGGATGGACATCATTCACCTGAACCTGCACAAAACCTTTTCGACGCCCCACGGAGGCGGGGGCCCGGGCGCCGGCCCGGTGGCGGTGAAGAAGTTCCTGGAGCCGTTCCTGCCGGTGCCGGTGCTGGAAGAGCGGCCCGGCGGAACCTTGCGGTGGAACGCTGAGCGGCCGCAGTCGATCGGCCGGGTGCGGGCCTTCGGCGGGAACTTCGGGGTGCTGGTGCGGGCCTTGGCCTACATCCTGGCGAACGGCCCCGACGGACTGCTGGCTACGACACGGGACGCAGTGCTGAACGCCAACTACATGCGCAAGCAGCTTGAGGGCGCGTACGAGCTACCGTACCAGAGCCCCTCGCTGCACGAGTGCGTCTTCTCCGACAAGAAGCAGGCGCGGCACGGCGTCACCACCATGGACATTGCCAAGCGGCTGATTGACTACGGGTTCCATCCCTACACGGTGGCGTTCCCGCTGATCGTGCAGGGAGCGCTGATGATCGAGCCCACGGAGAGCGAGAGCCAGGAAGAGCTCGAGCTGTTCATCGAGGCCATGCGCGCCATCGCCGCGGAAGCCGAGACGGAACCCGAACTGGTCAAGACCGCGCCCCACACCACCCGCGTCAAGCGCCTCGACGAAGTCACCGCCAACCGCAAGCCCATCCTGCGCTGGAAGCCCGCTCCCACCCCCGAAGCCGCCGACTAAGCGGAGAGCCCACTTAGCGATGTGCATCCATGTCCTAGGTACTCGGGGTGCAGCCCTCCACAAATACATACAACGCAGCATCCAAAATTGTCCTTGACCGCATCCACCACTATGTGGTATATACCACGTTGTGGTATTCATTGAGTCGCGCGCCCTTACACGGCGAGTCCGGGAGCTCGCAGGCGCGTCAGAGCAGGATGTTCTCGCGGGGGTTCAGAACAACCTTTTGCAGAACCCCCATCGCGGGAAGGTCGTAAGAGGGCTAGGAGGTATACGCAAGGCACGGGCTTCAAACCCAGCGCGGGGAAAAGGCAAACGCGGAGGCTTTCGGTATATGTACCTATACCTCGAGCATCGCCATCACGTTCACTTACTGTATCTGCTGGATAAGGACGAGCAGGAGGACTTGACAACAGCCGAGCGCGCGCGTCTGCGTGAAATGGTCGCTCAGATTAGGAGGATTTAGGAGAAGAACATGGCGAAGCGCAAAAAGGTAAAAATCTTCGAAGACTTGAGTGTGGCTCTTGCCGACTCTCTGCGTTACGAGCGAGGGGCGCCGGTGGACTTGCGTGTCACTGAACTGCCCCGTCCTCCCAAACGGTTAACGCCCGCGGAGATCAGACAGATACGCCTGTCCCTAAATGCCAGTCAGGCTCTTTTTGCCCGTTTCCTAAACGTGAGTGCCAATACCGTCGAAAGCTGGGAGCAGGGTAACCGGCATCCTCATCACGCAGCACTGAAGCTCCTAAACATCGCAAGAAAGCGTCCCGAAGCGCTCTTGGAAGCGTGAAAGTTCCTGTCTTAGGCGACCTTCCACGACAAAAGCTATACAGCCCAAGCCAGGGGCGGGGGGCTGACCCAGATGGGCCGGAAATGCGTCGAGAACGCGTTCTGGACCCATTTCGCAGGCGCGCGGCTATCGCC
>JALLOH010000885.1 GCA_027717655.1 Acidobacteriia bacterium AH_259_A11_L15
TTGATGATGTCGCCGGCGGTGTAGGCATCCTCGAGGTCCGCCGGGCCGATTTCCACCGCCGGCATCTTGGCCTTCTGGACTTCCTCGAGCACGCTGGCGGAAAGCAAGCGGCCCGCCGACGCAATGAGCTCCTCCGAGCGCGGGTGGCGGATCTCCCGGCTCAGCCGCCGGCCGAGCAGCCCGGGAGAAGTCTGCCAGGAAAGCTTCTTGCCGTCGGTGGTG
>JALLOH010000886.1 GCA_027717655.1 Acidobacteriia bacterium AH_259_A11_L15
TCCCATAGCCATCTTGTCCTCACTTTTGCACCAGAGTTTTCAGCAACCAATAAAACCCGAAGCCGCCGGCCAGCCCGAGCGGCAGAGTCACAATCCAGGCCAAGATGATTTGACGCACCAGCGGCCAGTTGGTGTGGCGCCGTTTGCGCACGCCCACGCCGAAGATGCCGCCCATGGCTACGTGGGTGGTGGAGACCGGCAAAGCCCAGCGGGACGCCACCC
>JALLOH010000887.1 GCA_027717655.1 Acidobacteriia bacterium AH_259_A11_L15
GCTCCAGATACACCTTCTGCCCCAACAGGCCCTCCAGTTCCTGGCGCGCCGCTTGCCCGATCTTCTTTAACCGGTCGCCCCCAGCCCCGATGAGAATACCTTTGTGATTGTCGTTTTCCACGTAGATGGTCGCGTGGATGCGCACCACCGCCCGGGACAAGCTTGACTCCGGCTCCTCGAACTTCTCCACCACTACCGCGGTCCCGTAGGGCACCTCTTGCC
>JALLOH010000888.1 GCA_027717655.1 Acidobacteriia bacterium AH_259_A11_L15
GTGCCAACCCTACGAGAGATCTTGCGGACAATGCCCAAGCACATTTCATCACGGTACGTGTTTCATCGGGCGGACGGTGGCCGGCGGAGAGACATCCGCGGGGGGTTCAGCGCCGCGGTGAGGTGGGCCGGGCGCGAGGTGGTGCAGCGGGCCGGGGAGGGTGACGAGGAGTTTCGGGTGCGCAATGACCGAACGAAGCTCACAGCGCACACCTTGCGGCGC
>JALLOH010000889.1 GCA_027717655.1 Acidobacteriia bacterium AH_259_A11_L15
GGTCGGCGGTGACCTCCTGGGCCAGAACGCGGCCCAGGCCGGCTTCCAGGGGGACGGTTTCGCCGGGCGGGCGCGGCGCCCGGGCGGCGACGGTGCTGATGACCTTCTCGCGGGCTTGCAAGTAGTGCAACATGACCGGCTCGCCTGAAGTCAGGAGACGACCAGGGGGCCAAGCGGGAGTCGGGCGGCAAGATGGTTTCCTGGCGCTGGGGTCCGGTAGA
>JALLOH010000890.1 GCA_027717655.1 Acidobacteriia bacterium AH_259_A11_L15
GTCCAGGATTGGCCCGGCCACGCCGTGGCCCGGGCCGGCCACGGCGTGGCCACACCGGGCAGGGGGTAGGGTCGCGGGTGCGCGGCCAGCTCCTGCCTCGACCGCCGCGAGTACCCAGCCGCGAGTTACTAGTCGCGCTTTCTATCTGTGTTTATCTGTGCCTGCCCTGAGCGAAGCCGAAGGGTGCATCTGCAGTTTCTCAGGTATGTTAGAATTCCGGC
>JALLOH010000891.1 GCA_027717655.1 Acidobacteriia bacterium AH_259_A11_L15
GTACAGGTTCAAGATCACATCGAATCGCGGGCGACGCGTGAACCAGTCCACCGCAGTCAGGTCGGTGAGGAAGTCGAACTTTTCCTGGTCTTTCAGGTATCGGCAGACTTCTAGCAGGCGCTGGGGCTTCACCACCATGATGGCCTGCTTGCGGTCCAGGGTGGCTTCGCCCAGGGCGTCAGCGAAGCGGGCGCGCAGGCGGCGGACCAGGTCGTTGTCGA
>JALLOH010000892.1 GCA_027717655.1 Acidobacteriia bacterium AH_259_A11_L15
GCGTTCTCACCCTGCGCTTCGAAGAGCCTTTCGAGCGGCTGGAACTCTTCGAGAAACCAGAGGCCCTGCTGACAGTGGTTACGCCACTCCCCGCGCGGGGCGAAAACCTGGAACCGTACGCAAGAGCACTCGAGCGGATAACGCTGCAGTTTTTCCAGTTGCAGAGCCAGCAAGCGAGTATCGAAAGGCAACTCAAGCAGGCCTTGAAAGAGTATGAGCG
>JALLOH010000893.1 GCA_027717655.1 Acidobacteriia bacterium AH_259_A11_L15
ACCGCGAGGAGGTTGCCTCGCCCGCCTGAGTTCCGGCCGCCTGCTTGCTCTTCCTTCGCCTGCGCCGTACAATCGAACTGAGGACTTCATGGCTACTGTCGAAACCGCCGTTACCGACGCGTTGGTGATTTCCGGGCGACGCTTCCGCTCGCGCCTGATCGTGGGCACGGGGAAGTACCGCACGCCCGAGGAGATGGTGCGGGCGCACGAAGCCTCGGGG
>JALLOH010000894.1 GCA_027717655.1 Acidobacteriia bacterium AH_259_A11_L15
CCTCATAATTCCGTGTGGAAGCGGTCTCCGGCTACCCACCATCGTGGCAGGGGGCTGCAGCCGATACCCCTCGAGCTGATGCCGAAGTAGACAGAAGGCTCTAGTGTCTACTTGGCTCGCCTGCGTCCCGTCGACACTTGACACTTCAAATCGGCCGCGATGAACGTTCTCTTTCGATGCGATCAGTGCGGCCATGAGGAATGGCGGCCGGAAGAGCAGG
>JALLOH010000089.1 GCA_027717655.1 Acidobacteriia bacterium AH_259_A11_L15
GACGTCAAGGGTGACCAAGTCGGCCGGCTCCCCCAGGTCTTCGGGTTTGAGGGCGCGGGCGTTGATTCCTTCGCGGACGAGGACGCGGGGGTCTTGGCGGAGCTTCCAGTGGAGTTGGCCTTTGCCCACGTCCACCGCGTAGACGCGGGCGGCGCCGCGCTGGAGCAGGCAATCGGTGAAGCCACCGGTGGAGGCGCCGATGTCGAGGCAGACTTTGCCCGCGGGGTCGAGGCCGAAGTCTTCCAGGGCGCCTTCGAGCTTCCGGCCGCCGCGACTGGCGTAGGGGGGTGGCTGGCCGACCAGCTCGAGGCGGGCGTCGGGCGGCACCGGCGTGCCGGCCTTACTGGCCGGGCGGCCGTTGAGGTGGATTTGCCCGGCCAGGATGAGCGCCTGGGCTTTCTGGCGGGTCTCGGCCAGCCCGCGCTCCACCACCAACTTGTCCAGCCGGACTTTCTTCACGCGGCCATTGTTCCATACGGGAGCGCGTCGGCGCTACTCACTGCCTGCTGAAGGCAGACTTTGCTCGGAATGACAATCCTGTGGATGGGGTAGGGCAGGCATTCCTGCCTGCCCGGGCGGACCCTTCGGCTTCGCTCAGGACAAGCAGGAATGTCCGCCCCACCGTCAGTGGTAGTGTTATTAGAAAGGTAGCGCGGGTTGGCCGGCGAAGCGGGACTACCCGCGGTTTGTCCTTGTCATTCCGAGCCCCGAAGCTTCGGGGCGAGGAATCTGCTTGTCAGGCAGTGCAGGCGAGGTGATGGCAAAAGAGCCGCAGGTAGGCCTTCGGCCAACCTGCGCTACCTTTCAGAGGTGAGTGAGTTGGTTCGCTCCTTAGGTGGTGCGGGAGAGGAGGTGGCGGGCGAGGGCCTGGAGGACATGGCCGTCTTCGCCCAGGAACTTCAGCGCGGAGCAGGCTTCTTCGACCAGCTCGGCAGCGATCTTTTCTGATTCCTCCAGGCCGTGGACGCCGGGGTAGGTGCCCTTGTGGCGGGCGGCGTCCAGGCCGGTGGGCTTGCCCAGGCGCTCGCTGGAGCTGCGGACGTCGAGGAGGTCGTCCACGATTTGGAAGGCCAGGCCGAGCTTTTCGCCGTACTCGCTCAGGTGTTTGAGCGTGGGCCCGCGGGCGCCGGCAAAGAGGGCGCCGCAGCGGACGCAGGCGCGGATGAGCGCGCCGGTCTTGGCGCGGTGGATGGCCTCGATCTGCTGCGCGGAAACTTTCCGACCCACGGCCTCCAGGTCGGCCACCTGGCCGGCGAGCATCCCGCCGCGGGTGCCGGCGGCGGTGGCCAGCTCCTGGATGATCTGCGCGCGTCGGCGGGCGTCGGGGAGGCGCAAGCGGGCGAGGATTTCGAAGGCCAGCGTCAGCAGGGCGTCGCCGGCCAGGAGGGCGATGGCCTCGCCGAACTTTTTGTGGCAGGTGGGCTGGCCGCGGCGCAGGTCGTCGTTGTCGAGCGCGGGCAGGTCGTCGTGGATGAGCGAGTAGGTGTGGATGAACTCCAGGGCGCCGGCCAGGTCTTCGAGGCCCCGAAGCTTCGGAGTCTGCTGGCCCAGGGCGGCGGCGGTTTCGAGGCAAAGGATGGGACGGAAGCGCTTGCCGCCGACGAGCACCGAGTAGCGCATGGCGCGATGGAGGGTGCGGGGCTCGGCGTCTTCCGGGGGCAGGAGGCGCGCCAGGTGGCGGTCGAGATGGGCGCGGTGCTTTTCCAGACGCGTCTTCAGGTTCATCGGGGCTGAGGCGACCGCGGGGAAGTCCGGCTAACTTTCGGCTTCTTCGTCCCCCTTGAGGGCGAACTTGCGGGCCACCACCTTGCTGTCGGCTTTCTTGAGCAGGATTTCGACTTTGTTCTCCGCCTCTTCCAGCTGCTTCTGGCACTGCTGGGAGAGGTGGATGCCTTCCTCGAAGAGCTTCAGGGCTTCGTCCAGGGCCAGGTCGCCGGTCTCCAGCTTCTTGACGATTTGTTCCAGACGGTGCAAGGAAGTTTCAAAGCTGGGCATTCTGGGTGCCCTCCGTGGTTTCGCCGCGATTGTACCCCAAGCTCCCCCGCCCGGCAAACCGCACCGGTGCCGACACTGCTTTGTCATTCTGAGCGGAGTCCGCGAGGGCGGAGCGAAGAATCTCAGCGCTGAGATCCTTCGCTTCGCTCAGGATGACACGAAGGCGTGCGTAGTTTTACTGGGGGAGGAGGTGGAAGGTGTGGCGGGCGGCGCGCTCGACGGCGGTGTCGGTGAAAGGAGCGGGGAAGCTGCGGACCTGGAGCCAAGCCGGGAGCTGGTCGTGGTAGTGGGGGCTGGCCAGGTGGCCGGACTGGCCCAGGGTGAGGCTCATCAGCGAGGCATCCAGGTCGGCGAAATTCATCACAAAGCGCATCGAGACCCCGCCGGTGCGGTGGGTCTGCTTGACGGTGTAGCGCCCGCCGGACTGCGGCTGGCCGCCGAGCGAAAACCAGCGACGCAGCACGGGCAGGCGCTCGCCGAGCGGGTGCACGAAGCGAACGCGCAGTTGCTCGCCCCAGCGCACCTGGCTGACGGTGGGGGCGCGGGTTTCTTCCAGGACGTGCTCGACGGCGCGGTCGAGCGCGGCCAGCAGCAGTTCGTCGTAGCTCGAGTAGCCTTCCGGCAGCCAGCGCTCCGGGCGCTCCTTCAGGACGTTCTCGAGGAACACCGGGGACATAAACCAGGAGTAGAGCTCCCAGTCGTCGCCCAGGTAAGGCCGCAGAAGCTCTTCCAGCAGGACGGTGCGGAGGGCGTTGGTGAGGGCGGGGGCGGATTGCTGGGCGCGCATGCGGCCGTCCCAGCCGCGGAGGGCTTCGAGTGCCTCCGCGCGGCGGGGCGGGTGGGAGGCGGTGGCCTCGGCCCCGCCGCTGGCGGGGCGGGCGGCGACCAGCAGTTGCTCGGCCAGGAAGAGGTCGGGGAGCGAAAGGATGTCGCCTTGGAGGCGGAGGAAGTCCTCGGGGGTGAATTTTTTCTCTTCTTGCAGGAGCTGGAAGATGCGGTGGATGCGGGAGGGAGCGATCCAGCGGTCGGTCAGGTAGTAGGGATAGTCGTCGGGCACGATGCGGTTGTTGGCGGTGGCCAGCCGGCCGCTTTCGGGATTGAAGGCGTGGGGGAGGGCCTCGAAGGGGATGTATTCCACCCAGTCGAACTGGCTGCTGTCGCCCGGGACGGGGAGCTGGCCGTAGCCGGTGCGCCGCCGGGGGATGCGCCCGGCGCCGTAGTAGCCGATGTTGCCCTCGCGGTCAGCGTAGACGAAGTTCTGCGGGGCCCAGCTCCAGTGGTTGAGGGCCTGGGTGAACTCCTCCCAGTTCCGGGCCTGGTTGAGGGCGAGCAGGGGGAGGGTGAGCAGGGAGGGGTCGCGGGCGGTCCATTGCAAGGCCAGCTTGAAGTTGCCGTCGTCGTGGATGATGGGCCCGTGGCGGGTCTCCAGCACCTCGTAGTCGAGCGTTTCACCCCCGCGCACCCGGATGTGCTCCACGCGGCGCTGCAGCCGCTGCCAGCCGGTGGGGGTCATATACAGGGAGGGGTCCTCCGGGTTGAAGCGCTCGATGAAGAGGTCCTGGACATCCACCATCATGTTGGTTACGCCCCAGGCGATGCGCTCGTTGTGGCCGATGATCACCAGGGGGATGCCGGGAACGCTGAAGCCGAGGACGTCCACTTCGGGCGACGTCAAATGGTTGAGGAACCAGATGGAGGGGGCGCTGTGGAAGAGGTGGGTATCGTTGGCCAGCAGCGGGGCGCCCGAGGCGGTGTGGGCGCCCGAGAGCACCCAGTTGTTGCTGGCCGCCGGGCTGGTGGGAGCGGGCTGGCCGGCCAGCAGCTCCGGGAGGGAATGGGCACAGACGCCGGCATGCTGGCTCAGCCGGCGGGCGATGAAGATGCGCTGGCGGCGGAGGCGGCGGGGCGCTTCGACGGGCTCGGCGAGGGGGTGGTCGCGGTCGGTTTGGCCAACGTAGAGGTCGGCGGCGCGCTCCGGCCCCACCTCGTCGGCGACGCGGCTGCGGGCCAGTTCCGTGGGCCAAGAAGTGTAGAGCACCCTGAACATATAGAGCCCGATGGCCAGGGAATCGCCGGGCCGCCAGGGTTCGGGGCGGTAGTTGAGCAGGGCGAACTCGATGGGGAGCCCGGAAAAGAGCGGCGAGCCGGGATGAGACTCGATGTAGGCGTTGACCCCGCGGGCGTAGGCTTCGAGTTGGAGGCGGGTGGGGGCGTCGAGCTGGGCGACGGCGCGGTCAGCCACCCCGCCCAAGTTCAGCAGGCGGTAGTCTTTGTCGACCTTCACCGTAGCCGGGCCGAGGATTTCCGAGAGCTGGCCGCGCACCGTTCGGCGCAGGGTCTCCATCTGCCAGAGGCGCTCCTGGGCGTGGACGTAGCCCTGGGCGAAGAGCAGGTCTTCCAGGCTGGCGGCGGAGAGGTGGGGGACGGCGCGCTCATCGCGCAGGATGCGCACCGGGCGCTGGAGGCCGGCTACGTTCACCTGGCCGTCATAGGGGGGCAGGGCGTGGTGGGTTCGCCAGAGGAACCAGCCCGCCGGCACCAGCAGGGTCAGTACGGCCAGGAGGAGAAGTGCGAGGAAAAGTTTGCGACCGCGCGTCATCACCTACCGGGCACCGAGCGCGGGCCATCCTAGCGCAAGCCCAGGCGGTGGGCAAGCTGGTGCCGGCGAGTTGGACAAGGCCGGTAGGTGCGCGGCTAGGCGTTGGCGGCGGCGCGCTTGGGCCAGGCGGCCAGCAAGAGCACCTTGTCGCCGTAGACGTGGATGTAGAAGGCCCGGGAGCCGTTCTCTAGCTCGTAGAAGTTGTCCCGGTGCGGGTCGGCGTGGGCCAGGGCGCCGGCGGCCAGCAGGCGCCGGAGCTGCTCCACGGTTTCCGCCGGGTAGTTCCGCACGTTGTCGATGGCCAGTTTCTTGTTCATCCGCAAGACCATGATCGCTCTCTTTCGGGCTCCCGCTTTCTACTTACCCATACGCAGCCGGCGGAAAAAAAGTTTCCTGAACCGGGACGTTCTTTTCCCGCCCGCGTGGGTTCCTTCACTAGTATTAGACGGGGCCGGAGGCAAAAAGACTTGGTTAGGAGGCCGGAAACTGCGACCGGACTGCGCTCAAGCCAGTCAAATTGGCCTGGGGGGCGGGCGTGGTAAAATAGGCGCACCAGTCCGAGTCCCGACGATGCTTCTGATCTACGTCTTCATCGTTCTGCTGCTGGTGGCCGCCAACGGCTTTTTCGTGGCCTGCGAGTTCTCGCTGGTGGCGGTGCGGCCCACGCGCATCCAGCAGTTGAAGCAGGCGGGCAACGCCGCCGCCAGCGTGGTCGAGCATCTGCTGAAGGACCTGGACCGCATCCTCTCGGGGGTGCAACTGGGCATCACCATCTCCAGCCTGGCCCTGGGCTGGTTGGGCGAGGTGACCGTGGCGGGGATGCTGGAGCCGCTGTTGCGCCAGGCGGCGATTCCGGGGGCGGCGGTGGTGGCGCACGGGGTGGCCATCACCGTGGCCTTCCTGGCCATCACCACCCTGCATGTGGTCTTGGGCGAGCTGGTGCCGAAGAGCATGGCGCTGCAGCGGGCGGAAACCGTGGCGCTGACGATCGCGCGGCCCATGGCGGTCTTCATGATCGCCTTCCGGCCGCTGATTTCCCTCTTTGACAGCGCCAGCAACGTCCTGCTGCGGGTGATGGGATACCGGACCACCGGCGGGCATGCCCTGGTGCGCTCGGCCGAAGAGCTGCGGGTGCTGCTCCAGCAGGTGCGCCAGCACGGGGTGGTGAGCGGGCGGCAGGCGCAGATGCTCGAGGGGGCGATGGAGCTGGGCAAAGTGGAGGTGCGCGAGGTGATGACGCCCCGGCGGGATATGGTGGTGCTGCCCGCCAGCGCCGCCCTCGAGCAGGTGCTCGAGGCCATCCGCACCCGGCGCCGCAGCCGCTACCCCGTCTATGAAGGCTCCCCCGAGCAGGTCATGGGGGTGGTGCACGCCAAGGATTTGTTCCGCCACCTGGAGGAGCGCCTGCGGTGCAGCCAGCGCGGCGAGCCCCTGCCCGCCTTCGACCTGCGCTCGTTCATCCGCGAGTGCCTGTTTGTCCCCGAGACCAAGCCGCTGGAGGAGTTGATCGAAGACTTCCGCCGCCAGCGCACCCACCTGGCCGTGGTGGTGGACGAGTTCGGCAGCGTGCAGGGGATGGTGACGCTGGCCGATACGCTGGAGCCCCTCGTGGGCGAGGTGCGGGACGAATACGAAACCGCCCCGGTCGCCGTGCCCTTGGTCCCGCAGAGCGGGGCGGCCATCCTGGTCGATGCTCGCACCAGCCTGCACGACCTGGAGCAGCAGCACCAGATCGAGTTGCCGCCCGGCCCCGGCTTCGAGACCCTGGCAGGGTTCATCATCAATCACCTGGGGTTCATTCCCTCCGGCGGGGAGTCGTTCCTCTACGACGGCCTGCGCTTCACGGTGCTGGAGATGGAGGGGCGGCGGGTGGCCCGGGTCAGAATCGAGCGCCTCGCCGAACCCGCCGGTGGTGAGCCGCTCGACGCCGGCTCACGGCCGCAAAGCTGACTCTTTTACCGGTTCTGAGTGGAAACGCCGCCGGTAGCTTGCCCTTCGGGCTTCGCACCCTGCGGCTTTTCTAGGTCAGTTGCAGGTTGACTTCGGCGCCGCGGGCCAGCCCCAAGAGCTTGGCGGCCCCGCCGCGGTTGGTGGCAATCTCCAAATAACCGGAGGAGCCCAGCAGGGCGAAGATTTCGCCCTGCCCGCCCTCGGAGTAGTTGGGCACCAGCTTGGTGATCTCTTTGCCGCCGGCGGTGAGCTTGAAGGGCGGGGTGGGC
>JALLOH010000008.1 GCA_027717655.1 Acidobacteriia bacterium AH_259_A11_L15
CCACCTAAGAAATAACTAGCCTTGCTTGGACAGTAGCGCTCTCCGCTTCCAGGACTTGCTGCAGCGAATGAACTTCCCCGACTAAAAAGCGACCCGCGACCCCTCGACTTCGCTCGGGGCAAGCCTGCGACCAGTGGATAGTTGAGTTGATCGGTTGAAGGGGCGGTGGCGAGCCCGCCGCAGGCGGGAAACGCACGCTACCCTTTCTTCTCCCTCCGCTCTCGGCGGCCTCCCCGGCCCGCCTGCGGCGTTAGCCGGGGCCGGCTGCGTCTCTGCGGTGAGTCCCTCAAGACGAAAATCGAAACTCAAGCAACGGGACCCACCGGCGGTAGAATAGTCATGTATGGCGCTGGGCGAGTGGATCAAGCAGAAGGGGCGGGAGCTGGGGTTCGACCGGGTGGGGTTCGCCCCGGCTACCGACCTGCCCGAGCTGGCCCGCTTCCCCGAGTGGCTGGAGCGCGGCTACGCCGGGAAGATGGACTATATGCGCAACCCCCGGCGGGCGGACGTCCGCCGCCTGCTCCCCGACGCCCGCACCGTAATCTGCTGCGCGCTCAACTACGACAACCGCCAGCCCCGCTCCACCGAAGTCCCGCCGCACCCCGAGCGCGGCTGGCTCTCCCGCTACGCCTGGGGCGACGACTACCACCGGGTGATGGAAGAGAAGCTCGAGGCCCTGCGCGCGGCTATCGCGGAGAAAGTCGGCAACGGGCCTGCCCTGAGCGGAGCCGAAGGGTTCGAAGCCAAACTCTACGTCGACACCGGGCCGGTGCTGGAGCGCGTCTATGGCAAACACGCCGGGCTGGGCTGGCAGGGGAAGAACACTTGCCTGCTGGACGAAGAGCTGGGCTCGTTCTTTTTCCTCGGGGTGCTGGTGACCAACCTCGCCCTGGAACCGGACGCGCCCCTGCCGGACGGCTGCGGTTCCTGCACGCTCTGCCTGGAAGCCTGCCCCACCGGCGCCCTGGTCGCGCCCTACGTGCTGGACGCCCGCCGCTGCCTCAGCTACCTGACCATCGAGCTGCGCGACTCCATCCCCGAGGAGTTCCGCCCCGCCCTGGGCCGCCACGTCTTCGGCTGCGACATCTGCCAGGACGTCTGCCCCTACAACCAACGGGCCCGGGTCGCCGACGCGGTTACTTTCCAACCGCGACAACTCGAAAATCGAAACTCGAAACTCGAAAATCGCCAAGGCGCCCGTGCCACGGAGCACGTGCCACGAAGCACGGAGCACGAACCTGCCCCGCCCGCCCTGTCGGAGCGCAGCGGAGACCCCGAGCTTGTCGAGGGGAGCGGAGCCGAAGGGAGCGAAGCCGAGGGGTCACTTTTTCATCCGCGGCTGGAGTGGCTGGCGTCGCTGAGCGAGGAGGAATTCCGGCAGGTCTTCCAGGACAGCGCCATCAAGCGGGCCAAGTACCGCGGCCTGCTGCGCAACACCCTGGTGGCCATGGGCAACTCCGGCCACGCGCGCTTCCGCCCCATCTTAGAAAAGTTCGCCGCCTCGGACGATCCTTTGCTGGCGGAACACGCGCAATGGGCGCTACAGCAGCTCATCGTGAAGAACAGGTAGCGGCGAGGAATCCCGTGCGGCGGGATTCCTCGTCGGTTCTTGCCAGGACAAGCCGACGACGAACCCCCCCGGCTTCGTCGCCGCTACGCGTTTTGCCGTAGGGAAAGAAAGATGAGACACGGCCTGCGTTTCCAGGGGTTCCATCCCGAAGCCTTCCGCTTTTTTCGCCGGTTGGCGCGGTCGAACCACAAGGCGTGGTTCGACCGCAACCGGGGCCTCTACCAGGAGCACGTGATGGGGGCGCTGCGGGCGCTGTTCGAAGAGCTGGTGCCGGTGGTGCTCGAGCTTGACCCCGAAGTTGAAATCTCCGGCCGGGTGGGCCGCAACTTCTCCCGCATCAACCGCGACATCCGCTTCCGGCCCGACAAGGCGCCCTACCGGACGAACCTCTACCTCTTCTTCGGGGACCGCCGGCGCGAGGCCCGCGACGCCCGGCTCTACCTGGGGCTGTCGGGCGAGGGCGTCACCTGCGGCTTCGCCGCTTACGGCGGCCGCGACTCCGCCCTGGAGCAAAACCTGAAACCGAGGCGGCAAGAGAACCCCCAAGCATTGGAGCGTTTCCTGCGCCGGTTGCGCGGCTACGAGACCTACTGGCACGCCACCGAGCGCGGGGAATGGAAGAAGCACCCCGGTTGGCCCCAGACGGAGAAAGACTGGAAGCGCTGCCGCGCCTTCGTCGTCCGCCGGAAGTTTCCGGCCACTCGCCGCGCGCTGCGCTCCCCGCGCTTCGCCCGCACCCTCGAAGGGGTTTTCTGCCGGCTCTTCCCGCTGTATGCTTTGACCGTCATTCATGGTCGGCCCGGCGAACACGCGCTGAAGCGCATCTAAGTTTTTGTATCTCAAGTTGGAGAGCGGTAGGACGGAGGCAACGATGAGGCGAGTATTCAACGCGGCAGTGGGTGTTTCCCTGCTCGGGCTCTGCCTGGGCCTGGCCGCCTCGACGGCACTCCAAGGCCGCATCACGGAGTACGTGGTGCCGACGCCGGAGTCGCTGCCGCACGACCCGGCGGTCGACCCCCAGGACCGCGTCTGGTACACCGGGATGCGGGCGAACGTCATCGGCGTGTTCGACCCTGCCACCGAAACCTTCCAGGAATTCCCTATTCCCACGCCCAACTCCGGCCCCCACGGGCTGGTGAGCGACGAAGAAGGCACCATCTGGTTCACCGAAAACGCCGTCGGGCGCATCGGGCGGCTCCACCCCGAGAGCGGGCGCATCCGCGAGTTCGTCGCCCCCGCGGCCAAGGACCCGCACACGCCCGTGTTCGGGCCCGACGGCCGGCTGTGGTTCACCGCCCAGCGGGCCAACCGCGTGGGCTGGCTCGACCCGCGCACCTTCAACCTGCGGGAGTACCGCGTGCCCACGCCCCAAGCCCGCCCCTACGGCATCATCGCCGGGCCCGACGGCCGCATGTGGTTCTGCGAGCTGGGCGCCGGGCAACTGGGCGCGATTCGCCCCGGCTCCAGCCTCATCGAGGAGTACCCCACCCCCACGCCTGACTCCGGCCCGCGCCGCCTGGCCACCGACGGAACTTACATCTGGGTCACCGAGTACTACGCCGGGCAGTTGGCGCGCTTCAACCCCGAAACGCAAGAGTGGAAGGAGTGGCCCTCGCCCTCGGGGGCCGATTCCCGCCCCTACGGCATCGCCGTCTCCGCCAGCGGCCAGATTTGGTACAACGAGTCCGGGGCCAACAAGATGGTCCGCTTCGACCCCGAGACCGAAACGTTCCAGACCTTCGAGATGCCTTCCCCCAACAGCGTGGTCCGGCACATGGTGCGCGACTCGAACGGCACCCTGTGGCTGGCCGTCAGCGGCCCCCACGGCACCGACAACAACCAAATCGCCCGCATCGACTAACCTCACTTGTCTGTCATCCTGAGCCCCGAACCTTCGGGGCGAAGGATCTGCTTTTGGTTCGGAAAAACCGCGGGTACCCCTCGACTGTGCCCTTCGACTCCGCTCAGGGCAAGCTCGGGGAACCCGCGCTACCTTTCAACCGAGAGGTAGCGCAGGATGGCCGAAGGCCTTCCTGCGGTTCGTCAGGCGGGCCAGAGGCGGTAGGCAATGAAGGCGAGCACAAGCACTTCCAGGAAGTCAAACGCGGCAATCCCGGCCAGCAGCCGTCGCAGGCGCGAGCCGCCGGCTTCCGCCTCCGGGTTGTGGACGGCGATGAGGGCCACCGCTTCCAGTTGCGGCAGCAACTCCTTCCGCTCCAGGGCCGCCCAGCCGCCCAGGTGAATGGCCCCCAGCAGGAACACCGCCACTCCGGGCAAGCCCGTCCCGCCCTGCAACCAAAAGGCAATCAGCACCACGTAGTAAAGCACTTCCACGCGCAGGAAGTTCATCAACCCCAGCCCCCGGGTGAAGGGCGAGCTTCGCAGCGGCCGCTGGCGCGAGGCCCGCGCCAACTGCCCCAAAAGAACCCACTCCCCTATGTGCACGGCCACCATCACTAGCGTGAACCCGAAAATAATTTTCGCCAACATCACTTACGATTCTACTGGACAACCCTGACGCTGCAAGGAAAATAGCCCCATGCATCAGTTTGGTCCCTCTGAGCTAAAGGCCCTCTACCGGTTTCTACGAGTGCCTTATTTTGTGCTGCTGGGGGCGGTTGCCGCCTACTGGCTGGTGGCGGAAGGAGCCCTCGGCATCACACTCCCGAGAATCGACCAAATCGAGAACCTGAGCACAATCAAGCTCATCCTCGTGCTCGTCGCACTTGCCGATGCAGTGGTTGTTGTGTACTTCCGCTACTCCCGTATTGCTTCGCTGCTTCGCCAGCCTGCGAGCAACTCCGCTCACTTGCTGGGTCGTCTCCGGGCGGACTACCTGGTTTGCTTCGTGGTCTCAAACGCAGTCGCCGTGTATGGCTTTGCGCTGCGCCTGCTGGGCGGAAGCCGCGAGGACGCGCTCCCCTTCTTCGTGGGTGCGGTGGTTCTCTTCATGCTCTGCTACCCGCGGTCGCCGGAGTCCACTTCCACGCCGGGTGGGCCGATTGACACCGGGCAGGGGCTCGGCTAGGCTGCCGCCGAACTCGATCGTTTTCCTCTTGTTCAAGGAGCGCGCGTATGGACGCCACCCCGCTAGCCGCTATCCTCCAGGCGGACGCTCTTCTGCCCGACAATGCCATGCCGCACGTGCAGATGGCCCTGCGCTGGATTCACCTGCTGGCCGGCATCACCTGGATCGGCCTACTCTATTTTTTCAACCTAGTGAGTATTCCCGTGGCGCCAACGCTGGACCCGGCCACGCGGAGCAAAGTGGTGACCACGCTGGTGCCGCGGGCGCTGTGGTGGTTCCGCTGGGGCGCGGTGGTAACCGTGCTGGCGGGGTTCATCTACTGGGTCCTGCTCTTGAAGGACGAGCCGCAGAACGGTGGCACCCCAGGCCAGTACCTCTGGCGCACGCTGGTCATCTGGTTCGCGCTGGTCATCGTCACCTGGGCCATCCAATACTTCCTGCTGCTGGCGCCGCCCCTGACCCGCCACGTCTGGCTCTACGTCATCCTGGTGCTGCTGGTGGTGGGGGCGATGGGCCACTTCATTATGCAGTTCATTCCCTACCCCGGCGCCAGCCACCGCGTGCTCTCCATCGCCGTCGGCGGCGGCATCGGCTTCGTCATGCTGCTGAATGTCTGGGGAATCGTCTGGCGGGCCCAGAAGCGCCTGATCGCCTGGACACGCGAGAGCGCCGAGAAGGGCACCACGATGCCGCCGCAGGCAGAAGTCCTCGCCCGTCAGGTGCGCGCCGCCTCCCGCGCCAACGCCTGGCTCTCCATTCCCATGCTCTTCTTTATGGCCGCCGCCAGCCACTATCCGCTGTTGGGCAGCTAGGCCTCGTGTTGCCCCAGGCCAGCGCTTGCCCCTTCGTCTCTCACCCCTTGTGCGTGGCCGATTGACAGCAACAACCCCACTTGTGTAGTGTACAAAGCGCCGTTGGGTTTCCCTTATACCGTTTCCGTCGTGGAGGGCGTGATGATTGACTTCAATGCTCTAGCTTTTCTGCAGCCAGCCAAGGTCCTGCCGCCCAGCGATGTGGGCAGTTACCTGGACCTCGGACTCCGGTGGATTCACCTCCTGGCCGGCATCACCTGGATCGGGTTGCTCTATTTCTTCAACCTGGTCAACGTAGGGTTCATGAAAAAGCTGGATGCCCCGACCAAGGGCAAGGTGATCCCGGCATTGCTGCCCTCGGCGCTGTGGTGGTTCCGCTGGGGCGCGATGGTGACCGTGCTGGCGGGCTTTATCTACTGGGTGCTTTTCCTGCATCAGGAGCCGCAACCACCGGACGGCACGCCGGGCCAGTACTTGTGGCGAACGCTGGGCATCTGGTTGGTCGTGGTTGTCGTAGCGTGGTTCATTAACTACTTTTTGCTTCGTATCCCCGTGGTGACCAAGAACGGCTGGTGGGTGGCGCTCTTCGTGACTCTGCTGGCTGCCGGGATTTTCTATCTAAATACGTGGTTCAACACCTATGACGGCATCAGCAATCGCGTCGCCTCCATCGCCGTCGGGGGTGGCTACGGCGTGTTCATGTTGCTGAACGTCTGGGGCATCATCTGGCCGGCGCAGAAGCGCATCATCGCCTGGACGAAAGAAAACGCCGAGCAAGGCACGGCCATCCCGGCCGAATCGGCCGCACTGGCCCGCCGGGCCTTCCTAGCCTCCCGTGCCAATACTTGGCTCTCTCTTCCCATGCTGTTCTTCATGGCCGCCGCCAGCCACTTCCCTATGTTCACTGGCGGCTAGCCGGGCGGTCAATCGCGGGGTCGGCCCCAAGCGCGCCGCCTACATCGACAACTTTCTCAAGAACCTCCACTGGGGCCGCATCAACAACCGCTACCAGAAGCTGGTGAAGTGACAACCGGTTTTCGGTTGTCATCCTGCTTGCCCTGAGCGCAGTCGAAGGGAGCGTCAGCGAAGGATCTCAGCGTAAGGAGTCTTCTCCGCTGAGATTCTTCGGCCCGAATGTTCGGGCCTCAGAATGACAAGAGAAAGGATGCCCGGTGGCCGGGGCCACCGGGCTCGACAGCGAAGGGGCATCGGGCGGAAGCAGCTAGGGGGTGCAGCGGTACCCTATTGCTTTCGGGGGCAAAGCTGCCGGTTTTCCGCCTGGAGACATATAATCCTAAGCAGATAATCCTATGCTGGGCGACTACGCCAACGTCTACGCGCAGATGGCCGATGAAGAGCTGTTGGCTCTCGTTCTGGAATCGGACGAGTTGATTGACGAGGCCCGCAATGCGCTCTGGATCGAGCTTCACAATAGAGGGCTCAGACAGGAAGCCCGGCAAACATATCAAGACCACCGGGCGCAAAAAGTAACGGAGCAAGAACCGCCGGAGAAGCTAACGACCATTGCAACTTTCAACGACTCCCTCGGCCTTAACCTGGCAAGAACGACGCTGGAGCAGGAAGGGATTCCCTGCTTCGTCGCGGACGAGCGTATGAATCGGCTGCTTTCATTTGCTGTCGGGCCCACCAGGTTGCAGGTAAGAGAATGCGATGCGCCTAGAGCGGTTGCCCTGCTCCGGGAAGACGAAAGGATGAAGGACTTTGTCGAGCAGGGCTACTAAAGGGCGCGGCGCAGCCACCAGGCCAGCAGGATGAGGAAGGGGAGCTCGAGCAGCGGCTCGATTACCTGGCTGACGGCCACCAGCGGGTAGCCGGGAAACAGAACCAGGGCCAGCGAGAGCGTCAAGGGCGAATTGCGCGCGCAGGCCGTGCAGGCCAGCGACGCCCGCGTGGGCGCAGAAAACGCCAGCCACCGCCCCAACAGCACCGCCACGGCAGACAACAGCAGAAAGAACCCCACCAGCGGCGGCACCAGCTTCAAGAGCACCAGCGGCCGCTCGAACACCACCCGGCCCTGGTGGGCGAACATGGCCCCGATCAGCACCGTCAGGGCCGCATACTGCAACCCCACGACGCGGCGCTCGTTGGCTTCGCTGGCAAACAGCCTTCGCATCCCCTGCGCCAATAGAAACGGAATGACCACGAAGTAGAGAACGCTCCTCCCCACCACCGCCAGCTCTACCGGCACCAGCGTCCGCGCAAACAGGTAGAGGTAGAACGGCAACAGGACCAGTTGCAGCACCAGGTTCCAGGGCAGCAGCGCCAGGTTCAGCGGCACGTCGCCCCGGCTGAGCGACGTGAACACCAGGTACCAGTCCGTGCACGGCGTCACCAGCACCAGCACCAGCCCCACCCACAGCGCCGGCGCCTCCCGCAGGAACAACCAGCCCAGCCCGTAAGCCGCCAGCGGAGTGACGATGAAGTTGATGGCCAGCGCGGCGCGGAAGTAGCGCCGGTGGCCGAGCGCCGCCCGCAAGTGATCGAGCGGCACCCGGAAGAAGACCGCGAACAGTAACACCATCAGCGCCGGGATGATGAGCCCCTCGGCGCGCCCGGCCAGTTGCGGCGCCGCCTGCGAGAGCGCCAGGCCCGCGCCCACCGCGCTCAGCAACAGCAGCGGCTCCAGGCGCTCCAGCCGGCTCAGTTGACTCGGTTGATTCATTTCCCCTCGCTGCCCGTAAACCAGAGAAGACTGACCTCAGGGGCTAAAGCCCGGTATTTTTTTTGGCTCACGGAACGGCGGGGTTGAAACCCCGCCCTTCCCAAAGGGGCCGCGAGATCGGTCATCGCGACTCCACTACGCGCGTCTCCCAGGGCGAGCGCAGCTCGTAGGTGATGCCGCGCCAGGTCAGCCGCCGGGTGAGCGCCGAGACGATCAAGTTCACCGTCATCAGCCAGGGCACCAGCGGCGCCTGCAAGGTGGGGCTCCACCAGGTGCGCCGCAGCTCCTCCCGGTGTTCAGGTAAAAGCAAGCTGACCGACAGCAAGCGGAAAGCGCCCTTGGCCACAGCCAGGGCGGCGATGGCCCCCAGGGTCAGCAGGAGGACCAGGCTGGTCAACCACGATTCTTTCAGCCCCAGCAGCGCCAGCCCAAAACCAAAAACAAATACTCCGCAATAGAAACAGTAGATTCCCCAGGCCGGCCACCAGAGGGTCGGCCGGTAGACGCGGGTGATCAATATCTGCCGGGTGGTCCACTCCAGCAACCGCCTCCAGTTCGTCGGCTGGTGGGTGGCCACCAGGCACTGGGGCACGTAGACGATGCGGCGCTTGTTCTCCCGCAGCGCCCGGGTCAGCATGTAGTCGTCGCTGACGCACCCGGCCCAGTAGCGCGGGACGTTGATTTCGTAAAATGTTTTCCGCCGCAGAGCGGTCCCGCCGCCCCAGCAGAAATTTCGCTTCTCTTCCCCCTGGTAGGTCACCGCCGGGGCGTTCCACGCCGACTGCAAGCCGGAGACAAAGTCGCCGTCGGGAATATACCAGCGGAAGGTGCTCGTCGCCGCCACCTCGGGGTCCGCCAGGTGGGCCACCAGCGTCCGCACCCACGCGGGTCCGGGCCGGCCGTCGGAATCGGCGAAAACAAAAACCTCGCTGGCCGGGCGCGCCTCCCGCACCCCGGCCAGCAGGTTGTTCACCTTCTCGCCCCGACCTTCCGGCGGGCCGGCGATCACTACCCGGGCGGGGATGCGGCTGGATTCCACCAGGCGCCGGCAAACTGCGTGCGCCGGATCGTCGGCCCCCGCCAGCACAAAAAGGACTTCATAGTCGGGATGATCCTGCTCCAGCAACGAGCGCAGGTTCGTTTCCAACTCCGGCTCCAGCCCCTTGCAGGGACAGATGAGGGTGGTCGGGGGCGCGTAGTCGGGCACAAGCTGGCGCAGTCGCCGGCGCACGAAACCCAGGAAGCGGCGCCCCTCCCAGAAGGAGATCAGGCCCTGCACCGCCAGCAGCGCCGCCAGCACAAAGAACAGCGTGAGCATAGAAACCGGAGTCTAGTCCCGCCCCGCGGGATTGACAACTCTTGGAAGCTTCTCTACCATCTTGCCCTCGGTACGGTTGCCCGGTGGAAAATGAGCCAAGAAAAAATTGTTGAAGAAATCCAGCAGCTCAAAAAGACGCTGGAAGAAATGGAAAAGCGGCTGGCGGGCGGCGACGTCCCCCTGGCGGTGCTGGAAGACTTCAGGATGGCGGTCGACCACATCCGCACCACCGTATGGACCCTCATCGCCAATCCCGCCACCGACGAGTACGAAGTCACCTCCAACATCGCCCGCTTCCGCCTGAAGCGCGCGACTCAAATGTTCCGCCAGATCGTCTCCGACATTGACACCAACGAAGTTACGGTGGACATGCCGGAGTTGGTGGAGTTCCACACCACCCTGCAGGAGGCCATGGAGCGCGTGCAGCGCCTCTACAAGTCCGGCGCTTAGAACAGCCCCAGCAGCGGAAGCAAGCCCCACAGCAACAACAGAATCACTCCCAACCCCAGCAGGTCGAGCAGCACGCCGGCCCGCAGCATCTGTAAGAGCGTTACTCGCCCTGAGCCATACACGATGGCGTTGGGCGGAGTCGACACCGGCAGCGTGAAGGCCATACTGGCCGCCAACGTGGCCGCCAGCGCCGGCAGCACGGGCGACACCCCGGCGGCCTGGGCTACCGCGATCGCCACCGGCACCACCATTGTGGCCGAAGCGGTGTTCGAAGTCGTCTCGGTGATCAGCGTAGAAATGACGGCGGCCGCAGCCGTAATCGTCCAAACACTCGGCTGGCCGCCTTCTTCGAGCAGCGTGCGGGCCAGCCGTTCGGCCAGCCCGCTCGAATGCATCAGGCTGCCCAGGCTCAACCCGCCCCCGAACAGCAGGATGGTTCCCCAGTCGATGCGCACTGCCTCGCGCCAGGCCAGCGCGCCCCGCGGCTGCTTCCAGCTCACCGGCAGCAGGAAGAGCAGCGACGCCGCCAGCAGCGCCGCCACCCCCTCGTGCAGGCGAGTGTGGAGCAACTGGTAGAGTGGGTCCTCGGTGCCGCGGGCCAGCGCCACCAGCCCCGGCGTGACCCACAGCACCACCGCCGTCAAGAACGCCGCCAGGGTGTAGCTCTGCGGCCGGCCCCAGGCGGGAACCTCTTTGCGCAACTCCGCCACCGTGGCCCCCAAACCCTCCAGCCGCTGCTTCGGCGCCGGATGCAGCCACCGCAACAGCAGCGCCAGCAGCGCGAACATCACCAGCGAAATCGGCAAGCCCAGCAGCACCCACTGGAAGAACGGGATGCGCGCGCCCGTCAGCTTCTCCAGCATCCCCAGCCCGATCAGGTTGGGCGGCGTCCCCACCGGGGTGGCCAGCCCGCCGATGGAGGCAGCGAAGGCCGTCATCAGCATCAGCCCGGTGAAGTAGCTGCGCCCGGCCCGCGCCCCCGCCCCACCTTGGGCGAACAGCCGCTCCAGCGCTCCGCTGATGCCCAGCAGGATGGGAAAAAGAATGGCCACCGTGGCGGTGTTCGAAATCCACATCGAGAGTACCAGGGCGGTCGCACCCACCGCCAGCCGAATGCGCCCCGGGGAGCCCCGGATAAACCCTGCGCCCAGCACCCCCAGCGCCACCCGGCGGTCCAGCCCGTTCACCGCCATTCCGCGCGCCAGCAGGAAGCTCCCCAAGAAGACGAAAATGATGGGATCGGCAAACGGGCCGAACACGCTGCGCGCCTCGGCCACTCCCAGCAGCCCGCACAGCGCCGGCCCCAGCAGCGCCGTGGCCGGGATGGGAATCGCTTCCGTCACCCAGAAGACAATCACCAAGGCCAGCACTGCCGCCAGCCGGCGCTCGCCCGCCGGCAACTCCCCAGCCCAGAGATAAACCCCGAGCATCGCCAGCGGCCCGGCAATCAACCCCAGGCGCCGCCGCCAGCGCTCGAAGCCCTCCTCAACAGGGGATTTCCGTTCCATTGCGCACAGGTTTTCTTACCGCAAAGAAACAAACCGCGGGTACTCCCGCTTGGCGGGAGAACCCGCGCTTTCCGAGACAGCGCTGGAAGATTAGCTCGACTGGGTGGAAACGCGGGCGGCGACTTGCGCGGCCACCTTTTCCAGCGCCTCGTAGAACTTCTGGCCCGCGTGCTCGGCCTTGTCTTTCATCTGCGGCGCCGGGTCGAGCAACGGGGCGATGCGCTCCCGGAAGAGCGTGGCCCGTCGGGCCGGGTCGCTGTAGTCCTCCGCCTCCCGGGCCAGCTCGGCGCCCGCCTCGGGACTGATTTTCAATTCGGCCGCCACCGATTGCCAGAATTTTCCCTGGAAGCGTCGCCGGGCGTCGCCGTCGGCAATCTTGAGCGGGCCCAGGCGGAAGCGGGTGAACTGCCCGCTGCATTTCTCCGCCGTCAGCCGCCCCAGCAACAGCAGCGCCGCCCGCCCCAGCTGGTTCGAGCGCTCCCGGAACTGGTCCGGCGGGTTCTTCAGGGTCGGCCGGTCGAACCCCATTATGTAGGAATCGATGAAGCGCGGGATCAGCCGCTCGCCTTCCAGGTGCCCGAAGACGCGCTGGGCGGCCAGCTTCGCCTTCGCCTCGATCTCTTCCGCTCGCACCGCCATCGCCCGCCCACTGTAGCTACACCGCGCCGTCGAAGCAATAGCCGCCCGTTGACCTGTCAGTCCCCCCAATTGTCATCCCGACCCCGCCGGTTGTGCGCCCGAGGCGCATTTTGGCTCACGTGGACTCCGGCAACCGGCGGGGGAGGGATCTGCTTTTGGGTTTGGTTGACTTGCCTGGTGGCGCGGCCTAAGATGCGCGGCACGGGGATCCCTCCGATGATCGGTAAGACGCTCGCCCACCCTTCGACTTCGCTCAGGGTGACCCCAGGGCGGTAGGTGGAAAATGGTCGGTCGTACCTTAGGTCACTACCGCATCCTGGAGAAGATCGGCGCCGGGGGGATGGGCGAGGTCTACCGCGCGCACGATGAGCGGCTCGACCGCGACGTCGCCGTGAAGGTCCTGCCTCCCTCCAGCTTCGCCGACCCCACTGCCCACGCCCGCCTGCTGCGCGAAGCCCGCACCGCCTCCAAGCTCAACCACCCCCACATCTG
The DNA here is from genome assembly GCA_027717655.1 of Acidobacteriia bacterium AH_259_A11_L15. GTDB lineage: Bacteria > Acidobacteriota > Terriglobia > Acidiferrales > 2-02-FULL-67-57 > 2-02-FULL-67-57. The sequence goes on from JALLOH010000008.1 coordinate 12,501, forward strand.
CACCATCCACGAAGTGGGCGAAGCCGACGGTCAGGCTTACATCGCCATGGAGTACGTCGAGGGCCGCCCGCTGAGCCGGTTGGTGGCAGAACAAACACTACCCGTGGAGCGCGTGCTGCGCTACGGGCAGCAAATCGCCGACGGCCTGGCGCACGCCCACGAGCACGGCATCGTTCATCGCGACCTCAAGAGTGCCAACGTGGTCATCACCCCCGAGGGCCGGGCCAAGGTGCTCGACTTCGGCCTGGCCAAGCAACTGCGGGAGGAGGAACTCGAAACGGTGACCCGCTCGCAGGCCTCACTGACCGCCGAAGGCGTGGTGATGGGCACATTGGCCTATATGGCCCCGGAGCAGCTCCGGGGTCAGCCGGCCGATGCCCGCTCGGACGTTTGGGCGTTGGGCGTGATGCTGCACGAGATGCTGGCCGGGCAGCGCCCCTTTCGAGGAAACACCGGCTACGAGCTGAGCTCGGCCATTTTGATGAAGTCCCCCGAGCCTTTGCCAGCAAAAGTCCCGCCCGAAGTTCGGGCGGTAATTGGGCGCTGTCTGGCGAAGGAACCGGGGGAGCGCTACCAGCGGGCGGCGGAAGTCCGGGCGGCGCTGGAAGCAATTGCCACCGGCGCGGTCGCCCCCTGGGTGGGGCTGCGCTATGCGCTGCGCCGGCGTCAACTCCTGGCGATGAGCGCCGCGGTCGTCCTGCTGGTCGCGGCCGCGGTGGTGATGAACCTCGGCGGCCTGCGGGAGCGGCTGTTCGGGACGGCCCCGGTCAAAATCGACTCGATCGCCGTGCTGCCCCTGGCAAACCTCTCCGGCGACCCCGAGCAGGAGTATTTCAGCGACGGGATGACCGAGGCACTGATCATCGACCTGGCGAAGCTGAGCGGCCTGCGGAGGGTCATCGCCCGTACGTCGGTGATGCAGTACAAGGGCTCAGAGAAGCCCCTGGCGGAGATCGCCCGGGAGCTGAACGTGGACGCGGTGCTCACTGGGTCGGTGTTGCGGGTGGGCGACCGGGTGCGGATCACCGCGCAGTTGATCAATGCCCGGACGGAAGAGCACCTGTGGGCCGACCGCTACGAGCGCGAGCTGCGCGATGTCCTCACTTTGCAGAACGAGATCGTCACCACCATCGCCCGGCAAATCGAAGTCACGCTGACCCCAGCGGAAGCCACCCGCCTGGCCGAAGCCCGCCCGGTCAACCCCGAAGCCTACGAAGCATTTGTGAAAGGCCGGCACCATTTGAACAAAGCTACCCCGGGAGAAATCAACAAGGCCATCGCCTACTTTAACGAAGCCATCGGAAAAGATCCCGACTATGCGCTCCCCTACGCCGGCTTGGCCGACTCCTACAACTACCTCGCATTCGTTGGTGGTCTCGCGCCCAGAGAGCTCTTCCCCCGAGCAAAGCGGGCGGCAGCCAGAGCCCTCGAGATCGACGACTCTCTCGCCGAAGCCCACTCGGCCCTGGGATACGCCGCAATGCTCTACGATTGGGACTGGGCGGCGGCCGAGCGGGAACACCAGCGGGCCGTCGAGCTCAACCCAAACTCCGCACAGGCGCACCTCCAATATTCCTGGTACTTGGGCTCGCAGGGACGGTTTGAGCAAGCCCGCGCGGCAATCATCCGAGCCAGCGAGCTTGACCCGCTCTCACTCATAATCAGCGCGAATATGTCGAACTACTTCCATTGGAAGCGCGACTATGACGGGATGCTGGAACAAACCCGGAAAACACTCGAACTCGATCCGAACCACTCCTTGGGTCATCTGTTTTCCGGGCATGCGTATGTGGGAAAGGGGCTGTACGATGACGCCATCGCGGAGTATGAAAAGGCAGTTGAGGTCTCCGGGGGAGGCCCGGGATTCAAAGGCCACCTGGGATATGCCTACGCCTTGGCGGGGCACAAGGGCAAAGCCCTCGAGATTCTGCACGAGTTGAAGGAGCTCTCGAAAAAACAGTATGTTCCGTCCGTTGGAATCGCCCTGGTCCTCATCGGTCTGGAGGACACCGACCAGGCGTTTGCCTGGCTGGAAAAAGCTTATGAGGAGCGCGATGTATTATTCTTATACCTCACAATGGCTCGTTGGTTCGACCCCCTGCGCGACGACCCCCGCTTTCAAGACCTGCTGCGCCGCCTGAACCTCCCGGAAAAGTAGTTGAATAGTTGATTGGTTGAATGGTTGATTCGTTAATCGGGCGGCGGTGCCACGGAGGAAAGAGTTTATGCCACGAAAGAAGAGGAGAGGCGCCAAGAAGAAAGCCGGTTCAGAGGCGGGTGACAAAGACAGGGCGCTACGGCGGCACCTGTTGAAGCAGTTGAGCGCCGAAAACGCCCACGTGCCCTTCGACGACATCGTGGCCGACTGGCCGGTCGCGCTGCGCGGCGCCAAGCCCGCCGGCGCGCCGCATACCCCCTGGCAACTGCTCGAGCACCTGCGCATCGCCCAGTGGGACATCCTCGACTTCTGCCGCAACCCCAACTACCAAGAGCTCGAGTTCCCCGCCGGCTACTGGCCGCCCAGCGAAGTCCCGCCCGGCGAATCGGCCTGGGAGGAAAGTATCAAGGCTTTCCGCACCGACCTGGAAGAAGTGAAAAAGCTGGTGGCCGACCCCAAGACCGACCTCTTCGCCCGCATCCCGCACGGCGAGGGGCAAACCTACCTGCGCGAGGCCCTGCTGGTGGCCAGCCACAACTCCTACCACCTGGGGCAACTGGTTCTGCTGCGCCGCCTGCAAGGCGCCTGGCCAGCCGGGCGTTGACCCTACGGGTGGCAGCGGGCTACCCTGTCGTCTCACTTTTCTGAGGAGGTCTTCGCGTGAGCCGACTGCTGCGTGGTTCTCTCCCGCTCCTGAGCGTCCTGCTGCTGGCACTTCCCCTCGCTGCCCAGGAGAGCCTGCCCGACCTGGTGACGGCGGAGATGCCCGACCTGCTCTCCACCTACACCCGCCTGCACAGCCACCCCGAACTCTCCTACCAGGAGAAGCAGACCGCCGCTTACCTGGCGGGCGAGCTGCGCCGGCTGGGCTTCGAGGTAACGGAAAACGTCGGCGACTACGGCGTCCCCGGGCGCACCTCCTACGGCCTGGTGGCGGTGCTGCGCAACGGTGAAGGCCCCACGGTGATGGTGCGCACCGACCTGGACGCCCTGCCGGTGGTCGAGCAGACCGGGCTGGCCTACGCCAGCCAGGTGCGGGTGGAAAGCGGCGGCAACCAAGTGGGCGTGATGCACGCCTGCGGCCACGACGTCCATATGACCTCCTTCCTGGGGACGGCGCGGCTGCTGGCGCAACTGCGCGACCGCTGGGCCGGCACGCTGGTACTGATCGGGCAGCCCGCGGAAGAGCGCGGCGCCGGCTCCCGGGCGATGCTCGCCGACGGCCTCTACGAGCGCTTCCCGCGGCCCGATTTCGCCCTCGCCCTGCACACCAGCGCCAATCTCCCCGCGGGGACTATCGGCTACCGCGCCGGCTACGCCCTGGCCAACGTGGACTCGGTCGACATCACCATTCGCGGCCTCGGCGGCCACGGCGCCTACCCGCACACCACCAAGGACCCCATCGTCATCGCCGCCCGGCTCATCCTGGCCCTGCAAACCATCGTCAGCCGCGAGATCAACCCGCTGGAGCCGGCGGTCATCACCGTGGGTTCGATCCACGCCGGCACCAAGCACAACATCATCCCCGATGAGGCTCACCTGCAACTCACCGTCCGCTCCTACACGCCGGAAGTGCGCCGGCAACTGCTTTCTTCAATTGAACGAATGGCCCGCGAGGCGGCGGAGGTAGCCGGGGTGCCGCCCGAGCGGGCCCCCATCGTCGAGGTCAACGAAGAGGAGTACACCCCCTCCACCTACAACGACCCCGAACTGGTCCGCCGCGCCGTGGCCGCCATCGGGAAGGTGCTGGGCGAGGAGAACGTCATCGAGACCGACCCGGTGATGGGCGGCGAGGACTTCAGCCGCTACGCCCTGGACGGCGAGATTCCCATTTTTATGTTCTGGGTGGGCGGCGTCGACCCGGAGCGCTACCGCGAAGCCAACGAAAAAGGCCTGACCCTGCCCTCGCTTCACTCGCCGCTCTTCGCCCCCGTCCCCGAACCCACCCTGCGCACCGCCGTGCAGGCCATGACCGCCGCCGTCCTGGAGCTGATGGGAAAGTAACGGTCTAGTCAGGTGCCCCCGCGCCTCGGCGTTGACTTGCCTGCGGGCGCCCTCTAAGATGCCCGCAAGGGGTTCGCACCATGATTGGCCACACACTCGGCCACCCTTCGACTTCGCTCAGGGTGACCCCAGGGCGGTAGGTGGAAAATGGTCGGTCGTACCTTAGGTCACTACCGCATCCTGGAGAAGATCGGCGCCGGCGGGATGGGCGAAGTCTTTCGCGCCCGCGACAGCAAGCTCGACCGGGACGTAGCCCTCAAGGTGCTCCCCGAGGCCTTCACGTCCGACCCCGACCGGTTGGCTCTGTTCGAGCGGGAAGCCAAGGTCCTCGCCTCGCTGAACCATCCGAACATCGGGCACATCTACGGGCTGGAAGAGGCGGACGGCGTCAAGGCCCTGGTCCTCGAACTGGTCGAAGGGCCGACGCTGGCGGACCGCATCGCGCAGGGCCCCATCCCGCTCGACGAAGCCCTGCCCATCGCCAAGCAGATCGCCGAAGCCCTGGAAGCGGCTCACGAGAAGGGCACCGTCCACCGCGACCTGAAACCCTCCAACATCAAGGTGACCGAAGCCGGCACGGTCAAAGTGCTCGACTTCGGCCTGGCCAAAGCCCTCGAACCCGAAACCGCCCCCACCGACCCTTCGCGCTCCCCCACCATCAGTGAAATCGCCACGCGCTCGGGGGTCATCCTGGGCACCGCCACCTATATGAGCCCCGAGCAAGCCCGCGGCGCCCGAGTCGACAAGCGGGCCGACGTCTGGGCCTTTGGCTGCGTGCTCTATGAAATGCTTACCGCCAAACGCACTTTCCACAGCGACAGCGTCCAGGACACCCTGGCCGCCGTGCTCCGCTCTGAGCCCGACTGGGACCGCCTGCCGCCGGGAACGCCCGCAAGCCTCCGCAAGCTTCTCCGTCGCTGTCTGGAAAAAGACCCCAAACGCCGCCTGCACGACATCGCCGACGCCCGGATTGAAATTGAGGATGCGCTTGCAGGTGCGCCTGAACCCGTACCCTACAGGGGTGAGCGGGTTTCCGGGTGGAGCCTTCCGCTGACGTGGATACTGCTGGGGCTTATAGCTCTGCTTGCCGCGCTGTTGGTCTGGAATCCCTGGCGAAGCGAATCGCTCCCGCGGTCTTCGGCCCAGCTCAGCATCAATCTGCCCGAGGAGGCACCCTTGGCCCCCGCCGGAGCGATGCCACTGGGTTTAGGCCGCCCATCGTTGGCGCTTTCGCCCGATGGCAGCCGTCTGGTTTACGTGGCGCTCGTCAACGGTCGGACGCAACTCTATGTGCGCGAGATGAGCAATGGAGAAATCGAACCCATTCCCGGCACAGAAGGCGGATACATCCCCTTCTTTTCACCTGATGGCGAGTGGGTGGGGTTCTTCGCAGACGAAAAACTAAAGAAAGTTTCGCTCGCGGGCGGCGAGCCGATTGTCTTGGCCGACGCCCCCCTCGGCAACGGGGGAAGCTGGGCGGCGGATGACACCATCTATTTCGTGCCCAATCAATCCGCAGGAATCTCGAAGGTTTCTGCCTCGGGTGGCCCGGTTGAGATTGTAACGAAGCCGAGCGGCGCAGTGTTCATGCATCTGTGGCCACAAGTTTTACCCGGGGGCAAGGGAGTTCTGTTTTCCCTTTGGGGCGGGGGAATCGCCGTCTATTCGCTGGAGTCCTCCAAGCAGAAGACAATCCTTGAGACGGGTTGGGCGGGCCGCTACTTTCCCACAGGCCATTTGATTTATTCGCAAGTCGGAAAACTGCTAGCAGTTTCGTTTGATCTGACAAATCTTGAAGTGACTGGTCCTCCTGTAACTGTGCTGGAAGGAGTTCGAACGGAAATGGATGGGGAGGCGCAATTTTCCATCTCTCAGGATGGATTGCTGGCGTACGCGCCTGGAGTGCACGCCGAGATGGGCACGTTCATGTGGTTAGACCGCAAGGGTAACACGCAACCGTTGGGACTACCGCCGGGTATCTTTGAAGGATTCAGCCTCTCTCCCGATGGGAGGACGGTGGCCATTCCGATCCAAGATGGAACCAACATTGATATTTGGCTCTTTGATATCTTGCGGGGTACCCCTACCCGTTTCACCTTCGACGGACTGAGCTATCGGCCAATTTGGACGCCAGACGGGAAGAAGGTCGTATTTACGTCACAAAGAGACGGTGTGGAGAATATTTTCTGGAAGCCTGCCGACGGCAGTAGCGAGGCTGAGCAACTAACCGAGAACAAGGAGCCAACAATCCCCGCTTCACTCTCGCCTGATGGCAAGGTGCTGGCATTTACCGTAGAGTCGCCCGAAACCACGGCGGACATCTTTCTAATCCCATTTGAGAGCGAAAATCCCTCGGGAGCGGCGCCGGCAAAACCGATTCCTTTCCTGCAAACTCCCTTCCTGGAAATTTTTCCCGTCTTCTCGCCCGACGGCCGCTGGATTGCCTACACCTCGGATGAATCCGGCCGGTGGGAGATTTACGTCCGGCCCTACCCGGGGCACGGTGGTCGGGCGAGGATTTCGACTGAGGGCGGCGAAGAGCCCATTTGGTCGCGCGACGGGCGGAAACTTTTTTATCGTTACGGCTCGAGATGGTACGTGGTAGATCTCGACCTCGGAGCTGAGTTCCGCGCGGGCACCCCACGCCTGCTTTTCGAGGGGCCCTACATCAATGTCTTCGGTTATTCCTATGATGTGTCTCCCGACGGCGAGCGTTTTCTGGTGATCGAGGGTGCCGAACAGGAAAAGACTCTCACCGAACTGGTTGTTCTCACCAACTGGTTCGACGAGCTCCGCCGCCGTGTTCCCAGCGGCAAGAAATAATTACTGCCTCTCGGCTAGCGCTACCAAGCCCTGCTGCGGCGGATGAACTTCCCGGAGTAGAACGCAACCCTTCGACTCCGCTCCCCTCGGCTCCGCTTCCCTCGGCTTCGCTCGGGACAGACGGGACAAGCAGGGCAGGCCAGCGACCCGTGCGGTAGCGACGAGGTTTTTTCTCTGTGCCCTCTCTGTGTTCTCTGCCTGCCCTGAGCCAAGCCGAAGGGCGCCTCTGCGGTGAGTCCTTGTCTCCCCGGTTCGATGGGGCTAGTCGGCCTGGGCGGTGGCGCCGGGCTGGGGGCGCGCGTCCTCGGTGCGCTTGCCGCCGCGAGGCGCGGTAGGCGCCTGCGCCTGGCGCGGCAGCGCCGGGCCGAAGGCGCGCTCGAGCACCTCATCAATCGTCTTGACGAAGTGGAAGCTCATCCCCTCGCGCAGGTGCGCAGGGATGTCTTCCTTGACGTGGGCTTCGTTCTCCTGGGGCAGGACCATCTCCCGGATGCCGCTGCGCTTGGCCGCCAGCACCTTCTCCTTGATGCCGCCTACCGGCAAGACCAGCCCGCTCAGGGTGATCTCGCCCGTCATCGCCACGTAGGGGCGCATGGGCGTGTTCGCGAAGAGCGAGACCAACGCGGTCACCATGGTGACGCCGGCCGAGGGGCCGTCCTTGGGAATCGCCCCCGCGGGCACGTGGATGTGCACGTCCCACTTCTCAATGGCGCCGCGATCCACGCCAAAGAGCTTTGAATTGGCGCGCGCCCAAGTGTGCGCGGCCTTCATGGATTCCTGCATCACCTGGCCCACTTGTCCGGTAATGGTGAACTCGCCCCGCCCGTTGCCCGCCTCGCGCGGCATGCGGGCGGCCTCGACAAACAGGATGTCGCCCCCGGCGGGCGTCCAGGCCACGCCCACGGCCACGCCGGGGCGCTGGGTGCGCTCCTCCAGTTCGGTTTCTACCCGATAGCGCGGCACCCCCAGGAGCTCGCGCACCACCTGCGGGGTCACCTCCAGCGTCGCGCCGCCGTTTTCGGCAATCTGCTTGGCGCGCTTGCGGCAGACGGAAGCAATCTCCCGCTCCAGGTTGCGCACCCCAGCTTCGTGGGTGTAGCTGCGGATGATCTCCTGCAGGCCGTCGTCGCTGAAACCGATGTGCTTGCCCTCCTCCAGCCCGTGCTCCTCCACCTGCTTGGGCACCAGGAACTGCCGGGCGATCTGCACCTTCTCTTCCTCGGTGTAGCCGGGCAGCTCCAAGACCTCCATCCGGTCATGCAGCGCCGGCGGGATGGGGTCGAGGATGTTCGCCGTGGTGATGAACAAGACCTTGGAGAGGTCGAAGGGAACGTCCAGGTAGTGGTCGCGAAAGCTGAAGTTCTGCTCCGGGTCGAGGACTTCGAGCAGCGCCGCCGCCGGGTCGCCGCGGAAATCGCGCCCCAGCTTGTCCACTTCGTCCAGCATGAACACCGGGTCTTTGGTTTCCGCCCGGCGGATGCCCTGGAGGATCTGGCCGGGGAGCGAGCCGATGTAGGTGCGACGGTGGCCGCGGATTTCCGCTTCGTCGTGCATCCCGCCCAGCGAGATGCGCACGAAGCGCCGCCCCAGCGCCCGGGCGATGGACTTGCCCAGCGAGGTCTTCCCCACTCCCGGCGGCCCCACGAAGCAGAGGATGGGGCCCTTGAGGTCGCGCTTCAACTGGAACACCGCCAGGTACTCCAGGATGCGCTGCTTGACTTTTTCCAAGTCGTAGTGGTCCTGGTTCAGAATCTGCTCGGCGCGCTTGACGACGACTTCTTCGGCGCTCGTCTTCTGCCAGGGCAGCGCCACCAGCCAGTCCAGATAGGTCCGCGCCACCGTGTACTCGGCCGCCGCCTGCGGGATGCGCTCCAGGCGCTTCAGCTCCCGCAGGGCCTCCTTCTGGACTTCTTCGGGCATGCCGGCCTGCTCGATCTTTTCCCGCAGCTCGTCAATCTCCCGCTTGCTCTCGTCGAATTCGCCCAGCTCCTTCTGGATGGCCTTCAACTGCTCGCGCAGCATGTACTCGCGCTGGGTCTGGCTCAACTGCTCCTGCACGTCGGACTGGATCTTGCTGCGTAGGTGCAGGATTTCGCGCTCCTTGTTCAGCTCCTGAACCAAGCGGTGCATCCGCGCACGGACCTCCGGCGTCTCCAGCAGCTCTTGCTTGGCGCGGGTCGAGAGCGAGGGGAGCGTGAAAGCCACCAGGTCGGTCAAGCGAGCGGCGTCGTCCAGGTTCAGAGCCACCATCTGCAACTCATCCGACAGCGTCGGCGTGCCCGCTACGATTTCCCCGAACAGGTCGCGAAGGTTGCGAGTCAGCGCCTCATATTCGGAGTCGGGATGGCCCGGCACTTCGTCCGCCAGCGGCTCCACGCGCGCCCGCAGGAAAGGCTCGTGCTGGGTGACCTCCAGGATGCGCACCCGGTGGGTGCCCTCGAGAACTACGAAGAAATTCTCATTGGGCATCTTCACCACTTTGTGCACCAGGCCGGCCACCCCCACCGCGTAGAGGTCGCTCTGGATGGGCTTCTCCACCCGGGGGTCGCGCTGCGTTACCAGCGCCACCAGCTTGTCGCCCGCGGGCAGCGACTTGACCAACTCTACGGAGCTCTCCCGGCCCACCGTCACTGGGGCCACCTGGTGCGGGAACATCACCATGTCCCGCACCGGCAGAATCGCCAGCTCCTCGCCCTTGTGAATCGCGTTGGATGCAGTACCCATCGGCTCTCCTCCACACCATCCTAGCCTACAGATGTGATGGTGTCAATGTAAGGAAAGATGCTAAAAAGAAGCTAATACTATCATAACTCTAACAGAATGAAACTAAATAATTTAACTATACAGAACAGCCTAGCGGGGCCATAAGCGAGCCGTTTGGCTTGGCCAAAGATGGCTCATCCGACTTGACTTTTGCCGCTTCTTGGAGTGAGAATTAGCAGCCCCGAGCGGCGAGAAGGCTATGCCGAACCCAGCGGAAAACGAGCCGGGCGGAACTCTCTCTTCCGACCACCCTCCCCCGTCCGGGCAACCGGCAGCGAACCACGGCCGGCGGTCCCGGTCATTGTTTCAACGAATCGGCGCGCGTCGCCCTTCCGCGGGGGAACGCCGGCTGTGGATTGTGCAGGGGATAATCATCCTGGGCGCCGTGCTGCTGCTGGGGGCGCTGATGTTCTGGGCCCTCAGCTAGGCCCCCGCTCGCTGCCCTGGCTTTCCAGGTACTCTTTCAAGTTCGCCAGGGTATCCTTCCAGCCTTGAACCACGGCCTGGTAGTACCAATCCCAGTCGGGCCCCTCCCCGTAGCCGTCCTGCCGCACGCTCACCCGTGTCTTCCCTCCCCTTTCCCGCACGGAGATGCTCAGCCGCATCGGCCCCAGCACCGCGCGCTCGGCGTTGAAATAGACCAACGGCTCCAGCCGCAGCCGCTTGCCCGGCAGGATCGACTTCACCACCGCGGCGACGACATACTTGTACCCCTGCCCGGGCTCGCCCCAGGCCAGCGTCCACACGCCGCCCCGGCGCTCTTCCACCAGGCCGCGCGTCGCTCCCCACCACTGCTTCATCTGCTCCACGTCCAGGAAGGCCCTCAGCACCCGCTCGGGGCTGGCCTGGATGTGAACCGACCGGGTCACCTTGCGCCGATCGCCCCGCGGCATCACTTTTCCTTTCGCCTGCTGGTTGCCGGGACCCGCCGCGATTTCCCCCCAGGGGGGAATCGCCTCCGCACCAACGCCTGCGCCTCTTCCGGCGTGCGCAACTCACCCTCCAGTTGCGCCTCCTCGACCGCCGCCAGAATCTCCCCCATTCGCGGCCCCGGCTCGTAGCCCATCTTCTTCAGGTCGTGCCCGGTGAGCAGCCGCGGCGGACGCACCTCCTCGGGCGGCAGCGTCTCCCGCTGCTCCTTGACGAACCGCCAATTCGCCAGGTCCCCGTGGCTGGCCAGGCAGTCCAGCCGGTGCAGCTCCAGGTGCTCGTCGAAACCCTCCATGGAGATGAAGCGCTTGAAGGTGCTCGCCCGCATCTTGGGGACGTCCTTGAATTTGAGATGGTTCTTCACCAGGGCCGCCACCCGCTCGATTTCCGCGTTCGACAGCCGCAGGCGCCGGCAGATTTCTTCCGCCATCACCGCGCCCACCTCGGCGTGTTGGTTGAACCGGATGCGGTCGCGCACCGCGAAGGTGGGCGGCTTGCCTACATCGTGCAGCAGGACGCCCAGCGCCAGCGTCGCCGTGGGCTGCTCCATCTTCTCCAGCAGCAGCCGCGTGTGCACCCAGACGTCGCCCTCGGGATGGAATTCCGGGGGCTGCTCGACGCCTTTCATCCGCGCCACTTCCGGCAGCAGGATTTCCAGCAGCCCCGACTCGTCCAGCAGCTCGAAGGCCCGCCGCGCCGCCCCCTCGGTGAGCATCTTGACCAGCTCGTCCCGGATGCGCTCCCGCGACACCTGCTGGATCTGCGGCGCCGCCGCCCGCAAGGCCGCCCAGGTTTTCTCCTCGATGCGGTAGCCGAAGCGGGCGGCAAAGCGGATGGCGCGCAGCAGGCGCAGCTTGTCTTCGGCGAAGCGCTCGGCGGCTTCGCCGATGGCGCGGATGATGCCAGCCTTGAGGTCGGCTTGCCCCCCGACGAAGTCCAGCACCTGTTCTTTCAGCGGGTCATAGAGCAGCCCGTTGAGGGTGAAGTCGCGCCGACCGACGTCCTCCTCGGGACTGGAGGTGTAGCGCACCTGCTCGGGGTGGCGCCCGTCGGCCGAGCCGATGTCGGAGCGGAAGGTGGCCACCTCGATGCCGTCCCCGTCCAGCAGGAGGCGCACCACACCGAACTGCATCCCCACCGTGACCGCCTTGGGGAACAACTCCAGCACTTGCTCGGGGGTGGCGCTGGTGGCCACGTCGTAGTCGGCGGGCTCGCGCTCCAGCAGCACGTCGCGCACACACCCGCCCGCCCAGTAAGCCTGGTGGCCGGCCGCGACCAGCCGGCGCACCACCTGCTTTGCTTTTTCCCGCAGCTCGCTCATCCCGTCGATTATAGGCCTCCGTTCCCCTGGCGTGTCATTCTGAGCGAAGCGAAGAATCTCATCGGTGCTGGCCTTCTCAGCTGAGATTCTTCGCCTGCCCTGAGCGCAGCCGAAGGGTCGCCCGTGCGGGCTCCTCAGAATGACACGACGGGAGAGGTAGCGCGGGTTGGAGCCCCGAAGGTTCGGGGCGACTACCCGCGGTCTTTACAAAAGGCCGCAGGAAGCCCTTTGGGCATCCTGCGCTACCTGTCTTGTTTCGGTCGCAGGGACTTGGCCGACTGGACGGCGTCGGCGCCGTAGCGGTCGCGCACCCGGTCGGCGGCGCGCGCCAGCCGTTCCAGCCGCTCCCGCTGCTCCGCATCGAAGAGCGACGCCTGCCCGGGCCCCTCCACCAGCGACCCGGCAGCGATACCTAACAGGCGCACCTTTTTCTTCCTGTCCCAAGCGCGGCGGAAGAGCTCGGCGGCGGTGCGGTAGAGGACCCCGTCGAGGTCGGTGGGCTCGACCAGGGTCTTCGCCCGGGTCAGGGTGCGGAATTCGGCGGTGCGCAGCTTGAGGGTGATGGTGCGGGCGTGCAGGCGGCCCTCGCGCAGGCGCTTCCCCACCAGTTCGGCGAGGTGGGAGAGGGTGGCCTCGAGCGTGGCCGGGTCGCCGGTGTCCTCGCTGAACGTCCGCTCGTGGCTGATGGATTTCTGCTCTTCGTCCACGAACCAGAGGTCGGTGTCCTGCCCGCGGGCCTTCCGGTAGAGGGCCGCGCCCCAGCGGCCGAAGGTTTCCACCAATTGGTCTTCGGGAACTTTCGCCAGGTCGGCCACGGTGGCGACAGCCATCGAGTAGAGCACCTTCTCGGTTACCTTGCCGATGCCGGGGATGCGCCGGACGGGCAGCGGGGCCAGGAAGGCCGCTTCGACCCCCTGCGGCACCCAGAGCAGCCCGCGGGGCTTGGCCAAATCCGAGGCCACCTTCGCCACCAGGTAGCTGGCGGCGACGCCGATCGAACAGGGGAGCCCTGCCCCGCCACCGGCGGGGTTCAGCTCCGTGGCGACGGTGCGCTGGATTTTCTGGGCGGCGTGCCAGGCGGGCCCGTGGAGGCGCTCGGTGCCGGTGAGGTCAAGGTAGGCTTCGTCAATCGAGACCATCTGCACGATGGGGGTGAAGCGCTCCAGGATGGCGCGGACTTTCTCCGACCATTCTTCGTAAAGCTCCATCCGCGGCGGGAGGAAGAGGGCGTGGGGGCAGAGGCGCTGGGCGGTGCGCGAGGGCATGGCGGAGTGGATGCCGTACTTGCGGGCCTCGTAGCTGGCCGCGGCGACGACGCCCCTTTGATCTCCCGGCGCCCCCACGACGACCGGCCTGCCCTTCAGCCCTGGGTCATACAACTCCTCCACCGAGACAAAGAAGGCATCCATATCGACATGAGCAATCTGCTTCACTCGAAAAACTTTTGAGGATTCTAGAATAAGGTTTGGGAGCCCAGTTATTATTTTCGCTTAACAGTCAAGTAGTAGGTCGATACCGGATGTTCACCCCACTCTTCCTGCTCTTGTCTCCGTAGCCAGAGCTTGAATTGATATTCTCCTAACTCAGGGACTGGAAGGTTTTGTATTCGCGCATACACACGGTGGCGAGGCTTTGTTAAAACAAACTCAATCTCCCCGCCACCGACCTCACGTCCACTGGGCGAGACTACGGCTATTCTCTGGACAAAAGTGGCATTTTCTTCACCTTGAAGCCGATGCCAAAGCGACACAGCTTCGAGGTTGACCGTAGCGTTATCGAGCTGGACATCAGGGTCAACTGCCAATTCTTCGGCAACATTCAAAATACTTAACACGTTTGTCCGATAGTCGACGGAAGTTGAATGGCAGCAAAGATAAAAAGCAAGCCGCGGCATTAGGAAACCATTGCTAACCGCTCTGGCGTCTGCGAAGTCTCAACTGGAGTGTATGCTTCGGTCAGCCGAAAAGGTCTAGCGACTCGTCGCTCTGGAAATACGATAGTCATCCAACTAGAGGCAGGCCTCATCCTCTCCAAATGACTAGCAATCGCAGAAACCCAGCCTAGGGATCGATTCTCGGAGGAGGCTGCATTTCTGAGTATCCGTTCAGCCTCAGGCGACGCTGTCGCCGAAAGGACATCAAGGCAAATCGCTAAAGCCACATCATTCTCGAATCTGTACCCTACGTCGGCAGCTGACCGAAGCAACCGGTCCGCATATTCGCTTACGTCGTCAACATTTTCTGGTCTCTCTTGAACGTAAAACCTAAGGGCTCTTGCAATTGGATGAGTCGAAATTATTTGCAGGAAGCTAGAAAGGTCATCTGCGATTGCAGTTCGAGCGTAGAGATCATTTGATTCGAGTTGTTCTCTGAGTTGCTGGAACCTCATGCTGGCCTGTCAGTCCAATACCTTATCTCTCTGCCGTATTCGTCAGGGCTGTTGTTCACAGTGTGAATATATTCAGCAGCTTCCCCCCACTTACTTATTACCAAAGGGACAAAACTTTTTCCAATCCACTCAGGAACAAGAACGACAGCGGTGTGCGAAATCTCTCCATCCCTAAGAAACACTACTATATCACCATTAACTACCTCGTGTGGAATCACCTCCCGATATCCATCATCAACTCGAATGAGTTCTAGGTCGCCTAGTTCATGGATTCTGGCTCGGCGATTCGCGAAAACAAGCCCGTGGCAATTGTATTGACCTGTTGGCGGCCTCCTGACTCTGTTCTGCGGAAACCTATCTCGCCAGTATGTCACAACATAGGGAACACGATGAGGAGCAATGTCAGGGTTCACGTTTGTCCGAAGCGTTCGACCTCGCCTCGTTTGTACTATGATTGCCAATTTCCTCGCTCCAAGGAAGAAAACCGCATATACGGTAGGCTCTGAATAGTAAAGAAGTCAATACAAGCCCAGATTAACAATCCGTCTTTCGTTGACTTCATCACCTAGACTCGCGGCCAAGCGCAATCCCATGCCTGAGCCTGCCCCTTTCCGAGAAGCTGAGAGGGAGGCGGCGGCCATTCTGTCATCCCGAGCCCTTGCCCCGAAGCTTCGAGGCCCATGGGGGCGAGGGATCTGCAGTTGTTGTCAGAAGAGGAAAATGCAGATTCCTCGCTCCTTCGGCTTCGCTCAGGACAAGTGCGCTCGGAATGACAAGCAGCAATGCGGTGTTGCCTTGGGGGCGGGGCGGCTTACCTCTTATCGTCCAAGAGTCGCAGGGTCAAGGAGTCCAAGACTCTACCGACTCTTTGACGTGCGACCCTGCGACGGTTTGACTCTTCGCCTCGCCTTCTCTAGAATCCGCCGCCAAAGAGGCCTCAATGAACAGCCCTGACTCGCCGACCGCCCGACAAGGCCCCACCGCGCCGCGGGAGCGGATCGGGTCGCTGGACGTGCTGCGGGGGTTCGCCCTGCTGGGCATCCTGGTGATGAACATCCAGGCGTTCGCGATGCCCCAGTCGGCCTACATCAACCCCACCGCCTACGGCGAGCTGACGGGGGCGAACCGCTGGGTGTGGATTCTCTCCCACGTGCTCACCGACCAGAAGATGATGACTATCTTCTCGATGCTGTTCGGCGCCGGCATCCTGCTCTTCACCAGCCGGCTGGAGGCCCGGGGGCAGCCCGTCCGCGGGCGGCACAACCGGCGGATGTTCTGGCTGATCCTGTTCGGGCTGCTGCACGGCTACCTGCTCTGGTACGGGGACATCCTGTTCCTCTACGGCATCTGCGGGCTGATCGTCTACGGGTTTCGCGAGCTGCGCCCGCGCTGGCTATTGATCCTGGGCGTGCTGGTCATCGCTATCCACACCCCCATCTATCTCTTCTTCGGCTCCACGATGCCCCACTGGCCAGAGAAGGAGCGGACCGGCTTCCGGGAAAACACCTGGCAGCCCCCGCCGGAAAAAATCGAATGGGAGGTCACGACCTACCGCGGCGGCTGGCTCCAGCAGATGGACCACCGCGTCCGCGCCACATTCGCGTTTGAAACTTTCGGGCTGCTCATCTGGGGTTTCTGGCGGGCGGCGGGGCTGATGCTGGTGGGGATGGGGCTCTACAAGCTGGGGGTGTTCAGCGCCCGGGGCTCGCCGCGCTTCTACGCCGGGCTCATCGCCGCCGCTCTCTTGGTGGGGGTGCCGGTGGTCGTCTACGGCATCAACTGGAACTTCAGCCACGGCTGGCCGCCGGTCTCGCTCTTCTACGGCTCGCAGTTCAACTACTGGGGGAGTTTGCTGGTGAGCCTGGGGTGGGTGGGCGCCGTGATGCTCATCTGCCAGCGGCGCGCGCTGGGCTGGCTGACGCGGCGGCTGGCCGCCGTCGGCCAGATGGCCTTCTCAAACTACTTCCTGCACACCCTCATCTGCACGACCATCTTCTACGGGCACGGCCTGGGGCTGTTCGGGAGCGTGGAGCGTTGGGGGCAGATAGTGATTGTCTTCGCGGTGTGGGGGTTGCAGTTGCTGGTTTCGCCGATTTGGCTGCGGCGCTTCCGCTTCGGGCCGCTGGAGTGGCTGTGGCGCTCGCTCACCTACGGCCAGCGCCAGCCCATGCGGCGGCACCCGCAGCCCTTAGCGGCGTGATGTCATTCTGAGCCCGCAGGGCGCTTGTCCTGAGCGGAGCCGAAGGGAAGAATCTCAACTGAATGTCCTAGCACAGCTGAGATCCTTCGCTCCGCTCAGGATGACAAACAAAAGCTAGTAAATCGCCCAGAGGCCGGGCGTAGCGACTTCCAGTAAGTGCCCATCGGGATCGCGAAAATACAAGCTCTGGCCGCCGCGCTCCCAGGTAATCCGGCTTTCGATCTTGATGCTGTTCACCCCCAGCCACTTCTCCCAGGCTTCGAGTTCCCCGGCAGGGATGGAAAAGGTCAGGTGGGTGGTGCCGCTGCCGTCGTGGCCGGGCAGGAGACCGTGGGGCCGCTGGATGGGCTGGGCGGAGGCGCCTTTCTTGCAGAGCAGGAGCACCTGGCGGCCGGCGACGCTGAGCGCCTGCAGCCGTTCGTCGCCGACCAGGGTCTCGAACCCGAAGACATTTTGGTAGAAGCGCGCGGAGCGCTCTACGTCGTCGACGTAGAGCGAGGTCTCCAGCACGCCTCCCAACTTCGGCCGGATCATCCCCTCCCTCAAGGGCCAAAGCCAAGGCTAGTCGCCCTGGGTGAAGAACTCTTTGAAGATGTTGCGGAGCACGTCGAAAGCGAAGGCAGTGCCGAACCGGGCCAGGGCTTCGGCGCCGCTGGAATCCTGGTCGCGGGCCCAAGCGGCCGACGCTCCGGCGGCAATCGCCAGGCCGAGGACGTTCGAAGAATTGAATGCTGTTCCGCCCTGGTCGGTGCGAGTGACCACGGTGCGGGAAGCGGCGTAGCCGACTCGGTCCCAGAAATCGTGCTGGTTGGAAGGGTGGTAGCGCGGGTCGTGCCCGAGCAGCGAGGGCAAGGCGAAAGTCCCGAAGAAGTGGCGCGTGCCGTTGAAGGCGACGCGGGCGCCCCAGCGGCGCAGGAAGCCGTCGAAGCCCTGCTCGTAGCCTTCGTCCAGGTCGGAATCGACCAGCATGGAGAAGCCGGCCCCGGCCGCCGCGGCCAGCAGCGGCACGGGATAGAAGGTCCGCCGGAAGCCCAGCTTGAACTTTCCCTCCGGAGTCAGCGGGGTGATGCCGGCCGCGCCCACGCCCTGAGGGAACAGCGCGAGCGCATCGTCGGAGGAGAAGCGCGCATAGCCAGGAGAAGATTCCGGGACGGCCGGGCGGGCGGGAACAATCGCTTCCGGGTCCCAGAGAACTCCCGGGGGCGGTTCCGTAACCGGCAAGGTGGCGCCGGCGAAGATTGCCTCGGGCGTGAAGGGGAAAGGATTTTTTTCTGCCACCTGCGCGGCCAGCGGGGTGAAGGAAGCGGCGAGCCCGATCAGCAGGGCGAGCGCAAGCGGTTTTCTCATGGGACAGTTCCTTCGCTTGACCATATGCCAGCCGGCCGCCGGTTGCAAGCGCGGCGCGTTCTCCTCAGGTCGCCTTCCGGGCGGCCAGGACGCGCGGGATGCCCTGCAAATCGTTGCTGACCTCGAGGTTCGTCCAAGCCTCGCCCAGCAGGGCGCGGACGCGCCCCTCCATGGCGTAGCCCAGCTCCATCACCAGCCAGCCGCGCGGCACCAGGGCGGCGCGCGCCTCCGCAATCAGGCGGCGGGAGAAGGCCAGGCCGGCTTCCGGGGAGTAGAGCGCAGCGGGGGGCTCGTGCGCGCGCACTTCGCGAGGCAGCCGGGCCGAATCTTCGGGAGCGACATAGGGCGGGTTGGACACCACCAGATCGAAGGCGCGGGTGTCGAAGTCGGCGCTGGCAGCGCCGTGGTGGCTGAGGAAGACCGCCAAGATGTCGCTCGAAACGAATTGCACTCGGTGCGCCAGCTCCAAGTTGTCCGCGTTGCGCCGGGCGAGGGCGAGCGCCTGGGGGGAGGACTCGGTGGCCACGATTTCCGCCTGCGGCAGTTCGCTGGCCAGCGCCAGAGCGATGCAACCCGAGCCGGTGCCCACGTCCACGATGCGGGCATCCTGGCGCTGGAGCCGCTCCCGGACGATTCGCAGCGCCACCTCGACCACGTGCTCGGTCTCCGGCCGGGGAATGAAGACGCCCGGCTCGACGCGGAAGGACAAGCCCCAGAACTCCTGCCGGCCGGTGAGGTACTGCGTGGGCTTGCCGGCGGCGCGCTGGGCGAGGAGTTGACGGTAGGCGCGCTCCTCGTCCGGGATCATCTCCCATTCCGGGTGAGCGTGGAGGAAGGCGCGGTCGCGCCGCAGGACGTGCATCAGGAGAACTTCCGCGGTGGTGGGGGCCGAGGGCAGCTGAGCGGCGGTGAGCCGCCCGATGGCTTCGCGCAGCGCCTCGCGGACGTTCATAGGGAGGGAAACCCCGCGTACCAATCCTACCGCCGCGCGAGGGAAGACAGGTAGCGCAAGTTGCCGAGGGCGTACCTACTTCTTCCGCGGCTTCTTGGCTGACTGCTCCGCCACCCGGTCGCACATCTCGTCATAGGTGGCGATGATTTGCGGCAGGCTCATCGCTGCCCCGCGAGCGCTGTAAAAAGCGACGGTCAGGATGGCGGCGACGATATTGGTTTCCTTCATGCGACGCACCTCGTGAGCAGGAATTGGGGCCATCAAGGTAACCGGTAGGGCAGGTTCGTGCAAGCATCCCCGCGGTTTTGTTCAAGAACCGATTCGCCACAGAGACACGGAGGCCACAGAGAAAGACGGGAAGTAGTTCAGGCGCTGACCAGCTCCTGGCGGAGACGCTGGGCCTGGTAGTGAGTGAGGAGGGCGTCGACCAGCGGCTGGAGCTTGCCGTCCAGCACGTCGGGCAATTGATGCAAGGTCAGCCCGATGCGGTGGTCGGTGACGCGGTTCTGGGGAAAGTTGTAGGTGCGGATTTTCTCGCTGCGGTCGCCGCTCTTGACCATGGTGCGGCGCTCGTCCCGCAGGCGGGACTGCTGGCGTTCGAGCTCCTGCTCATACAGGCGGGTGCGCAGCACGCGCATGGCCTTGGCCTTGTTCTTGATCTGCGACTTCTCGTCCTGGCAGGTGACCACCAGGTTCGTCGGCAGGTGGGTGATGCGGACGGCGGAGTAGGTGGTGTTCACCGACTGGCCGCCGGGACCGGAGGAGCAGAAGGTGTCGATGCGCAGGTCTTTGGGCTCGAGCTGGATGTCAATTTCTTCCGCTTCCGGCAGCACGGCCACGGTGGCGGCCGAAGTGTGGATACGTCCCTGCTGCTCGGTCTCCGGCACGCGCTGCACGCGATGGACGCCGCTCTCGTATTTCAGCTTACTGTAGACCTTCCCGCCCTGGATGGAGGCGATGACTTCTTTCAAACCGCCGACGGTGCTGGGGCTGGTGGAGAGAACTTCGACTTTCCAGCCCTGGGACTCGGCATAGCGGGTGTACATCCGGAACAGTTCCTGGGCGAAGAGCGTAGCTTCGCCGCCGCCAGTGCCGGCGCGGATTTCCAGCAGGACGTTCTTTTCGTCGTTCGGGTCCTTGGGCAGCAGCAGCAGTTTCAGCTCCTGCTCGAGGGCCTCTTTGGTTCGCTCCAGCTTGGGCAACTCCTCGTGAGCCAGCGGCTTCATCTCCGCGTCTTCCAGCAGCGCCCGGGTCTCGCGCAGGTGCTTCTCCATGTCTTTCCACTGGCGGTACTTTTCGACCAGGCCGCGCAATTCCGCGTGAGCTTTGGCCAATTTCTGGTAGCGGGCGGTGTCCGAGTACACCTCGGGCTGGGCGAGCTCCCGGGTCAACTCCTCGTAGCGCGCCTCCACCTGGTCGAGTTTGTCAAACATCGAAGGGGTCGCCATATTTTTTAGTTTACTCCAGTTCTCTCCTTCTGAGCGGACAAGCCAAGATTCTCGGCGCCCGGACGGGCTACGCGCCCGCCAAGTTCTTCAGCGGGTTGGGGAGGGCGGGGTCGAACGCCAGGATGCTGGGGATGGTGCTCATGGCGAGGAGGCGCCGGGCGCCCCCGTTGACCAGCTTCTTCACTTCTTCGTGCAGCACTGCGCCGTGCTCCATGGTCAACTTCCCGCGCGGCGCCACCCCCGCCACGCCGCTCTCCTGGCGGGTTTTGACCTCTAAGGCCATAGGGCAAGTATACCAGAGCCGACGAGGGACAAGCAGTCTCCCCACGTCGGAGAGAAAGACACGGCTGAGATTCTTCGCTTCGCTCAGAATGACAAAAAAAGGATCGTGCTACCGGAGTTTAGCGAGGTCGAACTCGGCTTTCACCTGCTGGCCGTCGGGGGTAAGGACGATCACCTGGGTGGGCTCGGAGGCGACCTGGTTCGGGTCAAACACCAACGTGACCTCGGCGCCCGCCAGCCAGCAGCCGCCCCAGTCGGAGCAGGAGTAGAACGGGTCGCCGCCCGTATAGGCCGGGGTCACCTCGCCCCGCTGCACCACGTGGAATTCGAACTCCTTCCAGAAATCCGGGTCGCGGAAGTAGATGGGTCCCAGGTGGATGGGAAAATGATAGGGCGAGTGCGCCGGGTAGGTGGGGGTGAGCTCGAGGCGCACCTTGACCACCACCCGCGGAGGCTGCTGGCGGTAGTCGGCTCCGGCGCGCAGCGGCGAGTAGCTCCCGGGGGCGGCGCGGGCCCGGTCCACCACGGCCTTGAACGGAGTGACCATCTCAATCCGCACCACGTAGGGGCCTTGCTCCGGCCGGGGGAAGGTTCGAACGTAGCCCTGGAAAAACTCCTTCGACCGGAACGTGGTGTCGTTCCCCAAGTAGTACGCCTCCCGAATCTCCCGCGGGGTCAACTCCCGCTCGTAGGCCTGCGCCGCCGACCCCAGCAGGAGGGCCAGTGCTGCTATCGCAATTTGTCTTTTGTTCTGCATCGTCTCTGATTACTTAGATGCGCCGCTCCCGGGGGAAAGGTTTCCTCGCTCTCGAGGTGCCATTCCCCTTTATCGCCGAGCCCGGTGGCTTGTCCTGAGCGAAGTCGAAGGGCCCCTGCCACCGGGACCCAGCGGCGGGGGCTGCTGGGCTGGATGAAATAAAGTCCCTCAGGGGCTAAAGCCCAAGAATTTTTTGGGGCGGGCTTTCGGCACGGCTCCCTCGACTTCGCTCGGGACAAGTAAAGCCGTGCCCTGACGGAATTAACCCACATAAGCAGGGTTTCCTGGTAGCGGGCAAATTGTGGGTGGCGCACCAGCAGCAGCCGCTTGCCCTCGGCCAGGCCTTCAAACGTGAAACCTCCGGGGCCTAACGGCTGCGAGCTGAGCGGCGCCGCTGAGTACCACGCATTAGCATGGGGCACCGTGGCGGCGTCCGCTCCAGCGAGTGGTTAGGCAGAGCGCTGCATCTCGGTGATCGACAGTATGTGGAAGATGACTGCGTAGGGGACAAGGAACAGCGGGATCATGCCAGTGGGATAAAGCAGTACCTGATTTGGCTGGTCAAACGCGAACAGTTGGAAGGGCGTTGCTGAACTCGTAATTCCAAAGAAGAAGGCGCTGACGAAATCGGTTATTCCGACGAAGAAAACGAGTTTGACAGCACCATTCGGGATTTCCTGGTTTCGGTAGCGGATGAGCACAGCTAGGGCGATGATGCCGACGAGTAGGTCTCCCCAGCCAGCCGGATGGGCGAATACCCCCGGCAAGTTGCCTCGCCAGTGCTCCAGAACGAAGACCAATCCGATGACTCGGAGCACCTGCAAGCCGATCAACATGTGCTGGGACAGCCCCTTGCCAACCAAGGCCCAGCGGAACGCGTAACCGAGGCCCGCCGCAAGAAAGAGATATGAAAGCGGCCTGACGGGTAATCTGCGAAAAAACTCGCGGTCGAAACCGTATTTGACGGCGCCGAAGGCGAAGATGCTCCATGCAAGTACGACCAGCGTCAACGCGATGGTCTTGGCCTTAGTATGGCCCGATTCTCTAAAGGTGAAATAGACATACCAGGTCGTCAGCGCCCAGGTGAGGAGGATAACGACTTCCGTTACGAAACTCGCATCCAACTGACTAGGCATGGCGCGCTGCTCCAACCTCGTAATGCGCGGATCCTATCATCACCTTTAGCCTCCATCTCGCTGCGGAGTGACTCTTCATTGGGCGCTCTGCCTAACAGTGGCGATGAGCGGCGTGGCCAGCCCCTGTGTGCCTGGCACGACCTCACCTCGACTGCTACTTTGTTTACTGTGCCCCCGTCGCTATCCGAAGAGCGCCACGTCCACTCCATGCCTTGTTAGGCATCGCTCCTTCCGGGCTTCGACTGCACGTCAATTTAGCTAAGTCAAGCCAGACTTATCCACGAATTTGCCCTGCAGTTCAATCATCTTCGTGAGCATCGCATTGAGCCGTTCAGCCTTCTCCAGAGATTCCTTGCGGAGATCGGAAACAACTGTTTTTGCATGCGCCAGATCCTGTGCATCAAGCAGACAGCGGACTTTTTTCGAGACATCCTTCACGCGTCCGGAGATGATCCGGGCAATCTCGACGAATGACGCATCAGATTTGGACAGATCGTGAAACAGCGCCTCGAGTGCGCTCACTTCATCAGAATTTAGGAACTTGGTCTTGACGAACTTGCTTAATACACCGCTAAGATAGGCTTTGTGAATGTTCCCTATCCGGGAACAGCTTCCCTTCGCCTTGTTCACGGAAATCTCGAGTGGACCAGAAGCGAGGTTGTCCAGCTGTCGCGTAAGGTCGGCAGTTACTTGCTCGGGGAGTGAGATATTGCTCACGCTAAGCAGTGCCTCTCGCAGGGCCGTAGTACTCTTCTCGATCTCACCAAGCGCTTCCGCCAGGCTCCGCCCGGCCTTCTCTGGGCTGCTGATGACCTTAAGCAGCAGTTTCTCCAAGAGGCCTACGCGCTCAACCATACCAATCGTCATGTCAACCGGATCTAGGTATCCCATCCTCTCAGTTCTCCTTTCGGGGTGGTCGTTGCGACGCCTAACTAGAATTAGACAGAACCGTCTAGCAAGGCAAACCTTGCTGCCTGCTGCAGTCTATCACCGAGTGACCACACTCACGATCCATTGTAATTAGATCCTCCGGGCGATGGTGGGGAAGGATTCCCAGACCTTGAGGCCGCAAAAGTGGGAGCCCTCGGTGCAGATGGGCGAGGCGATGCCGACGCGGATAAAGCAGGGGGGGCCGACGTAGCGCATCAGGCGGGGGTGGACGCGGCGGACCTGCTCGATCTCCTCCATCGAAGCCTGATAAATCTCCTCCTGGGCGTTGAAGCAGGTGCGCATCGTCCACTTGTGCAGCAGGTGGATGAGGGAGCCGGACTCGAGGAAGCGCACCGCCACGGCGTTCGGCAACAGGTAGAGCGCGAACTCGCGCGGCACGCCCAGCTCCAGCAGCCGGTTCTTGGCCCGCCAGGCCTCGGCCATGGCCTGCTCGTAGACTTCCCGGGCCCGCGCGTCCCGCCGGATGAGCATCGGGGTGATGTAGTCCGGCTCGGTGGAGTCGGTCAGCAGCAAGAGCGGCCGCGAGCCGGGTACCATGCGGTGGCGCTGGTCCTGGCTGTCGGCGGTGTGGCTGATGCGCTTGACGAAGGTGTAGGTGGCGTGGTTCAGCGCCCGCATCAGCGGCGAGTGCGCGCTGACGTTGAGCGTCTCCAGCCGATAGCAATTCCTGGCCGGGTTCAGCACGGCCTCGAGTGCCTCGTTGTCCGACATCTCCGCCTGGCTGCGGCCCAGCACGGCGCGCACCGCCTGCGCCACCACCCGCTCGGCTCGGGGCGAGCAGTCCACCAGCAGCGAGACGCGGCCGTTCAGTTGCGCGTCAATTTCCAGCCGGAAGCCGTCCGTGGCCGGCGCTTGCAGGTACGGCCACTCGGAGAGCTGCTCGTCGCCCAGCGGCGCCTTGCCGATGCGCTGGAAGAAGGCGGGGTCCACTTCCCTCACCCGCGCCACCATCTCGCCCACTACTTGCGAGGCCTCCGTCGGCGTATCCCCCGCGCGCTGCATCCGCCACAGCCGGTGCAGAGTGATCCCGCTCAGGGTGTGCACCATGGTGGTGAAGGCGGCGATGGGCAGGACGTAGCGGGCGATCTCGATGGCTTTCTTCTCGGCCTGCCGGGCGACTTTCTTCTTGCGGCGCTCGTGTGACATCTCCGACAGGTGCCAGATGTCGGCCAGAGTGGCGTAGGTTTCTTCCTGAAGCAGCGCGCTCAGCTCCCGGTAGGTTCCCCAGGCGCGCTCGACCGCCTGCTCATAGACGCGGCGGGCCTCCCCGCCGAGGGGGGGCACGTAGGCCTGCACGCGGTCGAGGCGGACGTAGCGCTGCGACTGCTGCTCGGAATTGTAGAACGGGTGCGCGTGCAGGAAGCTCCAGACGAACTGCCGGCTCACGTTCTCCAGCCCGAACTCGAAGTGGGCGTGCTGGTAGACGGTGTGGTGGCCGCCCTCGAAGGTGGCGGCGCCGATGGTGACCCGCTGCTTATCGGTGATCTGGTCCGGGGTGATAAGCGTGGGCGAGTAGCAGGTGCGCGCGGCCGCGATGGCCGAGTCGTAGGGACGAGAGAAGTAGTTGCGGAGAGTAACCCGGGGTGCCGAGGATTCAACCATCAGGCTGCCTGCCGCGCCAGGCTGGCTCGCGGGGGAGTCTACTCAACTCCACCCGCTCTCGCAAGTCCCCCTCGCTGCGTCATAGCCACCCACCTCCGACCGTCATCCCGAGCCCCGAATTATTCGGGGCGAGGGATCTGCTTGGGGGAGCAGTGGGAAGAGGAAAAAGCAGATTCCTCGCTTCGCTCGGAATGACAGACAAGAATGTCTGTCCCACTTAGAAAAGGAGCCTTTCAGGGCTGACCCTTCGGCTTCGCTCCCTTCGGCTGCGCTCAGGGCAAGCAGGACAAGAGCCCTGACCTGCCTTACCACAATCGCGGCTCAACTCTCCAGGGTTGACAACCAAAGGCTGGCATAGGAAGGGCTTTAGCCCCTGAGGTCCCAGCGGCGGGGGCCACTGGGTTGGACGACGAAACACAGTAGTGAGGGCACAGGGGGAGCAGTGCTTTCAGGCAAAGGAAGCCTACTTCTTGGTGGGGACGGATTTCTTGCCCGATTCGGGCTTGCCGGCCTGTTGTTGCTGCTGGGCGGCCTGGGCGTACTTGCGCTGGAAGCGCTCCACCCGCCCGGCGGTGTCGATGAACTTCATCTTGCCGGTGAAATAGGGGTGGCAGGCGGAGCAGAGCTCCACCCGCAGGTGGTCGCCTTTCACCGTGGAGCGGGTCTTGAAGCTGTTCCCGCAGGCGCAGGAAATCGTGACTTCGTGGTAGTCGGGATGAATCCCTTCCTTCACGTCTTTAATCTCCTTCGCAAACTCATCCTAGCAGAGAATCCTTTCTTGGGCAAGCTCACCGCAGAGGCGCAGAGAGCGCAGGAAAAGCCGCGGGTAGCCTTTCGCGCAAGCCGCGCTGCCTCAACTCGACTCGGGGCGTGCCGGCCGCGGGGGGGCTATCCCTCCCTAGGCGGCATGCGTTCTGCGTCCAGAACGCATCCGAACGCATGAGACGGCCATTCCACAACGGCCTCGGAGCGCCCCTTCCTTGTCATTCTGAGCCCCGCCCCTTCAGTGAAAGGGCGGGGCGAAGAATCTCAATCGAAGGTATGGGCAACGCTGAGATCCTTCGCTTCGCTCCCTTCGGCAAGCTCAGGGCAAGCAGGATGACAAGAAAAGCCGGTCACGAGCCAAGCAGCTGGCGCACAATTACCAGCCTCTGGATTTCGGAAGTGCCTTCGTCGAGGTTGAACAAACGGCACGGTCACTCTTCGAATCGGTGGATGACTCGCTCTATGGCTCGCTCGATGTAATCGGGCGGTAGGCCCAGCTCTTTGAGCATGACCTCGTCGTAGATCGCCCAGTCCCAACCCGTGGCCTCACGGAGTTGATCCACACTCCACGCTGTAGCGCCCTGCAGGTTGGCTCCATGCACGTCCGCGCCCTCCAGCTCGGTCCTTCCGAGGTCTGCACCTTGCAGGTTGGCCCTGACAAGATTAGCGCCCCGCAGGTTGGCCTCCAGCAGGTCTGCGCCCTGCAGGTCGGCTGCCCGTAGGTTGGCGCCCTGCAGGTTGGCCCCCCGCAGGTCCGCGCCCCGCAGCTTGGCCTCTGGGAGGACTGCACCTTGCAGGTTGGCCCCCACCAAATCAGCGCCCTGCAGGTCGGCTGCCCATAGGTTGGCGTCCTGGAGGTTGCCCCCCCACAGGTCCGCGCCCCGCAGGTTGGCTTGGCGCAGGTCTGCATTAACAAGGAAAGCACCCCTGCACCTGGCATAGCGCAGGTCGGCCCCCTGCAGCTTGGCCCCGCGGACAAGAGGAATCTGGCTCTCATCTTGTCCGGTCCAATTCGGTGGCTTAATGGAAACATCTGCCTCGGTAAAATCCGCGAAAGTGCGATAACGGACGAACTTAAAAACTTCTGGCACCCATCTGCGAGGGTCGCCGAAACTCAACTCTGGTGGTCTAGTGCCTATCTCGCGGTAGAGCTCCGGCGGCACTCCCTCGATGGCGCCGTAGGAGAAAACCAAAAAAATGGCCGCGAGCAAAACAGTCACTTCAGCACGCCTCCGTAGTGTCGAATCTGCCCACGGCCTCTTCCAGCGCAAGCGTGTAAAGATTTCTCCGCGCAAGGTGCTGCGGGCGAGTCGGTAGGACAGGATGGCGAAGCTGATTGCGCCCACGAGCAAGCCGACGTGGAGGATGGTGCCTACCCAATCGTGGCGGGGGAGGTAGCGGCCCCAGTAGAAGATAAGCGTGAGGGGGACGGCGCACCAGGCGAGGAGAATTGACAGCCATTTCTGGAAGCGAAACCAGGGCGGGGTGTCGCTGCGTAGTAACTTGAAGTGCGCGCGGACGAGGCCGTTGAGCAGCCAGGGGTGGGCGCGCTGGTCGAGGGGGCGCCCGTCGGGAAAGACGGCGGGAAGCTGGGCCAGCGCTTCCCAGAGGCGTTGCATATAGAGGTGAAAGTAGACGTAGAGGAAGACGAGCAGGAGCGGGCCGACTACGTAGAAGCCGACGATGGGGATTTGGGTTTGGATGATGGGCAGAGGAGAGGATTTGGAGTTCGTCAGGAGTAGGACGTCGGTGGTGGTGGCGATGGTGAGCAAGGAGTAGAGGCAGCCGAGGAGCAAAGCGGTGAAGAGCTTGCGGGCCATTCGGGAGGTTTCTTCGACAATCGGGAGCCCCTCGAATTTTTGTATGTCTGGCGGTAGCTTGGCTCCGGAGACGTTCGCGCCGGCCAGTTGCCCCGCCAAAAGGCCCGTGGCGTCAGTGAGGTCTGCATCTTGCAGGTTTGCTTCCTGCAGGTTCGCATGGAGGAGACTCGCTTTCTGAAGCTTGGCCCCGCTCACATGCGCTCCCTGCAAGTTGGCGTTCAACAAGTCGGCGCCCTGCAGGTTCGCCCGCTCCAGGTTGGCGCCCTGCAGGTTGGCGAAGTTCAGGTTGACTCCCTGCAGGTTCGCCCCGACTAGGAGTGCGCCCTGCAGGTTGGCCGCGCCCAGGTTGGCGTCGAGGAGCTTGACGCCCATCAGGTTGGCCCGGCTGAGGTCGGCCCGCGTCCCCTCATTTCCATCTGATTCCTCCCACTTGCGGTGGGCCTCGAGAATTTCCAACTCTTCTTTGGTGAGCTCGCGCAGCGGCTGTTCGGGGGTTTCGGGTTGTGGCTGTTTTTTCTCGTCGGCCATTGCGGGTCTTCCAACGCGGAGAAGGAAAACAACGCGTTGAGTGTTTTATACACCAAGATGAGGGTCGGTGGGGAGAGCAAAAAACAGGACCAATCGGCAGGGGGCCCTTCGACTTCGCTCCCCTCGGCTTCGCTCAGGATCTGCGCTGCGCTTCGACCCTTCGACTTCGCTCCCTTCGGCTGTGCTCCCCTCGACAAGCTCCCTTCGACCCCGAAGTTTCGGGGCTCAGGGTCTTCGCTACGCTACGACGGGGTCTGCGCTGCGCTTCGACCCTTCGGCTTCGCTCAGGATCTGCGCTTCGCTCCGACAGGGCAGGCCCGCGCTGCCTCAACTCGACTCGGGGCGTGCCGGCCGCGGGGGGCTATCCCTCTCCCTAGGCGGCATGCGTTCTGCGTCCAGAACGCATTCGAACGCATGAGACGGCCACTCCACAACCGCCTCGGAGCGCCCCTTCCTTGTCATTCTGAGCCCGCAGGGCGCTTGTCCTGAGCGGAGCCGAAGGGAAGAATCCCGCAGCCGCGGGATGCTTCTCCCGCAAAGCGGGATCAGCATGACAAGAATGAGAGGCGTCGAGCCGCGGCTAACTGCCGAGGAGTTGGCCCTTCGGCGTGCCGCCTGCGGGCGTGCACGCTCAGGACAAGCGGGCGATTGAATCCGAATAGCTAGTTCCCTAGCAATTGCCGAGCGATCACAAGCCTTTGAATCTCGCTCGTCCCTTCGTACAGTTCCGTAATACGTTGGTCCCGGTACATGCGCTCGACGGCATAGTCGCGGCTGTAGCCGTAGCCGCCGTGAATCTGCACCGCCTTGTGGCAGGCGCGGGCGGCCATCTCGCTGGCGAAGAGCTTGGCGAGGGAGGCCTCGAGGGTGTAGCGAGCCTCGATGGTCGAGAAGCCGACCTGGTCCTGCAGCCAGGCGGCGCGCCGCAGCAGCAGCCGCGAGGCTTCGATCTCGGTGGCCATATCCGCCAGCATGAAACGGATAGCCTGGAAGTTGGCGATGGGCTGGCCGAAGGCGACGCGCTCCTGGGAGTAGCGCAAAGATTCGTCGAGCGCCCCCTGGGCGATGCCGGTGGCCTGGGCGGCGATGCCGACCCGACCGTCGTCGAGCGTGCGCAGGGCGATGCTGAACCCTTTGTTCTCCTCTCCCAACAGATTTTCCTTGGGCACGCGGCAGTCCTGCAAGGAGATTTCGGCGGTGGCGGTGGCGTTGATGCCCATCTTTTTCTCTTCGCGCGTGACCTTCCAGCCGGGGAAGCTCGACTCGACGATGAAGCAACTGATGCCCTTGGAGCCCTTCTTGGGATCAGTGACGGCGTAGACGATGGCGGTGTCGGCCACCGCCCCGTTCGTCACCCAAGCCTTGGTGCCGTTCAGGAGGTAGCCGTCGCCCTTCTTCTCCGCGGTCGACTTCTGGTTGCCGGCGTCGGAGCCGGCCTGGGGCTCGGTCAAGCAGTAGCAGCCGATCTTCTCCCCGCGGGCGTGCGGGGCGACGTACTTCTTCTTCTGCTCCTCGGTCCCGAAGCGCAGGATGGGGTCGCAGAAGAGCGTGTTGCACACCGAAAGGATGACCCCGGTGGAAGCGCAGACGCGAGAAATTTCTTCAATGACGATGGAGTAGGCGACGTGGTCGAAGCCGGCCCCGCCGTATTGTTCGGGGACGTAGACCCCCAAGAACCCGAGTTCAGCGGCCTTCTTGACAGTGTCGCGGGGAAACTCGCTGGTCTCGTCGATCTCGTGCGCCTTGGGCTTGACTTCCTTCTCGGCGAACTCCCGCGCCGTCTTTTGGATCATCTTGTGGTCATCGCTCAGCTCGAGGTGCATCGCGTCTCCTTGAGCAAGAACGGCAGGGGATGGTTCGACTTCGCTCCCTTCGGCTTGGCTCCCCTCGGCAAGCTCGGGGTCTCCGCTGCGCTCCGACAGGGCAGGCACCACAAGTAAACCCCTGCCCTACCCAAGCGAAAAATGGATTCTATCGGCGTTTGCTGGGGTAGGGCAAGGCCTTGCCTGCCCTACCCAAAATGTTTTCGCAGCTTCTTATAGGTAATCGAGAGGTCTTCAGGTTCCAGGCGGGTTTCGCCGACCGTGGTCATGAAGCTGGTGTCGCCGGCCCAGCGCGGCAGCACGTGCATGTGCAGGTGGTCGGCGACGCCGGCGCCGGCGATCTTGCCCAGGTTCATTCCCAGGTTGTAGCCCTCGGGCTGGTATTCGGCGGCGAGCGCCCGCTGCAGGCGCTGGCAGAGGTGAATCATCTCGTTCAGGGTTTCGGGGGCGGCCTGGTCGAGCTGTCCCAGGTGGTCATAGGGGGCGATCATGGAGTGGCCGGTGGTGTAGGGATACCGGTTCAGCAGAATGAAGTTGTGCTGGCCGCGGAAGACAATGAGCACCTGCTGGTCGTTCCCGCGCTTCAGGGCCTCGCAGAAAATGCAAGACGGGTTCTTGCCCGCCTGGCTGACGTAGGGGTAGCGCCAGGGGCTCCAGAGGTAGTCCATGGTTCGACTCTCTCGCCTTCGCTCGGGACAAGTTCGCTCACCACAAGCCGCTTAATGGGAAGCGCCGGGCGGCTGCGGCGTGGTCTGGCGGGCCGACGCGGGGGCGTTGAGGAGCGACTTCAACTCCTTGCTGGGCTTGAAGAAGGGGATGCGCTTGGGGGGGACTTCGACCCTGGCTCCGGTCTTGGGGTTGCGCCCGATGCGCCCGCGGCGCCGCCGGGTCCGGAAGCTGCCAAAGCCGCGAATCTCGATCTTGTCGTCGTTGCGCAGGGCTTTGACCACGCTGTTGAAGATAGTTTCGACGATGGTTTCGGCGTCTTTCCGGGTGGCGGTGAGGGCGCGAGAGACTTCTTCCACCAGGTCCGCCTTGGTCATGACCTCCTCCTCACTCCCCGAGGGGCGTGTCACCGGGTCGGCTGGGGCCCTGCGAAAACAGGACCGGATTATAACACCCCGGGAAAGTAGCAGTTAGGACTTTTCCGGGGTGATGCTCTGCCGCTTCGAACTCAGAATTTCTTGGAGGGTGGCGGTGGAGCGGGGCTGGCTGGCGCGATACTGGTCCACCGCCCTCCGCTCCAACTCGCCGGCTATGGCCTTGCGGCTCAGGCCGAGGCGGCGCTCATTCGGATTGACCTTGATGATCTTGAAGTCGTGCTCCTGGCCGACCTCGAGCTCGTCGTCCTCGCCCAGCAGCTCGGAGCTGTGGCACAGGCCTTCGACGCCGGGGGCCAGTTCGACGAACAGCCCGAAGGTCGTCCTGCGAGAGATGCGCCCGCGCACCACCTGCTCGATGCGCGCCCGGCTGGCGTAGGTGGCCCAGGGATCGGGCTGCAGGTCTTTCAGGCTCAGGCTCAGGCGGCGGTTCAGCACGTCCACCTTCAGGACCTTGGCCTCCACTTCCTGGTCGCGCTGGAGCACGCGCGAGGGCTGCTTGAGCTTCTTGTCCCAGCTCAGCTCGGAGACGTGCGCCAGCCCCTCCACGCCCGGCTCCAGCTCGATGAACGCCCCGAAGTCGGTCAGGCTCTTCACCCGCCCGCGCACCACGCTGCCGGGCGGGAACTTTTCCGCCACCGCCCGGAACGGGTCGGGCCTGGTCTGCCGCAAGCCGAGCGAGATGCGCTGCTCGCCCGGTTGCAGGTCGAGCACGGCCGCCTCCACCCAGTCGCCCTCGTTCAAAACCTCTTGGGGATGGCGGATGCGCTTGGTCCAGGACATCTCCGAGACGTGGATCAAACCCTCGATGCCGGGCTCGAGCTCGACAAAGGCGCCGAAGTCCACCAGGTGGGTCACCCGCCCCCGCACCCGCTCGCCCACCTTGTACTTCTTCGGAGCTCCCTCCCAGGGGTCGGGCTCGAGCTGCTTCATCCCCAGCGAGATGCGCTCCTTTTCCTTGTCCACCTTGAGGACTTTTACCTGAATCTGGTCGCCCGGCGAGACGCCTTCGGAGGGATGGCTCAGGCGCCGGTAGGACATGTCGGTGATGTGCAGCAGGCCGTCAAGGCCGCCCAAATCCACGAAGGCGCCGTAGTCGGTCAGGTTCTTCACCGTGCCGGTCAGCACCGCGCCTTTCTTCAGGACTTCCTCCAGCAACTTCTTGCGCTGGGCCTGCTCTTCCCCGAGCAGCAGGCGGCGGCTCACCACCAGATTGCCTCGCCGACGGTTCAGCTTCAGGATACGGCAGGGGAGTTCGCGGCTCAGGAAGCCTTCCCAGTAGCGGATGCGTTTGAGGTCGACCTGGGAGCCCGGCAGGAAAGCGCCCAGGGGGCGGCGCCCCGGGTGCGCCCCGGGTAGGTTGATCTCCACCTGGAAGCCGCCTTTCACCCGCGCCACCACGCGGCAAGTCACTTTCTTCTTTTCCCGGTAGGCGGTGTCCACCTCATCCCACAGCCGGCGGCGGTGGGCGCCTTCCGAGGAACAGGGGACGTAGCCTTCGCGGGGCTGGCTGGCTTCGACCAGGACTTCGGTGGTGTCGCCGGGCTGGATGGTGGGCTGGCCGTTCTCGTCGCTGAACTCGGCCAGCGGCACCACGCCTTCCGACTTCAGGCCCAGGTCCACCACCACCCCATCCGAGGTGATGTTGACGACGGTGGCGGGGCGAATCTCGCCGCTGGAGATGCCTTCGTCGCCGCTGTACTGGTCGAGGAGCTGCTCCAGCTCGGCCGCATCCATCTCTTCGGCCGGCTCGGCGCCCCTCTCGGCCCCGTTGTGGGCTGGCTCCACCGCGGAGTTCTCCGCCGCTTCCAACGATTCGTGGCCCGCGGCCTTCGCTCGGGCCATCTTGAGTTCTGTCGAAGGGTGGGGCGACTTCGATGACATCCGTTTCTCCGCAGAAAAGAGGGCAACTCGCTTAGATGCGCCTGCGAGGGAGAAGGTACGCAGGAAATCAGAAGCGAACTGCTGAAACCCGCTGCGCTATCCGGCTAGTTTTCCCTCTTCCCGCTTTGGATGCGCAGCCGCTCGGTTCCGAGGTCTTCCCTCGGAACGCCGCGACTATAGCCAATGCCCCCCGCCCCTGTCAACGCCGCCTCAGGAGAAGTGGTACTGGGCCTGCTTGACGCGGCGGCGGAAGTCCTCGGCTTGAATTTCGACCACCCGGCACATCTCGTACAGCCGCGACCGCATCCGCTCGCCGATGCGGTCAGCTAAGGTGTCTTCGCGCATCGCGCCGGCTGGCCGCGGCGCATCCAGGTAGTTGGTTGTAATCAGGGTCACCCGGCGGTCGTTGTAGCGGCTGTTGATGATGTGGGCCACCGTGTCCTGCACCCAGACCGAGGGCTTGCTGGCGCCCAGGTCGTCGAGCAGCAGCACTTCGGTTTCCAGCACGGGCGCCAGAATCTGCATCTCCGTGGTCTGCGAGACCGGGTTGTAGCTGGCCTGGATGGCCTTCAGCAGCTCGCGGAAGTCGTAGAACAGGCAGCTCACCCCCTTCTCAACCAGCGCCCGCAGCAGCCCCACCGCCAGGTGGGTCTTCCCCACCCCGCAGGGGCCCATGAAGAGCAACCCGAAGTCGGCGTGGACGGGATACTCGCGGGCGAAGCGCTCGGCCACGAACCGGGCTTCTTGCAGGCTCTGGTTGTAGGCCGGGTTGTCGTGGATGGCGGTTTGGAAGTTCTCGAAGTTGCACTGCTCGTAGCGCCCCGGGACGCGGGCCGCGGCCAGCCGCCTCGACAAGGCCGACTCCAGCCGGCAATCGCAGCGCACTACGCGCCGCACCCCTTCTTGCTCCACCGGCTTCCAGCCGGTGCCGTGGCAGAGCGAGCAAGTCTCAGGAGAAGCCATCGCGGATGGCGCAAGCATATCGAAGGCCACCGGGCTCCGCAACCACCCCATGTCATGCTGAACGAAGGGAAGCCTCTCAGCTGAGATTCTTCGCTTCACCCTTCGGGCTTCGCTCAGAATGACAGCAAAAGATAACGACGGCGCCAAGCGCGGCCCAAGCTGCCGGCACGTTGTCAGAAGGAGAGGCCTAGCTCGAGGGAAGGATGGCGGTGGCCGCAGCGGTGCACTGATACCCGCTGCCGTGATCGAGCCTCTTTTCGTTGGCAGCGTCAGAGGCTTCCGCCTTCAGCTCGCGGAGCTGCGCGTTGATCTCGTAGAAGAGGCGCAGGTGGCCGACGAAGCGCGCCGCCCGGTCGTAAGCCGCGCTTACCTGCTGCTCGACTCCCCGATACACGGCGACCGGGCTCAGCTCGCCCGAGCGCACGCCCGTCAGGGAACCGAAAGCGTTCCCAGCAAGGGCCAGCGAAACTACCGCAGCCGCCAACCCCACGCCCAGGCGCCTCAGCCCGGCACGGCGCTTCTTTTTTTGCGAACCTGCCTGCATAAATCGCCTCTCTCTTTCTTCGATTAGACGCCGGAGGGGCGAAAGGGTGAGCAATTTCTTGGGGCTGAGAGCGGGAGCAGGGTGGAACTAGGAGGCTTTGACCTTTTCGGGCTCGCGGGGCGGGGGTTGCACCCGAGAGCGGGGGCCGACGCGCACCAGGGCATGGCGGAAGCGCTCTTGCATGCCGCGGTCGCGCATGCGCTCCAGCTCCCGGTTGACGAACTCCGCGAACTGCTCCATCTCCTCCTGCAGCTCCTCCATCTTCTCCCGCATGTTCAGGATGACCTCGACGCCGGCCAGGTTCACCCCCAGGTCGCGGGTCAGGTTCAGGACCACTTCCAGCCGCTCCAGGTCCTCCTCGGTGTAGAGCCGGGTGTTGCCCTCCGAGCGCGAGGGCGTCAGCAGGCCTTCCCGCTCGTAGAGCCGCAGGGTCTGCGGGTGGAGGTGGTAGCGCTCGGCCACCGCGCTGATCATGTAGCCGACCTTGGCTTGCTTCTTTTTTTGGCTCGGCGCCATCGTCTCCCTCTGTCTGCCGCCGCCCGGCCTCAGCGGGCCGCCGCCGAATAGATTTCCGCCCGGGGGTCTTCGCGGGTCAGGCGGCTGAAGTCCTTCAGCATCTCTCGCTGGCGCTGGTCGAGCACCTTGGGGAGCACGATGCGCACCTCGACGTAGTGGTCCCCCCGGCGCTGGCTGCGAACCGACGGGGCGCCTTTCTCCCGCAGGCGGAAGCGCCGGCCGGAGGGGGTGCCCGCCGGCACCTTCAACAGCGTCCGGCCGTGAATGGTGGGCACTTCGATCTTGGCTCCCAGAGCGGCCTCGCTCACGGTGATGGGCACCACCGTGTAGATGTCATCGCCGCGGCGGTCGAAGAACTCGTGCCCTCGCACCCGGGTGATGATGTAGAGGTCGCCCGGCGGGCCGCCGCCCGTGCCGGCGTTTCCCTTGCCGGCCACGCGCACGCGGGAGCCGTTGCTCACGCCGGCGGGGATGCGGATGTCGAGGGTGTCCGCCCGCGGCAGCACGCCGTCGCCGCGGCAGTGCCGGCAGAGAGTGCGGGTGCGGCCGCTGCCGTGGCAGCGCGTACAGCTCATATTGAACCGCATCCGGCCGCTCTGCTGCATCACCGTGCCCCGCCCGTTGCAGGCCGAACAGGTAGTCGGCCCGCCCACGGCGCCCGTGCCCCGGCAAGCCGTGCAGGCGTCCAGCCGGGAGATGGCCAGCTTGCGCACCGCGCCGCGAATGGAGTCCCAGAAGCCGATGTCCACCACGTACTCCAGGTCGGTGCCTCGGGTGCGCTCGGGGCCGCGCTCGCTGGGGCCGCCGGTGAAGCGGGAGAAGAAATCGGAGAAGATGTCGCGGAAGCTCGTGCCCCGGCCGCCGCTCAGGTCGGAGAAGTCGAAGCCGCCGAAATCGAACCCGACGCCGCCGGCCCCGGCCCCCGCGCCCGGCCGAAACTGCTCGGAGTAGAACCCGTACTGGTCGTAGAGCTTGCGCTTCTTGGGGTCGTTCAAGACCCCGTAGGCTTCCTGAATCTGCTTGAACTTTTCCTCGGCAGCCTTGTCGCCGGGGTTGACGTCGGGGTGGTACTTGCGGGCCCGCCGCCGGTACGCCTTGCGAATTTCCCCGGCGGAAGCCCCCCGCTTCACCCCCAGCAGGTGGTAATAGTCAACCTGCGTCTTGGTGCCTGTTGGCATGGGGTTATCGGCTTATGCTCGCGCTCCTTTTCGGAATTCCGCCCTTGCTTTCTGAGCCACTGCATCACCGTTCCACCAATCAAGCGATGAAGCGCTAGTTGGGTTTCTTCTCGTCGACGTCCACGTACTCGGCGTCGATCACCTCGCCTTCCTTGTCCTTGCCCTCACCCTTGTCGGCTCCCGCCGGCTCCCCCGGCGCGGCCCCGCCCGCGGCGGCCCCGGCCTTCTGGTACATGGCTTCGGCCAGCTTGTGGCTGGCCGCGGTCAAGTTGTCGTGGGCGGCGTTCAGGCGATCGACGCCGCCCTCGTTCAGGGCCTTGCGGGCGTCGTCGAGGGCCGACTCGGTCTGCTGGACCTCGCTGGGCTCGAGCTTGTCGCGGTTCTCCCGCAGGAGCTTTTCGACCGAGTAGATGAGCGTGTCCAGGCGGTTGCGGGCTTCGACCTCGGTCACCCGCCCCCGGTCCTCCTCGGCGTGGGCATCGGCTTCCTTCTGCATCCGCTCCACCTCTTCCTTGGAGAGGCCGCTGGAGGCGGTGATGGTGATCTTCTGCTCGCGGTTGGTGGCCAGGTCCTTGGCGGAGACGTGCAGGATGCCGTTGGCGTCGATGTCGAAGGTGACTTCAATCTGCGGCACCCCGCGCGGCGCCGGCGGAACCCCCACCAGGTGGAACTTGCCCAGGGTGCGGTTGTCCCGGGCCATGGGCCGCTCCCCTTGCAAGACGTGGACTTCCACCGAGGTCTGGTTGTCGGCCGCGGTGGAGAAGATCTCGCCCTTGCGGGTGGGGATGGTGGTGTTGCGCGGCATGAGCGTGGTCATCACGCCCCCCAGGGTCTCGATGCCGAGCGAGAGCGGGGTGACGTCAAGCAGCAGCAGGTCCTTCACTTCGCCGCCCAGCACGCCCGCCTGCACGGCCGCGCCCACCGCCACCACTTCGTCCGGGTTCACGCCCTTGTGGGGGTCCTTCTCAAAGAGCTCCCGCACCACCTGTTGCACGCGCGGGATGCGGGTGGAGCCGCCCACCAGAACCACTTCGTTGATCTGCTCGCGCTTCAGCCCGGCGTCGGCCAGCGCCTGCTTGCAGGGGCCGACGGTGCGCTGAATCAAGTCCTCCATCAACTGCTCGAGCTTCGAGCGGGTCAGCTTCATTTGCAGGTGCTTGGGACCGGTCTGGTCGGCGGTGACGAAGGGCAGGCTGATTTCGCTTTCCTGCAGTTGCGAGAGCTCAACTTTGGCCTTCTCGGCCGCTTCCTTCAGCCGCTGCAAAGCCATGCGGTCCTTGGAGAGGTCGATGCCCTGGTCCTTGCGGAACTCCTCCACCATCCACTCGATGACCTTCTGGTCGATGTCGTCGCCCCCCAGGTGGGTGTCGCCGCTGGTCGCTTTCACCTCCACCACCCCTTCGCCCACTTCGAGAATGGAGATGTCGAAGGTGCCGCCGCCGAAGTCGTAGACAGCGATCATCTCCTCCTTCTTCCTGTCCAGCCCGTAGGCCAGGGCGGCCGCGGTGGGCTCGTTGATGATACGCATCACCTCCAGCCCCGCAATCTGCCCGGCGTCCTTGGTGGCCTGGCGCTGGGAGTCGTTGAAGTAGGCGGGCACGGTGATGACCGCCTGGGTAATCTTCTCCCCCAAGTAGTCCTCGGCTGCCTGCCTCAGCTTTTGCAGGATCATGGCCGAGATCTCGGGGGGGGAGTACTGCTTGCCCGTCGCCTCGACGCGGGCGTCCCCGTTGGGGGCCCGCACCACCTTGTAGGGCACCATCTCGATCTCTTTTCGCACCTCTTCGGGACGGCGCCCCATGAAGCGCTTGATCGAGTAAACCGTGTTCTCCGGGTTGGTGATGGCCTGGCGCTTGGCCACCTGGCCGATCAGTCGCTCCCCGGACTTGGTGAACCCCACCACCGAGGGGGTGGTCCGGCCGCCCTCCTGGTTGGGGATGACATTGGGTTCGCCCCCCTGCATGACTGCCACCACCGAGTTGGTGGTTCCCAGATCCATTCCGATGATCTTGCCCATGAGCCGTACCTCCTCAGAAGTGCCTCAAAAGTATTGTTTCCAGTCAAATAGTTGAAAAAACAACCACTTATGAATGGCTACCGGTACAAATCTTAGCACTCCGTTAGTATAGGATGTGAGCAATTCTTTGTCAATCCCCCTTTCTGCCCGGCTTTGGCGCCCTTTATGAAGCCGTTGATTCCTTTCCAATTACGCCTGGGGTAAGATAGAGCCCAAAGGAGGTGCCATGGTCGAGTGCATTTCCCGGAGTGAGTTCCAACCCGCCTACCTGCGACTCTACGAGTCCGGGGAGTTGAAGCGGCGGGTGGAGCAGGCCCTGGAGCTCTTGAAGGACTGCAAGCTCTGCCCGCGCGATTGCGGCGTCGACCGCTGGGCCGACAAGTTCGCCGTCTGCAAGACTGGCCGCTATGCGGTGGTCAGCAGCCACTTCCCGCACTTCGGCGAAGAGGATTGCCTGCGCGGGTGGAAGGGCTCCGGCACCATCTTTTTCTCCTGGTGCAACCTGCGCTGCGTCTTCTGCCAGAACTACGACATCAGTTGGGTGGGGGAAGGCCGCGGCACCAGACCGGAAGAGCTGGCGCAGATGATGCTGCGGCTGCAGGAGCGCGGCTGTCATAACATCAACTTCGTCACCCCGGAGCATGTGGTGCCGCAAATCCTGGAGGGGCTGTACCGGGCGGTGGAGCGGGGGCTGCGCCTGCCGCTGGTCTACAACACCAGCGCCTACGACTCGCTGGACTCCATTCAATTGATGGACGGCGTCATCGACATCTACATGCCCGACTTCAAGTTCTGGGACCCGGAGAAGGCCCGGCACTACGTCAAGGCGGTGAACTACCCGGAGGCCGCCCGGCAGGCGATCAAAGAGATGCACCGGCAGGTGGGCGAGCTGGTGTTCGATGAGAACGGGCTGGCGCTGCGCGGAGTCCTCTTGCGCCACCTGGTGATGCCCGGCGGCCTCGCCGGGACGCAGGAAATCATGGAGTGGGTGGCGCGCGAGCTGGGCCCGGACACCTACGTGAACGTGATGGCGCAGTACTACCCGGCCGGCAAGGTGAACGGAAAAGAGTACGTACAAATCAACCGACACCTTACAGAGGACGAATTCCAAGACGCCCTGGGGGCCGCCCGCGCCGCCGGCCTGCGCCGCCTGGACGCGCGCGCCGCGGCCCGCTTGGTCTAATGCAGCGGAAACTCTTCTGGCTCGGCTTTGTGGGCATCAGCCTGTTCTCCAGCTTCACGCTGTCGTTCATCAGCGCGACGCTAGTCACGATTCTGGTCGGGGCTCTCTGGTGGTGGGTGGTCTACCGCAGCGGGTACCTTTCCTAGGGGCGGCCCGGCGCCCGGGACAAGCGCCTCAATAGAGATACGGCAGCAGCCGCCAGGTGCGTCGCCGGTAGGCTTCGAATTCGGCGCCAAAGTGCTCGGCCAGCAGCTTTTCCTCCTGCCGAATCCGCAGGGCCACAAAAACGAGACCAAACACAAACAGAGGGACCACCAGCCAACTGCGAAACAGCAGCGGCAGCCCGAGGAACACCAAGAGACCCCGCAAGTAGATGGGGTGGCGGATGAGGCCGTAGATGCCGGTCTGTACCAGTCGGTGGTCCTCCTGCAGGGTCACGTAGCCGCTGTACTGCTTGCCCAGCGCGCGCAAGGCCGCGAACGCCAGGACGGTGCCGCCCGCATAGAGCGCCAGTCCCACATAGCGGAGGAGATCTGCCCCCGTGAAGGTAAGCACGTCCCGCCGATCGCCATAGGGGAGGAACCAAACCAGAAAGAGCCCGAAGGCCATCAGCCCGGCGAGAAGCCACCGCTGGCGGCCCACCGGCCGGGGGCCACGACGAAACACCTGGATATCCAGCCGCCACACGAACATGCACACCAAACCGACCAGCGCGATGGCCAACAAGCCGGCGCGCGCCGGGTGGGCGAAGAACCCGCCCAGGTCGTCCCACCCCCAGCCGAAAAACATCAAGACGAAGGCAAGGGTCACCTGAAGCAGCAAGCCCAAGGATGCTTTTTTGCTCATGGCCTTATCTTCACTTAGGTTAATGAATCTACTTAATATAGGTTAACTACTCCGCTGTCAAGCCTTTTCTCGCCTCCGCCCCGTGCAGCCCCCGCCGATTTGTGCTTTCATAGGCCGCCTATGCTACCTCAGGACCCAGCCCTGCTGGCGTTGCTCTTGGGGCTGGTGTTCTTTGTTGCCGTGGCCTACTCCTCGGTGGGCCACGGCGGAGCCTCAGGCTACCTGGCGGTGCTCTCCTTCTTCGGACTGGCCCCGGTGGCCATGGCCCCCAGCGCGCTCTGCTTGAACCTGCTGGTGGCGGGGACTTCCTTCAGCAGCTATTGGCGGGCGGGCCACTTCGCCTTTCGGCTGCTGTGGCCGTTCCTGTTGACCTCGATCCCCTTCGCCTTCCTGGGCGGGCTGACCGAGGTATCGCCTAAGACGTACATGCTTTTGCTGGCTGCGGTGCTGATTTTTGCGGCGTACCGCCTGCTCGCCGTGGTGCCGCCCAAGCCGGAGGAATCCTTCCTCCGGGTGCCACCGTTGGGGGTGGCGCTGCCGGTGGGAGCCGGCATCGGATTTCTTTCGGGCATCATCGGGGTGGGCGGGGGAATCTTCTTGAGCCCGCTGCTGATCCTGCTGCGCTGGGCCGACGCCAAGCGCACCGCGGCGGTCTCGGCGGCCTTCATCTGGGTGAACTCGGCGGCCGGGCTCTACGGCCACCTGTCGCGAAAAGATATTGACTGGTCGGACCTGGCGTGGCTGGTAGGCTTCGCGTTCGCCGGTGGCCTGGTGGGCTCTTACCTGGGCGCGCGGCGCTTCCGGGGGCTGTGGCTGCGCCGCATCCTGGGCGTGGTCCTGCTGGTGGCCACCGTCAAGCTCCTCCGCACCGCGTTCTAGGAAGCTGGTGTAGGGGCGGGCTTAAGGCCCGCCCGGACTCGGGAGGGGGTAAACCCCTCCCCTACAGGAGAGCGAAAAAGTTCAGGCCAGCGGCAGCCGTGCTCTAAGGTTCTGCGATCACCAGGGGGATGTCGGTGGCGCCGAGCAGGCCGGTGCGGTTGTCGCGGACGAGCACCCGCAAGGTGTAGCGTCCGGGGTCGAGCTCCAGTTGCGTCTGGAAGGGCAAGCCGCGCTGCTGGATGCGCTGGTAGGTTTGGGGGCGCAGGCGGGCGTTGAGGGTCTGGCTGATTTGATTGACCAGCTCTCCTTGCGGCGAGAAGGCTCCCACCAGGAAGTCCAGGTGGCAGCGCTGGCGGCCCCCGTCCTCTTCGAAGGTCAGGGTGTGCGCGT
>JALLOH010000895.1 GCA_027717655.1 Acidobacteriia bacterium AH_259_A11_L15
TGGCTGGGCTAGAGGCCTCCTCTAACCTTTCGACCATGACAAATCGCCGGCCATCGGCGGAAACGTCATATTGGTGGCCTCGCCCAGCCAAAGCCCCCTTGGCCTCAAAGAGCGGCTTTGCCGCACCGACGGAAAAGGTTGGAGTCGTGGTGACGGAAACCGCCACCAGCGTGTCCCCTTGTCCGTAAAAGAGCTCTTTGCCGTCTTTTCGCCACCGAGG
>JALLOH010000896.1 GCA_027717655.1 Acidobacteriia bacterium AH_259_A11_L15
GCATGATTGAGACGCCGCAACTGCTCGAAGTCAAAGCGGACAGCTCCCTTCCGCAGGCGGTCGCGCGAGAAGAGTTCGACCAGTTGCTCGCGGGAGAGAAGCTCGTTCGGAGGCGGCGGCTCCCAAGCGGTGAGGACCAGAAAATTCACCAGCGCTTCCGGCAACACGCCCAGCTCGCGCAGCTCGGCCACGGCGGTGCGCCCGCTCCACTGGCCCCAG
>JALLOH010000897.1 GCA_027717655.1 Acidobacteriia bacterium AH_259_A11_L15
CAACAAGCACGATCAATAGTCCCTCTGCGAAGGGGTCTAAGGTCCCCGTATGCCCAACTCTGTACTCGCCGGTAATTTTTCGTACTTCGTCCACAATATCATGCGAAGTTGGGCCGGAGGGTTTGTTTACAAGGAGGACGTTTGAATTTGACATTTTTAAAATTAGGTGCTATTATAATCAAAACTTCAAAACTATACCGGAAAGGGGTGTATTATGAG
>JALLOH010000898.1 GCA_027717655.1 Acidobacteriia bacterium AH_259_A11_L15
CCATCTCGTGCCTGGCCGAGTGTTGCCCGGTGAAGATGCTCACGTGTGCCTGGGCGGAACCACACCCTGGCGCGTAATGGTTCCGCAACAGAACACCTCGCTCAGCGAGGCGATCAAAATTGGGTGTCAACCCGGATGAGCTGCCATAGCAGCCGTAGAGGTCCCTCCGGGCCGAGTCGAGGATCAGCAGGACGATGTTCGGAACGCCCTTCCGATCGG
>JALLOH010000899.1 GCA_027717655.1 Acidobacteriia bacterium AH_259_A11_L15
CCGCCTCTTCTAACGTCGCCACGCTGCCGTTGTGGAAGTAAGGGGCGGACTTGCTGATGTCGAGCAAAGTCGGCGTTTTGAAGGCGCCCTTGTCCCTGTCAACCTTCGTGACCTTGTAGCGGCCCAAGTCGGGCTCCTTGTCCTTCATACCGATC
The DNA here is from genome assembly GCA_027717655.1 of Acidobacteriia bacterium AH_259_A11_L15. Classification (GTDB taxonomy): domain Bacteria; phylum Acidobacteriota; class Terriglobia; order Acidiferrales; family 2-02-FULL-67-57; genus 2-02-FULL-67-57. Next base: position 156 of record JALLOH010000899.1, read on the forward strand.
CCGGTATTGTGGTACTGCTGATCGGTGAGTAGCGCCCCGTCATGGCAGTTGGTACACTTGGCC
>JALLOH010000900.1 GCA_027717655.1 Acidobacteriia bacterium AH_259_A11_L15
TCTGCGACAATACCAAGGTGATCCTGCAAAAGCTGGACAAGCGCAAGGGCTGGGCCCTCTTCACCCTGTACTACAAAAGTTTTTTTTAATTTTCTGCCGCCTTTAATTTTCTCAACCCACTCCCGTAATTTTTTCTGATCGGCGTGGGCAGAGTATCCGCCTATTGCTTTTACACCACAGCGCACCGGCACGCGCTCTCCAAAAATTTTCACGCTTTT
>JALLOH010000901.1 GCA_027717655.1 Acidobacteriia bacterium AH_259_A11_L15
CGCATGAACTTCCCCGAAAACTAGTGGAATAGTTCAATGGTTGATCGGTTGATTGGGCTAAATAAGCCCTATGTATCAACCGGGGAGCCGGCCGCCGGTTCCCACTGCACAGCCGAAACTTCAGCCGGACAGCGGGGTTAAATTAGGTGGAGCCGACGGTGGCGAGGAGCGACCAGGAATGCATGGTGCGCGTCAAAGGCCGGCGAGGGCTCCGCGGC
>JALLOH010000902.1 GCA_027717655.1 Acidobacteriia bacterium AH_259_A11_L15
CCTCCAGGTTTAGAGCGGTGTCCCAATCAACACATTCGCAGCCCCACAGATCGCAATGACATACTCGTACTGAACCGATTTCGGCAATCGCAACTGTTCCCCGAAAACATCCAAGCGACAGTCACTGCGAATGAACCGAATCAGATGAATAATAGCCGTCAGCCAGAGAAAGGTCGATTTGTTTTAGCGAAACCGTCGGAGGTCTGTTACTGATTTT
>JALLOH010000903.1 GCA_027717655.1 Acidobacteriia bacterium AH_259_A11_L15
TACCACCTCTCGGTTCTGCGGGATCTTGAAGAGGATCGGACCGTTCACATCTACATCTGGCTCACGCTGGGATGTTTCCTGGCGGGGGCGCTGGGCGTGCCGGCGTACGTCTTCTTCTCGTACTAACGATGCTGAGAGAAAGCTCTGAATGGAAGGAATACCCGTCTGGTGTTGCGCCATCTTATGCTCGGTACGGCCATGCGTCCAAGTGAAGTCT
>JALLOH010000904.1 GCA_027717655.1 Acidobacteriia bacterium AH_259_A11_L15
TGCGTCGAGCACGAGTACGACCGAGGCGGGGCCTGGGCCTACGTGGCCGCCTAGGACGTGCACCGGGCCAAGCGCTTCGGGCGCTGTGAACCGCACACCGGCATCGCTCCGTTTGATCGGCTCGTGGAGCAGGTGGTGACCCAAGGGCCGTATCGGTCAGCGAGCCGGGTCTTCTGGATCATGCATAACGGCTCGGCTCATCGCGGCACCACGGCG
>JALLOH010000090.1 GCA_027717655.1 Acidobacteriia bacterium AH_259_A11_L15
AAGTGGAATGTCCAATTGGGTGCCGGGCGCCTCCGGGGCGACCGCCAGCAGCGGCAGCAAGTCCGCCAGGCGCTCGGGCCGGCGGAGGAGCAACGTCCCCAGCGGCTCGCTCAACCGCAGCGTGTCCACGGCCAGCGGCAGGGCGGCCGCCGCCCGGCTGACCTGCTCGAAGGTACGCGAGGAAGCCAGGGCTGCGGTCAAAAAGGTGTGGAAGGGCTTGCGCGCCCGCTTGGGGACCGGCAACTCCTCCAGTATTCGGCAGAGGCCGGGGTCTTGAATCCGGAGGAACTTCAAAACTTCCCCGTAGGAAAGGCCGCCGGGCAAGGCCACAACTGGCGGCGAGCGCAGGGCGAACTCTTCCGGTTCCCCGCCCTGCGGGGTGCGCGGCAACACGCGCTCGTAGATGGCCCGCACTTGACGCAGGTGGTCCTCCAGCAAGTTCTGGAACTCCTCGGCCGCCGAGCGGGTCGCTGAGCCGGTCAGGCCGCAGCGGCGCGCCAGCAGCGCCCGCGCCGACGAGTCGCCGGGCAGGGTGTGGGTCTGCTGGCCCTGGTCCAGTTGCAGCCGGTGCTCGACCCGGCGGAGGAACTGGTAGGCGGAGGCCAAGCGGAAGTGGTCCCGGCCGGGCAGGTAACCCTTCTCGTAGAGCTTCTGCAAGCCCAGCAGGGTCCCGGCGGCGCGCACCCAGCGGTCCTCCCGGCCGTAGAGCCGTTGCAGGCACTGCACCAAAAATTCGATGTCGCGGATGCCACCCGGGGCCAGCTTGACGTTCAGCCGGCCGGAGGCGTCAAGCTTCTTGTCGAATTCCTCCCGCGCCCGCAGCACGCTCTCCACCGCCGCGAAGTGCATCTCCCCGCGGTAGAGGGAGGGCTCCACCACCGCCAGGAAGTCGCGCACCAGCCCGGCGTCGCCGGCCGAGTGCCGGGCCTTCAAGAGCATTTGCAGTTCCCACTCCCGCGCCCGCTGCTGGTAGTACTGAGTCGCGGCCGGCAAGCTGATGGCCAGGTCGCCTTCGCCGCCGCCCGGGCGCAGCCGCATGTCGACGCGGTAGACCGGCCCTTGCGGGGTGATTCCAGCGATGATTCGCAGCAGGCGCTGCGCCAAGCGAACGAAGTACTCGCTGTTGGCGATTCGGCGGCTGGGGTCGGGCGCGTCCGTCTCCCCCGCCCCGGCGTAGAGGAACAGCAGGTCCACGTCCGAAGCGTAGTTCAGCTCGTTCCCGCCCAGCTTGCCCAGCGAGAGGACGGCGAAACGCGCCGGCACTACTCGCCCGCGCGCATCCCTGGTCATCGGCAGGGCGTATCGCTGTTGCAACTCTTCCTGCGCGGCCGCCAAGGACATCTCCAAAAGCACGTCGGCTAGGAGCGAGAGCTCCAGCGTGATCTCGCCCAACTCGGCCATCCCCAAGATATCCCGCAGGGTGATGCGCAGGTACTCGCGGCGCTTGAAGCGGGCGAGCACCAGAGCCGGGTCGTTTTCCAGAGCCGCGGTGGCGAAGCGCGCGTAGTCTTCGAGCAAATCTTCCTTCGACCTCAGCCGGGCCAGGTGTCTCTCTCGGCCCAGCCAGGTAATCCGGTCCGGCTGCTGGATGAGGGTTTCGCTCAAGAAGCGGCTGTGGCTGAAGAGCGCCAGCAGGTAGTGGAGCAGAGCGGGCTGGCGCGCCAGGCTGTCCAGCACCCGGCGGCCGGCCTCCCGGGTGAAGCGCTCCAACTCGTTCAGGGCGCCGTCGGCGTCCGGGACCTGCGCCAGCACGGTGGGCAGGAGGGTGAGCACCCCCTCGGGCAGCCGCCCTTGGAGCCGCTCCAGGTTGACGCGCGCCCGCGACGGCTGGGCGAAGGCCACTTCGGTGAAAGAAGCCGGCAGAGCCATCCAGAGGAGTCTACTGCAAGAAGGCGCGGGGGGGACAGGCGCGCGCCGGGAACGAAACCCGCCGGCTAGGCGTCGTAGTAGAGGGCGAACTCGTAGGGGTGGGGCCGCATGCGCACCGCCTGCACCTCGTTTTTCATCTTGTAGTCGATCCAGAGGTTGACGACTTCCTCGGTGAAGACGTCGCCTTTCAGCAGGAAGTCGTGGTCGTGCTCCAGCGCCTTCAGGGCGTCTTCCAGCGAGCCGGGCAGGGAGGGGACGTTCTTCAGCTCCTCCGGGCTCAAGTCGTAGATGTCCTTGTCGAGCGGCTCGCCGGGATCGATCTTGTTCGCGATGCCGTCCAGGCCGGCCATCAGCAGAGCAGAAAAGGCCAAGTAGGGGTTGCAGGCAGCATCCGGCGGGCGGAACTCAATGCGCTTCGACTTCGGGTTGGGAGAATACATGGGAATGCGCACCGCAGCGCTGCGATTCCGCCGGCTGTAGGCCAGGTTGACCGGGGCCTCGAAGCCCGGCACCAGCCGCTTGTAGGAGTTCGTGGTGGGCGCGCAGAAGGCGGCCACAGCCGGGGCGTGCTTCAGCAGCCCCCCGATGTACCACAGCGCCGTCTGGCTCAGCCCGGCGTAGAGTTCCCCGCTAAACAGCGGCTTGTTCTTCAGCCACAAGCTCTGGTGGGTGTGCATCCCCGAGCCGTTGTCCATGAAGAGCGGCTTGGGCATGAAAGTGACGGTCTTGCCGTACTGGTAGGCGACGTTGCGGACGATGTACTTGAACAGCATCATCGCGTCGCCGGCCCGCAGCAGGGGGGCGAAGCGGAAGTCGATCTCGGCCTGGCCGCCGGTGGCCACCTCGTGGTGGTGGCACTCGACCTGCAGCCCGCAGCCCTCCAAGGCCAGGGCCATCTCGGTGCGCAAATCCTGGTAGTGGTCGGTGGGGGGCACCGGGAAGTAGCCTTCCTTGTAGCGCGGGCGGTAGCCCAGGTTGCGCTCCTCCCGGGCCGAATTCCAGCGGCCCTCCTCGGCGTCGATGAAATAGAACCCGCAGTGCTCGCGCTGATCGAAGCGGATGTTATCAAAAATGAAGAATTCGGCTTCCGCCCCGAAATAGGCCACGTCGGCGACGCCGGTGAACCCCAGGTAGGCTTCCGCCTTCTTGGCGACATAGCGCGGGTCGCGCGGGTACTGCTGCTTGGTGATGGGATCGATGATGTCGCCGATCATGGAAAGAGTGGGGACATCCCGGAAAGGATCGAGCATGGCGGTCGAAGGGTCGGGCACCAGCAGCATGTCGCTCTCGTGGATGGCCGCCCAGCCCCGGATGCTGGAGCCATCGATCCCGAAGCCGTCCTCGAAAGATTTTTCCTGCAATTGAGCAATGGGAAAGGAGACATGGTGCCACAAGCCCGGCAGGTCGGTGAACCGGAGGTCTACCATCCGGGCCTGGGTCCGTTCTGCCAGTTGCAACACTTCTTTCGCCGTCATGAGCCCTCCTGGGGAAGAGAGGAATGGGGCGGACCGAAGAAGTTGCACCGGGCGGCCGCCATCTGGGGACTCCAATCTAGGGCAAACCCGGACTGCCGTCAAGCGGGAGATTTTCCCCTCGCGCCCCGCGGCCAAAAAACCGTTGACACTGGTGGACTCCTACCGCATAGTTGTGCCGAATTTTTTTTCGCTCGCAACTCCGCACTCGCATCCAAACGACCCGCGCGGGCCCGGGGGTGGCGGAAGCAAGGATGTTCGTCGCCAAGAAGATCTTTCTGACCAAAGGAGTCGGAAAACATCGGGAGCGCCTCTCCAGCTTTGAGTTGGCCCTCCGCGCGGCCGGCATCGCCGCCTGCAACATCGTCCGCGTCTCCAGCATCTTTCCGCCCCACTGCAAGCTAATTTCCCGCACGGAAGGGTTGAGGTTGCTCAAGCCCGGCCAGGTGACTTTCGTGGTGCTCAGCGAAAACTCCACCCGCGAGCCCCATCGCCTCATCGCGGCCTCCGTCGGCCTGGCCCTGCCAGCCGACAAGTCCATGTACGGCTACCTGTCCGAACACCATTCCTTCGGGGAGGCGGAGGACCGCGCCGGAGAGTACGCCGAGGAGCTGGCCGCCGAGATGCTGGCCACCACCCTGGACGTCGAATTCGATCCCGACCTGAACTGGGACGAGAAGAAGGAAATCTACCGCATCTCCAACAAGATCGTGCGCACCATGAACATCACCCAGTCAGCCGTGGGAGACAAACGCGGTCTCTGGACTACGGTGCTCACCGCCGCCATCCTCATCGGGGACTACGACTAGCCCCGGCCCCTAATCCGCCGCTACCGCCGCTTTTTTTCCCCCCTTGCGTTGTCGCTTAGCCGCCGCCCTTCAGGCTGCGCCCTCAGGACAAGCCGGCCGCGGCAGGTAGCCGATGCGCTGCAGCACGGCGCCGGCCACCAGCGGCAGGGCCACAGTGGCGTCCTCCAGCACCTCGGCGAACCGCCCCCCTTCTTCCGGGGGCACAAACTTGCCCCAGGAGACCGCCTCCGAGTACGTGCTCCCCGAGAGCCCGCCCCAATGCACCGGCTCAGGACAAATGCGAACGCCGTACTGGTAGCGCTTCCATTCGCCTTGGTCGAGTCCCCGACGGATGCGGAGCTCGATGTAGACCCCGAACTGTTGCGCCCAGTTGCGCGGTACCCCGCCCCCCAGAGTAAACACCCCCAGCCGCTTCGCCTTCGCCAGCGTGCGCGTGAAATGCTCCAGGTCCGCCAGGACGTCGTACTGCAGCTCCGGCTTGCCCTCCTTCTTGCGGGCCAGATTGAACAAGGCCAGGTCCAGCCCCAGCTCCGAATCGGTGAAGGCCGGGACGAAGACCGGCACCTTCTGCTCATAAGCGGATTTCAGGATGCCCCGCTCCGAGCTGCTCTGGTGCAACTGTTCCCCAATGCGGTGGTGGAGCTTCCAGCTAGTGACCGGCTCGTCCGGCTGCCACTGCTCAAACAGCCGAGCGGCCATCGCTTCCACGTGGTCCAGGTTGAGCTCCGGCTCCAAGGAATCGTAGACCCGGTTGTACCCGGCCCAGAACAGCTCGTTGTCGCCCATCCGCGGGTCGTAGCGGAAGTGGGAGCGCCCGGTGGCTTCCACCAATCCGTGCGCCATCAGCGCCCCGGTGGAAACGATGGCCTTCACGATACCGCTGTCGATCAAATCGCAGATGACCAGCCCCATCTTCCCGACGGTCAACGCCCCCGCCAGCGTCATCACCACGAAGCACTCTTTGTCGCGCACCATGGCTTCCAGCACGTCGGCGGCATCTCCGATCTGCCGCGCCGTGTACGCCGTCCGCCCCATGGCCCGCACCAGGTCGTCAATGGTGTGGATCTTGGAAAGGTCAAGCGGATAAATCGGGGTGAGCTTGTCTTCGATGGGATCATGCAGTTGCCGCGACTGCCCGCCCGCCAGGTTTTCCTTTTTCATTCCACTTCCCCCGGAGAATCCGATTGTTTTTTGGTCGGCGCCCAGTATAACTCGGCCAAAAAACTATTCCAGCGAAAAATTCATTGGGTTTTCGGGTAGGCCGCCCAGGCTCGGCTTGCAACGCCCGGCGCCGCGGTGCCATACTGTGCACACTGGAAACCGGCAAAGGCCCGGAGAAATGATGGGGGCAACTGCTCCGACGAAGACAAACTCCCCGGCCGCACCGACATTCTTGTCTGTCCTGCTGGCCGGCAGTGCCCTTCTCTTCCTTCTCGCTTTGCCGGCCGACGCCGAAGAGTTCTACCTGAAGGACGGCACCAAGCTGGTGGGCAAGATCGTCGGCTACCAGGACGGCGCTTTCCGGGTGGAGACCAGTTTCGGCATCGCCATTATCTATCGCGACCGCATCGCCCGCATCGTCTTCCCCGAATCGCCTCGGCGGGAACAGACGCAGCCCACCGCCGAGGAGACTCCGATGCCGCCCGAGGACCCCGAGCCTGGCACCACGGCCTCCACCCCGCCCCAACCCGCAGAGACGGCGCGAGCGAAACGGGAAAAACCCCGGCGGACCCAGCGGCCGCCTCCCGAGCCGCCGCAGCAGATCATCGAGCACCTCACCCCCACCCGCTACGTCAACGAGACCTTCCGCTTCCACTTCTACAAGCCGCCCACCTGGCGCTCCTATCCGCAACTGGTCCAACCGGGCACCCCGCTGGTGGCGGTGCTGGGCACGCCGGACGAAACCACCCTGATGCTGATCGGGCGGGAGAGCTTCAATGGCGACCTGGCCAGCTACGCCCGCCTGGCGGAGGATTCCCTGCGGCAAACCTACGAGGATTATCGGTCGCAAGGCGAGGGAGCCACCACCGTGGCCGGGTTGCCGGGCGTCGAGCGGAGGTTCACCGGACAAGCCGAGGGCCGCTTCTGGAGCGGCACCGCGCTCTATTTCGCTCGCGGCCGGCAGTACTACACTGTGCTGGGCCTGACCGTCGCCGGGGAAACCACGCCGCTGCAGCAGGCCGTTCTGCGCAAAGTCATGGACTCGCTGACCTTCTACGAGTAACGGCGTCGGCCGCCCACCGCCACCAGGGTCTCCGGATACAATGTCACCCGGCAGCCGAACACTTGGCTCTCCGGGAACAGCCGCCGCAGCTCCCGCCGGCTGAGCAGCCGCAGCGGCGGGTACGGCGTCTTCCCCAGCAGCCGCGCCAGCCCCTGTTGCCACGGGGCGGGCAGGAACTGGACCAGGGGGAGATGGTAGTGGGTCTCGATGGGGAACCAGAAGTTCGGCGTGGTGATGAACCAGGCGCGCCCCACCCGGCACACCTCGCCGGCGAAGCGCTGCTGCGCCTCCCAGCTCGGCAGGTGCTCGAGCACCGCGTTCGAATAGACGATGTCGAATGACTGGTCGGCGAAGGGCAGCACGCAACCATCGAAGACAACGG
>JALLOH010000905.1 GCA_027717655.1 Acidobacteriia bacterium AH_259_A11_L15
AAAAATCGCAACCGGGCCCGGATCAAGTTCTTGGTAAAAGATTTTGGAATCGAGAAGTTCAGAGAAATGGTCCTGGAAGAACGCAAGATACTGCCTCACGACCCCAGATGGACGGAATACCTGCAAGCCGCCGACCAAGTCCAGGAAGAGCCACTGAGACCAGGCGGGGAATTGCCGGAGCCGGCTTCAGAAGCCTTCGCGCGCTGGCTAAAAACC
>JALLOH010000906.1 GCA_027717655.1 Acidobacteriia bacterium AH_259_A11_L15
TTGTCCAGTGCCGTCTGCTGCCTTCCAGAACAAATTCTCCCCTCCTGCATCACGCCTTGACCGGAACAACAGTCGCCGACCATCTGGCGTCCACAATGGACGACCATCATAAGCAGGATCAAAGGTCAGCCGGCTGTGTGTGCCGCGGGCCAGGTCATAGATCCACACGTCGGTATTGCTTGGGTCTGTGACCTGTACGGCCAAACGCGTACCGTC
>JALLOH010000907.1 GCA_027717655.1 Acidobacteriia bacterium AH_259_A11_L15
GATAATGAAGTTGTCTGGAGACCAGATAATCAATGGGTATGCCACAATTGTATTGGGGCGCGAACAATAGAAACTGGGGGGATGTCCGGTGGCAAATACTGTTGCATGTAAGCAGTGCGGAACTGCGCTGGACGAGGACCCCAGCGTCCAACCCGGAAAGCGAAGGCCCTGTCCCGTCTGCGGATCTACTGCGAGGCAGTTTTCATTACACGCCG
>JALLOH010000908.1 GCA_027717655.1 Acidobacteriia bacterium AH_259_A11_L15
CCCCGCAACCCTTCGACCCCGAAGCTTCGGCGCTCAGGGCAGGCCTCGCCAAATCGGTTACGGTGGAATAAAAGCCCCGGACCTGGAGGAAAGCGGCAGCCGTGATAAGTAGTTTGCTTCGCCGGGTTGCTGCTTTCTCCTCCGGGTGTTTGCTGTTGGGGGGAGAAAAGGGCGAGAGCCGCGGCGCCGGCATTCTTGCCCTCGTAGTCCTCGGG
>JALLOH010000909.1 GCA_027717655.1 Acidobacteriia bacterium AH_259_A11_L15
GGACTTTCTCCAGAGTCTGCTGAACGAACCCGGTCTCCTGGGCTAGCTCGTCGAGCCGGGGCGAACTAACTCTCATCGGGCCCACCTGGACGCACGACGCTCCGTGGCAGCACGAGATTCCACTCGGCCACGAATGTCCCGCCGCGATCTCGGCGTGGCAGGTAAACAGGACGCCGAGGTCTGTGCTCGCGCAACTGGTTCAGCAACTCGTCCG
>JALLOH010000910.1 GCA_027717655.1 Acidobacteriia bacterium AH_259_A11_L15
TCTTTCGATTTCCAACAACCAGACGTGAGCGGAGGTCCCGTCCGCGATGCCCACCGCGATCCTGCTTCCGTCGGGGGAAACCGCCGGAATGCCATACGGCCTGAGATGCTCGCTGAGCGTAGATCAGATGGCCCGAGCGCACGTATTGGGCATCTATCCCGTCGAGTAGCGCCTGTCTTGTTCTCGTCTCAGGCGACAAGAGGTGGATCGTTGC
>JALLOH010000911.1 GCA_027717655.1 Acidobacteriia bacterium AH_259_A11_L15
TTCATCGCCATGAAGGCCTGCAGACCACGGAGCGCAGGCAGGGTCAAGGGCTGCGAAGCAGCCGAGTGAAGTGAGGGAACCCTTGACGCTGGCGAGCACCGTGGTTCGATGTTGGGGGCGATGGCATGCCGAAGGGTTAGAGCAGCTTGAGAAAGTTGCTGGACACCAATGTGGAACGATGAGGAAATCCATTGTGACGCGTTACAATTGCCCA
>JALLOH010000912.1 GCA_027717655.1 Acidobacteriia bacterium AH_259_A11_L15
ACTGGTCGTATTCCACGTTTCCTATCTGCGCGCCAGCAGCGACGGCCGCAACTACTTCGTCCATGTGCGCTCCTTGCTGATTGACCACGACCTCGACCTGGCCAACGAGATCGCCACCTTCCGCGCCCCGGGAAACGCCGCCATCTTCCCCTTCGGCAGCGCCGTGCTCTGGATTCCGTTCTTCGTTGCCGGGCACCTCTGGCTCGGTGTGCTC
>JALLOH010000913.1 GCA_027717655.1 Acidobacteriia bacterium AH_259_A11_L15
CTTTCAATGCGACGGCGGATCGAACCCGCCTGGTCATAGTGTTCTCTCCAACGTGATCACACTGCCTTCGAGGGGCCCTCGAAACTCGCCAGATCCTGCAGCAAATGCCCGAAGCCAAACTAAAGGTGCTTGTCCTTTGGTCTCCGATCCGTGCCCAAGATAATAAATCTTCGGCGACGCGGGCCTCTGCTTATTTAGCAGATCCGCGTGTAGA
>JALLOH010000914.1 GCA_027717655.1 Acidobacteriia bacterium AH_259_A11_L15
AGTACGACGTCACCATCGCGGATCCCCCTCGAAGTGGCCTCTCCCGGACATCCCTCCAGGAACTGCTACGGACCGCACCGGCTCGGTTACTGTACCTTTCTTGTGATGCTGCGACCCTCGCGAGGGACATGGCCCAGTTGTGCAAGGGAGGGTATGGAATCTCGCGCATCCAGCCGTTCGACATGTTTCCCCAGACGGCGCACCTGGAGACCT
>JALLOH010000091.1 GCA_027717655.1 Acidobacteriia bacterium AH_259_A11_L15
GAACTGGGTCGGGGGCGGGGGCGAAATGCGTCAAGAACGCGTTCTGGACGCATTTCCGGCCCTTCTGGAATCGAGCCAGGACCCCTTCCGAGTACTCTTCAACGAACAGCCGAGCGGCTACTCCTCAGCGGGGAGGCGCAGCATGTTCTCGAAGCGGGTGAACTCGCGGAGGAAGGCGAGCTTGACCTTGCCGGTGGGGCCGTTGCGCTGCTTGGCGATGATGAGCTCGGCCAGGCCGCGCTCTTCTTCGGAGACCGCGTCGGGGTCGCGATAGACCTCGGGGCGGAAGATGAAAGCCACCACGTCGGCGTCCTGCTCGATGGAGCCGGACTCGCGCAGGTCGGAGAGCTGGGGGCGGTGGTCGCCGCCGCGCTGCTCGGGGGCGCGGCTCAACTGGCTGACGGCAATCAGCGGGACGTGGACTTCCTTGGCCAGGGCCTTCAGGCCGCGGGAGATGCTGGAGATTTCCTGGGTGCGGTTCTCGTAGCGCCCGCGACCGCTCATCAACTGCATGTAATCGACGACGATCAGCCCCAGCCCGTGCTCGGCTTGCAAGCGGCGGCACTTGGCGCGCATCTCCAGGATGGTCATGGCGGGGGCCTCGTCGATGTAGAGGGGGGCTTCGGCCAAGCGGCCCAAGGCGACGGTCACCTTGCCCATCTCTTCCCGGCTCAGGTAGCCGCTGCGGAACTTGTGGGAGTCGACCCGAGCCTCGGCGCACAGCAAGCGGAAGAGCAGCGCCTCGCGGGCCATCTCCAGGCTGAAGACGGCCGCCGGCTTGCCCAGTTGCATGGCGACATATTGCGCGATGTTGAGCGCCAGAGCGGTCTTGCCCATCCCGGGGCGGCCGGCGATGACAATCATCTCGGCGGGCTGCAGGCCGGAGGTGAGGTTGTCGAAATCGGTGAAGCTGGTGGCCAAGCCGGTGATGTGGGTGCGGCGGTCGAAATACTCGTTCAGGCGGGGCAGCGTGGCCTTGGCGATGTCGCGCAGGGAGAGCAGGCCGCCTTTGATCCGCTCTTCGGCCAGGGAAAAGATGGCGTGCTCGGCGCGGTCGAGCACCTCATCAGCGGGCTCCTCAGCCTCGAAGGCCTGGGTGAGGATGTTGTTGGAGGCGTGGATGAGGTTGCGCAGCAGGGCTTTCTCTTTGACGATTCGGGCGTAGTGCTCGACGTTGGTGACCCGGGGGACGCCGTCCACCAGCGAGGAGAGATAGGCGCTGCCCCCGGCGACTTCCAACTCCCCGGCCCGCTCCAACTCCTCGTGCAGGGTGATGAGGTCGATGGCGCGGTTGTCCTCCGAGAGCTGGATCATGCGGGCGAAGAGCCGGCGGTGGCCCTCCAAGAAGAAGTCGCCCGGCCCAAGAATCTCGATGGCGGGGTGGAAGGACTGGTTGTCGAGGAGGATGGCGCCCAAGACGGAGCGCTCCGCCTCCAGGTTGTGGGGGAGCTTGCGTTCGAGGGTTACGTCAACCGCCACCCGGGATGCCTCCGCGCACTAAGGCCGCACGACGGACGTCTAGTTTCGCTTTTTCTTTGCTGGAAGGTCAAGCGGGAATCCTGGGTGCGTCCGGCTGCCCCCGACTCCCGTTCAGCCAATCACTCGTCGCCGGCCAGGTAGTCCCCCGGACTCCCGAGTGACCGGGAGTGGGCTTACCCCGGAGGCTCACCCGAAAGGGCTCACCCCGAAGATGCACCCGGAAGAGTTCGCCCCGGAGGGTTGACTCTCCGAGAACTCCCTGGCCGCGCACGACGAGCTTGCCCGGGGCGGGGGGTTTCCCCTCTCCGGGCAGTGCCCGAATCGGGCCGGGCCGAGTTTCCCTCCCAGAACGCCTCGAGGCTTGGCGACAGGGAATAATCCCCGCCGCCCTCGGGAGCGTCCCAGGCGGCTGCGTCCCGCGATTGCGGGACGCCCGGATGTCCCGGCCCAAATTGAGGGTCTTCCGAATGTCAGTCACCCTTGCGGGTTAGCCTGGCTTCGGCCTACCCCACTTCAGGCGCGGGCGGCTGTCCGTTTCCGGCCCGGTCCTGATTCGAGCGTCCCCGCTTCGGAAATCCCGGCGGACTCGGTAACTCCCGCTGCGCGAGAGCTTCGCCCGCTCCCGGGTTGCTCTCCTTCCCTTGCGGGCCCGCCGGTCCGCTTCAGCCGACTCCGGGGGTTACCCGGAGTTTCGAGCCCGGCGAAGCCGGCGGGAAGCAGGGCAACTTTCGAAAGTCGCGCCGATTCTCTTCACGCACCCAGGCGGATGCAAGCGAAAAGCGACGCGGCGCTGTGACTATGCGGTGGAAAACCCCAGAAAGCTGTGAGTGCCGGTGGAAGATTCCCTGAGGAAGAATCAGATTCCTCGCCCCGAAGGTTCGGGGCTCGGAATGACAGAAAAGATGGCGCGGTGGCGGGCAGCTGGGATTCGCCGAACCGGCAGGCGGGACTATTCTTCGGGGACGACGGTGACCTTGACGGTGGCGGTGACTTCGGGGTGGAGGCGGATGGGCACCTCGTATTCGCCCAAGGTCTTGATGGGCTGGCCCAGCTCCACCCGGCGCTTGTCCACCGGGAAGCCCTTGGCGGCGAGAGCCTCGGCGATGTCCATAGCGGTCACCGAGCCAAAGAGCCGGTCGGCTTCGCCCGCCTTGGCGGAGAGGGTGAGTGTCAACTCGGCCATTTGCGCGGCCACCGCCTCGGCGCTCGACTTCTCCTTGGCCAGCCGCCGAGCGGTAGCAGCCTTCATCTCCTCGAGCTGCTTGCGGTTGCCCACCGTGGCCGGCATAGCCAGCTTGCGCGGCAGCAGATAATTGCGGGCGTAGCCCTCCTTGACCGTTACCAGGTCGCCGCGGGTCCCCAGCTTGGGCACGTCTTCTCGCAGGATGACTTCCATCGCCACTCCTTCCTACACCTCCACCGCGAAGGGCAGCAGGGCGATGTTGCGCGCCCGCTTGACCGCTACCTTCAGTTGCCGCTGGTGGGGGCTGCAAACGCCGGTGAGGCGGCGGGGCAGAATCTTGCCGCGGTCGCTGACGAATTGCCCGATCAGCTTCACGTCCTTGAAGTCGATGTGGTCCACCCGCTCCACGCAGAACTTGCAGACCTTGCGCCGGCGGTAGAAGCGCCGCCCCCCCCCCCGCCGCCGCGCCCGGGGCCACGCCCGCCGCCGCGGCCGCCGCGGTCGCCGCGGTCGCGGCCGCGTGGGCCGTGGCTCCCTTCCCGCGCCGGCACCGCTGGCGGCTGACTCTCACGATTTTCGGCCATCAGGGCTCTCCTTCCCCGTATCAGGCGGGGGCTTCCGCCGAGCTGCTCCCGGCCGCCGCCGTGCGCTGACGCCGGGCGGCGCGGTGCTCGCGGCGGTGCCGGAGCTTCTCCAGTTTTTTCCGCTCCAGGTCCACGCGCACGCTCAAGAGCTTGAGCACCGGCTCGGCCACCTTCAGACGCCGCTCCAACTCCCCCAGCGCCGCCCCGGTGCCCTCGACCTCGCAGAGAACGTAGTAGCCCTCGCGGTGGTTGCGCACCCGATAGGCCAGCAGGCGCTTGCCCCACTTGTCCACCTTCGTCACCCGGCCCCCGGCGCCGCTGACCGCCTCTTCCATCTGCGCCGTCAGGGCGTCAATATCGGCCTCCGGCACGTCCGGCCGGACGATGAAAATCACTTCGTAGATCCGAGTTTCTGCCATGCTCACCTCGTAGCCAAATTCACTTCGCTTCTTCGGGCTTGCCCGCTTCGGGCAGCCCCGGGGGCAGGCGGCGATTGAAGCGAGCCATCGCCTTTTGCGGCCCTTCCCGCAGGATCAACCGCACCGCCGCGACGGCTTCGCCCACCATCTCCCCGGCCAGGCGGCTTTCTTCCGGCCCCATCGGCGCCAGCACGTAGTCAGCCAGGTCGCCGACCCCGCCTTCGCGGGGCTGGATGCCCAGCCGCACCCGCAGGAACTCCGTCGTGCCCAGGGCCTCGATGATCGACTCCAGGCCGTTGTGGCCGCCGGCGCTGCCCCGCTCCCGGATGCGCAGCCCGCCCCAGGGCAAGGCCACGTCGTCGGTCACCACGATCAAATCCTGCCGGCTCAGCCGCTCGGCCCGCAGCAGCTCGGCCACCGCCACGCCGCTGGCGTTCATGTAGGTCAGCGGCTGCGCCAGCAGCACTTCCCGGCCGTCCAGCCGCCCGCGCCAGAGCTGCGCCCGGAAGACCCGCCCGCGCTCGCGGACCCGGGCCTGATCGGCCAGCCGCGCCACCACCGCAAAACCCAGGTTGTGCGGCGTCAGGGCGTATTCCGCGCCCGGGTTCCCCAACCCCATGATCAGGCGCATTTCCCTCGACCGCGCTTCCTTCGGCTCCGCTCCCTTCGCTTTCGCTCCCTTCGCTCTTGCTCAGGGCAAGCAGGACAGGCGGGACCAGCCGGCTACTTCTCCTTCTTCCCGCCCTCCGCGCCGGCTTCCGGAGCTTCTTCCTTGGCTTCCCCGGCTTCCGCTTCTTCCTTCTCCTTGCCCTTGCCGACCACTTCGGGCTCAGCGGCTTCGGCTCCCTCGACCGCCGCCTCCACCGGGACTTCCTCCTCGGGCTTGCGCGGCGGCACCACGTGGGCGATGACCTGCTCCATGTCGGTCAGAATCCGCAGCTTCTTTGGCTCCACCTTCAGGTCGCCCACCCGGATGCCCTGGTTCATATTCAACTCGCTGACGTCGATGACGAACTCATCCGGAATGTCGCCCGGCAGGCATTCCAGCTCCACTTCGCGCTGCACCAACTCCAGAATCCCTCCCTGCTGCTTCACGCCCACCGGCTCCCCCTGGACATGCACGGGAACCTTCACCTTCAGCCGCTCCTCCATCGAGACGCGGAGGAAGTCAACGTGCAGCAGCAGGCCCTTGACCGGATCCACCTGCCAGTCGCGTATCATGGCCGGGGTCTTGCCCTGGCCCTTGACCTGCAGGGTGAAGACGGCGTTGTGCCCGGCCTCGGAAGTCAGAATCTTCGCCACGTGGCGCGGGTTCACGCTCAGGGTCACGGGGCCGTCCTTGCCGCCGTAGACCACGGCGGGCACCCGCCCGGCGCGGCGCAACTGCCGGGCGCGATTCGTGCCCCGCTCGGGCCGGGGCTGGCCTTCAACTTGCAACCCTGGCATTCCCTTCTCTCCTCCTCAGACGAACAAGGTGCTGACCGAGGCCTCCTCGTGGATGGAGCGGATGGCGCGGGCCAGCAGCGGCCCCACGCTCAGGACTTTGATCTTGTCGCAGTTCTTGGCTCCATCGTTCAGAGGGATGGAGTTGGTCACCACCAGTTCGGCCAACCGGCAATCGTTGAGCCGCTCGAGGGCCGGGCCGGAGAGCACCGCGTGGGTGCAGGCGGCGTAGACCTCTTTGGCGCCCTGCTCCAGCAGGGCTTGCACGGTTTTCACCAGGGTGCCGGCGGTGTCCACGATGTCGTCAATGATCAGGGTGGTGCGGCCCTCGACGTCCCCGATGATGTGCAGGACCTCGGAGACGTCGATGTCCACCCGGCGCTTGTCCACGATGGCCAGCGGCGAGTCCACCTTCTTGGCAAAGAAGCGGGAGCGCTCGACACCGCCGGCGTCGGGGGCCACCACGGTCAGATCGGGCAGGCCTTTGCGGATGAAGTATTCCAGCAGCACCGGGGTGGCGTAGATGTGGTCCACCGGGACGTTGAAGTAGCCCTGAATCTGGGGGGCGTGCATGTCGAGCGCCAGCACCCGGTCCGTCCCCGCCTTCTCCAGCAAGTCGGCCACCAGCTTGGAAGAGATGGGGACGCGGGGCTTGTCCTTGCGATCCTGCCGGGCATAGCCGTAGTAGGGCATCACCGCAGTGAT
The DNA here is from genome assembly GCA_027717655.1 of Acidobacteriia bacterium AH_259_A11_L15. Classification (GTDB taxonomy): domain Bacteria; phylum Acidobacteriota; class Terriglobia; order Acidiferrales; family 2-02-FULL-67-57; genus 2-02-FULL-67-57. Next base: position 5,814 of record JALLOH010000091.1, read on the forward strand.
GCGGGCGGCGGAGGCCCGCTTGAAGGCGTCGATCATCAGCAGCAATTCCATCAGGTGGGCGTCTACCGGATCGCAGGTGGGCTGGACGATGAAGACGTCGGCCCCGCGGGCGTTCTCCTGGATCTGAAAATAGATCTCGCCGTCACTGAACCGCCCCAGGCTGGCGTCGCCCACCGGCAAGCCCAAACACTGGCAGATTTCTTCCGCCAGCGGCCGATTGGCGCTGCCGCTGAAGACCTTGTACCGGTTTCCGCTCGGCATCTTCGTCCTACTCCGCTGTGCAGGGCAACTTCGCAGTCACAGAACCTGGCTGGGGAGCCAGGATTCGAACCTGGGTCTTCTGCTCCAAAGGCAGACGTCCTACCCCTGGACGACTCCCCAACCCAATGCGCGCCGGTAGCGGGGCCGCGGCAGCGTTTCGACCACGAACGCCGTAGCCGCTCGTGCCCAGCGCGCTCCCACCCGCTCGGCAGTCGCTCGCTGGGAAAACAGCGCGTACACGGTGGAACCGCTTCCCGAAAGCCCGGCCTGGCGTGCCCCGGCTTGCAGCAACGCGGCTTTCATTCTAGCAAGCCCCGGAAAGCGCGAGAAGACAACCCGCTCGAACTCGTTCCCGGTGCCCCCCGACTCCTCCGGCGACAACCGCGAAGTTCTTATCATAGTCGGTGGGCGCGGAAGCGTCAATCCCGCCGCCCAGCGGTAGGCGGCGCCGGTGGGAATCGGGAAGGGCGGGCACAGCAGCAGGCAGTAGGTCGGTTCTCGATCCTCGAGCGGGTAGACCTCCTCCCCGCGCCCTACCCCCAGCGC
>JALLOH010000915.1 GCA_027717655.1 Acidobacteriia bacterium AH_259_A11_L15
AACCTACAGTCTGATTTTGTGAAAAAGTAATACCTCATTACCAGCAGAGCTCCCGTCCGTAACGCCTGTGTACCACCTACGATGCGGAACGTGCCGCCACAGTCTTTTCTTTGCCAGAGCCGCCTTTAGTGGAAAAACCTCACGGAATCCTGCCTTTTCCATTGAACTGAGATACCGGGTTAGGTCGTTTGAAGGGTCGCGAAAAGCAACAAG
>JALLOH010000916.1 GCA_027717655.1 Acidobacteriia bacterium AH_259_A11_L15
GCCCAGGCCAGACCTCCATATCCTGCGCCATACCTCCTTTTTACCAGAGCACTCTGGGAAAGTCCAGTAGTTTCTGTTAAACCTGTACTCGTAGGAACTTACGCATTACTTTGATTTAGCCCTGCGGAGCAGCGGACGTTTGTAGCACATAGCACACTAATGTGCTATACTGGCCGTTGATGAAGACACTCTCTATCCGCGAAATGCGTGGT
>JALLOH010000917.1 GCA_027717655.1 Acidobacteriia bacterium AH_259_A11_L15
CCTGCTGCTTCCCGGTGACCAAGATGCTTTGCGGCAAATCCACCACCAGCCGGACGGGTTGGGTCAAGGTGAGGATTTCGTAGCCCAGGGGGCCGCTGGCCTTGACCTCCACGGTCACTTGGTCTTCGCTCTCCTCCACGCTCACCTGGCGCACCTGGGTCGGTTCGCCAGAGGAGGCAGCGGGCGGCGGGGAAGCCACCGTGCGAGGGGCA
>JALLOH010000918.1 GCA_027717655.1 Acidobacteriia bacterium AH_259_A11_L15
CCCTCAGGGCCGCCGATCCGCCGCGTCCGCACCGACGTTCGGTGGGGCTGGAGGTAAGATGTGAGCGACAAGCGCACGCTCTTGGTCTTCGACGACGGTGCGTCCGCGGGATCCATCGCCAGCGGGTGGTCCGGTGATGGCGGTGTCGATGTGTTGCCATTCACCGGGGACTGGCGTCTCATCGAGTCGGTTCGCAAGCTCCTGGCTGAGCG
>JALLOH010000919.1 GCA_027717655.1 Acidobacteriia bacterium AH_259_A11_L15
GCACTCCACCATCACCTCGGCGGTTGGAGCGCTAAAAGGACCCCTGCATGGGGGAGCCAATACGCAGGTGATGAAAATGCTGCTGGAGATTGGCGAGATTGACAAGGCGGAAAGCCAGGCCCATCGGCCCCGAGGATGCCGAGCGCTTCCGGGCAGCGTTTGCGGAAGGTTCCCTCTGGTCCGTAGTCGCCCACAACACCTACCTCATCAAC
>JALLOH010000920.1 GCA_027717655.1 Acidobacteriia bacterium AH_259_A11_L15
GCGCCGTGCTAGAATCGCTGAAAATGAGCGAGGAAAAAGTACAAGCCGCCAGGGGACTGGTGGGCACGGCGCGGCTGCCGGGGGACAAATCGATCTCCCACCGGCTGGCCATCCTGGCCGCGCTGGCCGAAGGCACCACCGAGCTCGAGAACTTCTCTCCCGGCGACGACTGTCGGCGGACGCTGGAGTGCCTGCGGGGGCTGGGGGTGAAG
>JALLOH010000921.1 GCA_027717655.1 Acidobacteriia bacterium AH_259_A11_L15
CATCTCAGCGGACCCGCCAGTCCCCGCAGGAACGCAAGCGGGCGATCCGTGCCAAGCGCGAAGAGCTCGAGTCGATGCGCGCCTTCCTGAAGCGGGCCGAGGCCGCCTTCCTCTTCTCGCACCGCTCCACGGCGGAAGTAAAGAAGAAGATCCGTGCCGTCGACGATCGGCTGCGATCCTTGAGGGGCGGCTAGCCCGTACCTCTTGTCAGA
>JALLOH010000922.1 GCA_027717655.1 Acidobacteriia bacterium AH_259_A11_L15
GGCAATCCGGCGATCAAGGTCTTCCCCTTGCTCGACGAGGGCTAGCTGGTGGGGCCGTTCCACCACCCCAAGCGAGCTGGTAGCCGACGTATCCGTGGCACGAGCGTGGGCCAGCGTTGTGTCAGCAAAGGCTGGACCCGCCAGGAGCGCGGACGTGAGAGCAGCCAGGCAAATTGCTTGTAGGTTGAACTGAAACGGCAACATGGTGGTCC
>JALLOH010000923.1 GCA_027717655.1 Acidobacteriia bacterium AH_259_A11_L15
GAGTACACCCAGAAGAACGCCGACTATTTCAAGAAGTAAGCAGGCAGGCGCCCCCCTGGCGCAGGAATTCCCGGCGGTTGCGAACGGCCTATTCGATGATGCCCAGCCGCCTTTTTCCTCGCTCATGCGACTGGGGACTCCGGGCGGTCCCAGTCCCGCCGCAGCTAAACACACCCGAAGCAATACGCTATAATCAAAAAGGGAGCCTGAG
>JALLOH010000924.1 GCA_027717655.1 Acidobacteriia bacterium AH_259_A11_L15
CGATCTGATGCTGCGATGCCCGAGCCAGCGCTGGATGGTGTACAGGTCGGTGCCCCGCTCCAGATGATGGGTGGCAAATCCGTGCCGCAGCAGGTGAATGCCGCCTGTCTTGGTGATGCCGGCGCGGCGCTTGGCGACGTGGTAGACGCGCTGGGCGGTGGCGACGGGCATGGGGTTGTCGGGGTTGACGGTACCGACAAACAGCCAGGGG
>JALLOH010000092.1 GCA_027717655.1 Acidobacteriia bacterium AH_259_A11_L15
ACTCCCAATAGTTTCGGCAGGATTGGAAGCGCGAGGCGTCCTACTCGGGGTTCTGAGTGACGGCCACTTCCTCGGTTGCTTGGAGCTGGCGGAGGAGGGCGTGGTCGGGGTCGGCGTAGGCCAGCAGCTTGCGCAGCTCAGCCTCGATCTTCTGTGCATCCTGTTCTCGTCCTACTTTCCGGTAGAGTTGCGCCAGGCCCATCTGGACTCTCATCCAGTCGTACGCGTCGCCCCCGAAGAACGCGCGCTTCTTTTCTTGCGAGGCTGTCTCCAACACCTGAATCGCCCTGGGCAAATCGCCTTGCCGTTCCCAGATATCCGCGAGAGATTCAGCTGCGGTTAGGGAAGGCCCAAAAAAGAAATTAGGTGCGACCTCAAGGCCTTTTTGCAGCAGCGGTATCGCTTGGGCCGTTTGTCCTCGGGCGAGAGCCAGTTCCCCGCGCACAGCCGCGATAGCAACCTCGGGACGGTTTTTCTCTTCCATGTATGCGATCGCGCGTTCGGCCTCTGCGAAGAGGCCGGTCCGGGCAAAGAGAGTCGCATCTCCAGAGCCGAAAACCTTACGCGTCGCGACATGCTTCATGTGTTCTCTGACGGCTGGCATGTCCCCCCGAGCCAGCGCGATGTAGGCGAGCAGTGAGTGGCGGAATGCCGTATCGGAAATATGCTGGAAGGATTCCTCGGCCGCCCGCAGCTTGCCGAGATCGAGGTAGAAGAAACCTACCACCAATCCGTAGTCCCAACGGGTTCGCTTCTTTGTACCGGGAGACTTGAGTGTTTCCGCTACCCGAGTCACTTCGTTCAGGGCCTCTTGTACCTCGCCTTTGTACCAGTGCTCGTGGGCCGGGAAAAGTTGCGTCCAGGCAGCCCAAACTGGATACTGGTCAACTATCTCGGGGGAGGTGAGGGCGAGGGCGCGCTGGAAGTAAGGCTTCGCTTCAGCCGGGTTGTTCTGCCAGATGACAAGACCCACCGCTGCCCGTGCGTTCGTGAAGAAATCATTGGGGCGCAATTCGGCGTGCCGCACGTAGTACGGAACGGCCTCCTGCGGCCGGCCCAGCTGCTGGTAAATGGACGCCAGGTTGCCGTTGGCGAAGCGGTGGTCAGGATAGATGAGAAGCAATGCCTCGTAAGGGGCCACTGCTTTCTCATACTGCCCCGTGAAGGAATAGTAGCTTGCCCGAATGAAATAGCGCTCATGCTCGGTGACGCTCTCCGAGAGCTCGAGGGCGCGTTCAGCGTGGGGGAGGTATTCTTCCTTAGGGCGGCGTTGATTCATGAGGGCATAGGCAAGCCATAGATGGGCGGAGGTGAACTCCGGGTCTTCCGCGATGGCTTCTCTAAGGAATTCTTCCGCCGCCTTGTATTGCCTTTGTTCTTTCAGCAGACTCCCTTGTGAGAATAACTGCAAGGCCCGTAGAGAGGGGGTCGTTACTTTCTCCAGTTTCTGGTTACTTTCCTGGATGAGCGCCAGGTTTTCGCCGAGAGCGTGCCGAACCTGACTGGAGAGGCGGCGGAGGGCAGGGACAACCTGCTTCTGGCCTTCGGCCTCTTCGCTGAAACTGGCGACGGTGACGCCGTCAGCGGGGTTCACCAAGGCCGCGCTCAGCACGTAAGTCGTATCCAGCTTCTCCACCCGGCCGGTGAGCAGGGCGCGAATGCCGCCGTCGCGCAGGCAAATCTCCCGTCCCAGGGCGGCGTCCACCCGGGTGTCGGGTGGCTTCCGCATCAGTTGCAGGGTATCCACAATCCGTTCGCGGGGCACCACGTTGACGAAGCGGGAGTTGCTCAGCTCCCGTTCCAGGGCGTATTCGAGTGTCCCGTCGAAGAGAGGTTCCCCGGTGCGGTTCTCGAAGCTGGCGATGAGCACCCAGTCCCGCTCTTCGAAAGCTAAGGGCGGCGGCTGCGCCAGCCAATAGCCTAGCCCCACAGTGACCGCCGCCACTGCGGCCAGGGCCAGCGCCCCGGCCAGTAGCCACCGCTTGCTTTTTTCTTTTGTCTCCTTGGCTTCCTGTGCCTCCAGCCTGGGCCGGCGGTTATTCCACCAAGCGTCGAGCTCCGACTTGTAGGCATAGACGGTGGGCAGCTTTTCGTGCATGTGGCGATGCACGGGCAGGCCCTCGTTCTTCTCCCACCGCCGCAGGGTGCGGACGTCGCGCTTCAGGTAGCCGGCAATCTCCTTCCAGGACTCCAGCCGTCCCGCAGCTTCGGGACTTACCGGCGGTTGCGATTGCTCGTTGTCCATAGCCGGAGGGTGCGGTCCTCTTCTCCCCAGGTTGGCCCCCATTATAGGCCGTCAGCCCCGAACCCCTCAATAAAGGGGTGGCAAAGTCGGGCAAAGTCAGGCATCCGGCCCCTGCCCGTCCGTGCCTCTTGCGCGCCGCTCACAAGCCCGGCCACAATCGCGAAAATTTCGGGAGGGCATAGGGAGGTTCACATGCGCAGCAAAAGTCGGCTTGGCTTCTGGCAGACCAAGACAGCCGTCCTGATCGGCCTGGTTCTCGCCGCCGGTTTGGCTCTTGTTCCCACGGCACATGCCCAAGGAATTGAATGGACCCGCCAGTTCGGAAGCTCAAGCTTTGACCGTGCTCATGGAATTTCGGTTGATGCCTCGGGCATCTACGTGGCCGGGATTACAGGCGGCACCCTGCCGGGCCAGACCAGTGCGGGTTTCTCGGACGCCTTTGTGCGCAAGTACGATGCCAATGGCAACGAGGTCTGGACCCGCCAGTTCGGAAGCTCAAGCACTGACTTCGCTCTTGGAATTTCGGTTGATGCTTCGGGCATCTACGTGGCCGGGCTTACAGACCGCGCCCTGCCGGGCCAGACGAGCGCGGGTTTCACAGACGCCTTTGTGCGCAAGTACGATGCCAATGGCAACGAGGTCTGGACCCGCCAGTTCGGAAGCTCAAGCAATGACGTCGCTCGTGGAATTTCGGTTGATGCCTCGGGCGTCTACGTGGCCGGGAGGGTAGGCGGCACCCTGCCGGGCCAGACGAGCGCGGGTTTCACAGACGCCTTTGTGGTCAAGCTGTCCATCCTGACGCCGGCAGAACTCATTCAACAGCTCATCGGTGATGTTGTCGCCCTCAACCTCAAGCAGGGCATCGCCAACAGCCTGGACTCCAAACTGGAAGCCGTCCTACAGGCGCTCGACGACGTCAACGAGAATAACGACGTCGCCGCCATCAATGCCCTGCAAGCCTTCATCAACGGCGTCGAGGCCCAGCGCAGCATCCACATCCCCGAGGCCGATGCCGACGCCCTCATCGCCGCCGCCCAGCAAATCATCACCCTGCTCGGCGGCTAGAAGTCTCATGGGAGAGCCTTCCCCAGAAGGCGGCCGCAGGAGCCCCGCGCCCAATTCTCCAGCCGCCCCGATTGAGACTGACCGGGGAACGCTGCGGGTGTGTTGCGGGCAGTTGATTGAGCCCCGGTTGGCCGAGGTGGAAGACCGCTACGGGCAAACCCTCTACGCCGCCGTCTGGCGCTGCCCCCGCTGCGGCCGCGTGACCTTCTAGGGCTATTGCCCTCCTGGCCGCCGTCCTGAACGCGGTCTTCATTCCCGCGACCACTTTTAGCCGCTGAGAATCTCCCCCCTCAGGGGCTAAAGCCCACTGTTGTCACTCACGCTTTTGGCAACCCTGACCCTTCGACTGCGCTCAGGGCGATTAGGGCTGACATCCGAGCTGCTTCCTTTGTGGGCCTTTAGGCCCTGAGGTCGCGCCGGGGATAAAGCCCGCTAGCCAGACAGGAATGTCTGGCCTACTAAAATTGTTTCATTTCCGGCTGCGGCGGGCTTTTTCCAGCTCGTCCCAGAGGTGCTGGGGGACGTCGAGCAGGTCGTTGAACTGGCCGCCCTGGCGGAGCCACTGCCCGCCGTCGATGGTGATGCAGTCGCCGTTGATGTAGCCCGCCTGTGGGCTGATGAGGAAGGCGGCCAGGTTGGCCAGCTCCTCGTGCCGCCCGAAGCGCTGCATGGGGTGGCGCCGGCGGTGCTGCTCCTCGAAATCTTTGCTCGGAATCACGCGTGACCAGGCGCCTTCGGTGGGGAAGGGCCCCGGGGCGATGGCGTTCAGCCGAATCCCGTAGCGAGCCCACTCGACCGCCAGCGAGCGCGTCAGCGCCAGCACGCCCGCCTTGGCGCAGGCTGAGGGCACCACGAACCCCGAGCCCGTCCAGACGTAGGTGGCCACGATGTTCAGCACCGCGCCCGGCTGCTTGGCTTGAATCCACTCCCGGCCCAGCGCCAGCGTGCAGTGGAAGGTGCCGTGCAGCACGATGCCCACCACCGACGCGAAGGCGTTGGGCGAGAGCCGCTCGGTGGGGCAGACGAAGTTGCCCGCCGCGTTGTTCACCAGCACCGTGGGCCGGCCCAGGGCGCTTTTCGCGGCCGCGACCGCCTTTTCCACGGCGGCGAAGTCGCGCACGTCGCAGGTCGCCCAGGCCGCCTCCCCGCCCTTCTTCTTGATTTCCTCCGCGGTCTCGCGCAGCGGCTCTTCCCGCCGCGCCGCCAGGAAGATTCTCCCTCCGAGTTCCGCGAAGCGGACCGCCATCGCCCGCCCCAGGCCCGTCCCGCCGCCGGTGATGAGAATCGTCTGACCCTTCAACAACCCTGGTTGAAACATTGCGCACTCCTTCTGGAGAGAATCAAACCGCAGGATTCTACCGCTAGAACAGTTTGGTGAGGCGGAAGGGGATTTCCACCACCACTTCCAGGTCGACCGGGACGCCGTTCTTGCGTCCGGGCTGGAACCGCCAACGCTGGAACGCCGCCACGGCGCGCTTGTCCACCAGCTCGTGGACGCTGCGCACCACCTCGACGTTCTCTACCGTGCCGTCGGCGCGGATGATGCCGTAGAGAAACACTGTGCCCTCGATTTCTTGCCGCCGGGCGGTGGCCGGGTAGCCGGGGTCGATCTTTTTCAAGGCCAGCGGCGCTTCCAGCCCGACGCCGTTGCCGGCCCCGCCCGGGACCGGACCCGCGGACTCGTCCAGCTCGGCGAACCGCAGCACCCAACTGCCCGCCCGGCTGCTCAGGTTGGGCATGTTGATGTAGGTGGTGTACACCCGGCGGCCGTTCACCAGGGCCGAGCGTTTCCCGGGGGACAATCTTTCGATCATCTCTTCGGCGCGCTCCTTCGCCGGCTGCCGGCTCGGCGGCTGCGCCGGCGGGCGGGCGGGCTCTTCTGTGGTTGTCGCCGGAGGCGACGGGGGAGGCGGCGGGCCACTGGAATTCTTACCGCCCGGCCCCACAATCACCGGACCCGGCGGCGGCGATCCCACCGAGGCAACGAAAATATCCGGCGCCTGGAGTTCCCCGCGGCCTCCTCCTTCGCTGCTGCCGCCCGCCCCGGGGCCGCCCGCCCCGGTCTCCGTTCCGATGGCGAAGCGGGCGCGCAGGTTGGTCTCCGGCAATTCCAGCACCGGTCGGGGCGGCCCCGGTTGGGCGCTGAGGGCAATCACCCCCGGCAGAGTCAGGTCGCCTCCTGGCGGCGCCGGCGGGGCGCCGACTTCCGGCACGGGCCCGGCGTCGGCCCCGGGCTCGACCGCCAGCTTGGGATAGAGATTTTCCAGTTGCGTCTGTTCCAGAGCCAGTTGGCCCGGGCTTTTCGGCAGCGGCGCGTCGATTTCCGGCAGTCGTAGTTGTGACAGCTCGAGCCGCTCGCTCGGGGTGGCCTCCGGCTGCGGGGGAATCACCAGGTTGGGGAGTTGCACTTCCGCCGCCTGCACCCCCACGCTCTCCAGTCCAAATTGCAGCAGCAAGGTCTGCCGGGGATGGTTCGGCTCCGACGGGTCGGAGATGATGGTCTGC
>JALLOH010000925.1 GCA_027717655.1 Acidobacteriia bacterium AH_259_A11_L15
CTTTCAAGTTGTCGACGACACCGCAAAGGCACGGGAGATTGGAGAATACCGACAAGACCAGCTTAGGGAGCATGAACTGGCCAAGTCTTCCAAAGTCAGTTTGGACGATCTTTACACTCGAATGGAGGCCGGAGACATCAAAGAGCTCCGGATGGTGCTGAAGGCGGATGCGCGGGGGTCGGTGGAGGTCCTCGAAGACACTCTCGAAAAA
>JALLOH010000926.1 GCA_027717655.1 Acidobacteriia bacterium AH_259_A11_L15
GGCCAGGGAGTTGAGCGCGTGGGGCAGGGTGAACACCACGTGGAAGTACTCGGTATCGAGCAGTTCGGCGCGTCGCGCCTGAACCCAGCGCTCCTTGGCCAGAGTCTGGCACTTGGGACAGTGGCGGTTGCGGCAGGAGTTGTACAAGATGCTCTGGGCGCCACAGCCATCACAGGTCTGGACACGACCGCCGAGGGCAGCCGTGCGGCAG
>JALLOH010000927.1 GCA_027717655.1 Acidobacteriia bacterium AH_259_A11_L15
GGATGGCGCGGCCGCGGGCAACCTCCTGGCGGACGAACTCCGGGTCGCACTTCTCCCGCTGGGCCACAAAACTCATTTCTTCGGTGACGCGGCCCCCGCGGGCGTATCGCATCTGAGTAACATTGCCGCCGGCCCCATTCGAGCCAGCCAGCCGCTTCTTGACCCACTCCCCTCGTACGTTCGCCATGGTCAGTCTCCCTCGTTCAGAAC
>JALLOH010000928.1 GCA_027717655.1 Acidobacteriia bacterium AH_259_A11_L15
AGTTACGGCGGGCGTTTTAACCTGGACTTGCGCAGGGGTCCTCTTTGACCGCAGCCAAGCTCTCCCCCTGTTTAAGTTCAAAATGCTTTGATCAGCCCGAGGGCCCGTCACTGCCACCCGAACCAGCAAGTTGCTGACCGGTCGAACAGCCCTCAGTTCCAATACGCTGTTCTCACTCAGCTTGAGCTGAGTCTCGTCAGCCATCAAGAG
>JALLOH010000929.1 GCA_027717655.1 Acidobacteriia bacterium AH_259_A11_L15
TGGCCTGGCCGGTGCACCGGCTGATGGTCAGCCCCACCAGCGACGGCGCCGCCGCCGTCGTGCTGGCGGCCGAGGAGGTGGCCAACCGGGTCAGCTCCAAGCCGGTTTGGATTCAGGGCGTGGGCTGGAACCTGGACACCACCTACTGGACGAACCGGGACCTCTACTACCCGCAGTACGTGGAGAACGCCGCCCGGATGGCCTACCGG
>JALLOH010000930.1 GCA_027717655.1 Acidobacteriia bacterium AH_259_A11_L15
CCGGCCGTCGGCTTCGAGTTCGCTTTCGCCCCCGAAAGAACGAGGGTTCGTCGCGTCGAGGTTGCCGACGTCCCTGACCTTTCGGCAAACCTGACTATCCGTCAGCGCATGGTTTACCTGCTCCGCCGTGGATCGATGAGTGTCGAAGCCATCGCTGAAGAGATCGACTCCAAGCGCGACACGATCGCGCGAACCGCACGCCGCTACCC
>JALLOH010000931.1 GCA_027717655.1 Acidobacteriia bacterium AH_259_A11_L15
CTATCAGCCAGTGCCTTCTAAATTCTGGATTCTGACTTCTGAATTCTGACTCCTGGATCCGGCTCCTGACTCCCGGCTCCCGGCTCCTGACTCCTGGCCCCTGGCTATGGTCTGTGGTCTGGGGGCTGCGTGGGGATGTAGTCTCTGGTCACGACATCCCAATAATCTTCATAGGGCCTCTCTTGGTGAAGCTCTAGGAAGCTTTGGAT
>JALLOH010000932.1 GCA_027717655.1 Acidobacteriia bacterium AH_259_A11_L15
CGCCACCCATCTCGGGGAAAACCGTGATGAACAGGAGGAAGTGGAAAATCAGGGCGCCGATCCAGGCGACCTTCATCGACTGGCGGTCCTCCGCCTCCTCCGCGAGGTTCATCGCAGAGGTCTCTTCCCAGAAGTGCTCCTGGATCTCGTGCTCGTCCTGAGCGAAGGCCGAGGTCTCTCCTGGCTGGAGACGCCTCTTGTCGTCAGCC
>JALLOH010000933.1 GCA_027717655.1 Acidobacteriia bacterium AH_259_A11_L15
CTCATGGGGTTGGCGCAAATATCGACCACCGGAAGGATAAGAAATGATTTCATCTGCAGGGCCATGAATGATGTAAATACGACCGCGGTCAGTCCTCCAGCCGGCGATACCACTTTGAAATCGTTCATTTGCGTAAGCGATACGCCGGTAGTGCTCCTCCTTAAAGTCGTTGGCCGCAGTCCTCGGATCGGAATCACGTCGGTACCAAA
>JALLOH010000934.1 GCA_027717655.1 Acidobacteriia bacterium AH_259_A11_L15
TCGAATCACTTTATCTGCAGTTGTCCTTCTTTGAAGGGAGCGGCTTCTTGGCCAGGAGCCTCTTGCGCTTCGTCCTCTCCGTCGTTTTCCTTATTTTTCCCACTTTCCTCATGGGAGGGACCTTTCCAATCATTTGCAGGTTTTACCTACGAAAGGTACAAGACAGTGGTATCTGGGTGGGTCGCCTTTACGCTTTGAATACCCTCGG
>JALLOH010000093.1 GCA_027717655.1 Acidobacteriia bacterium AH_259_A11_L15
ACCGTCACCTTCTTCCGCATCCTTCACCTCATCTGCTGGGCTTGTCATTCTGAGGAGCCCGAAGGGCGACGAAGAATCTCGACCCTCGCACCTTCCTCCGCTGAGATTCTTCGCCCCGAAACTTCGGGGCTCAGAATGACAGCAAAAAACGCGTTCTTTCAACCCCGTGGCTCCCTTGCCCCCAGCGAAGTCGAGGGCGGCCACGGGACCCAGCGGCGGGAGCCCTTCGGCAAGCTTAGGACAAGCCGCTGGGTTGAACCGTGGTTTCACCGAATCAAAGCTTCAGGATGTTCTCGATGATCCGGGCGGCGTACTCGCTGGTCTTGACCTTGGTGGCGCCCTCCATCAGACGCTCCAGGTCATAGGTCACCATCCTCTGCCCGATCGTCCGGGCGATGCCCTGCTCGATCAACTCAGCCACATCTTTCCAGCCGAGGAACTCGAACATCAGGGCGCCGGAGAGCATCACCGAGCTGGGGTTGATCACGTCCCGGTCGGCGTACTTCGGCGCCGTGCCGTGGGTGGCCTCGAACAAGCCATAGCCGTCCCCGATGTTCGCCCCCGGCGCGATTCCCAGCCCGCCGGTCTGCGCCGCACAGGCGTCCGACAGGTAGTCCCCGTTTAGGTTCGGCGTGCAAACCACTTCGTACTCATTGGCCCGGGTCAGCACCTGCTGGAACATGGAGTCGGCGATGCGGTCGTTGACCATGACCTTCGCTTTCCACTTCCCGTTCCCGTGCGTCTTGCCGATGGACTCCAAGCAGGCTTTCACTTCCGCGTAGATTTTCTGCTTGAACTCTTCCGCCGCCTTCTCCAGGCCGGGCTCAACCCTGGCGGCGTTGGCGTCGACCGACAAGTCGGGATTCTTGTCCTTGTTGTCCAGAATCCAGCTTTCCCGCTCGGTCACGATGCGGTCGCGGAACTCCGTCGTGGCCAACTCGTAACCCCAGTCGCGGAACGCCCCTTCGGTGAACTTCATAATGTTGCCCTTGTGCACCAGGGTCACCCTCGTCCGCCCGTGCTCCAGAGCATACTTGATGGCTTTGCGCACCAGCTTCTGCGTCGCCGTGCGGCTGACGGGCTTGATGCCGATGCCGCTGTCCGGCCGGACCTCCTTCCCCAGTTGCTGCACCAGCTCGATCACCTGCCGAGCTTCCTCCGAGCCCGCCGGCCACTCGATGCCCGCGTACACGTCCTCGGTGTTCTCCCGGAAGATGATCACGTTCATCCGCTCCGGGTGCTTCACCGGCGAGGGCACCCCCGGAATCCACTTCACCGGGCGCACGCAAGCGTAGAGGTCGAGCACCTGCCGTAGGGTGACGTTCAGGCTGCGGATGCCGCCGCCCACCGGCGTCGTCAGCGGGCCCTTGATGGCGATGCGGAAGTCCCGGATGCCCTCCACCGTGTCGTCCGGCAGCCAGGTGCCAAACCGGCGGAACGCCTTCTCCCCGGCGAACAACTCCAGCCAAACCACTCGCCGCTTGCCGGTGCCCCCGCAGGACTGGGCCACGGCGGCGTCGAACACCCGCTGCGACGCCTTCCAGATGTCGCGCCCCGTGCCGTCGCCCTCAATAAAGGGGATGATGGGACGGTCGGGAACTTTGAATTCTTCCGTCTTGGGATCGAATTGAATCGGCTGGCCGTCCTTAGGGACAGGCACGCCGTTGTAGGAATCCCGCATCCTGGAAATCACCTTCTCTTGTGGGGGCCGCTGCGATCCCGCAACAACAGAACCGCGCCCATCTTAGTGCGGATGCACAGCCAGCGCAAGACAGACTTCAGGGCCTAAAGGCCCTCAAGCTTAAAAAAGTCGGGCTTTAGCCCTGAAGTACTACGCCCTCAGCGGCTAAAGCCGGATGGATTGGAAACGGGTAATGTCAGCGCTAAAGCGCTGACCCGCCGAAAGGGGACTACTGTAAGGCGGGGCAATCCTTTAGGGTTGCCAAAACAAGGCTCCAAAAAAGAATGGGCTTTAGCCCCTGGGGTTCACCCCGGCTGCTTGAGGAGGCTGCGGAGGACGGCGGGCAGGATGCCGCCGTGGCGGTAGTAGGTGACGTCGATGGCGGAGTCGAGCCGGGCGACGGCCTTGAAAGTCTTCTTGCCGCCGGCGGGAGCGGTGGCGGTCACGCTCACTTCCTGCCGCGGCCGGATGTCGTCCCCCAGCCCAGCGATGTCGAACACCTCCTGCCCGGTCAGCCCCAGCGAACTTGCACTCTCTCCGGGTTTGAATTGCAGCGGCAGCACCCCCATCCCCACCAGGTTCGAGCGATGGATGCGCTCGTAGCTCTCGGCCAAGACAGCCCGCACGCCCAGCAAGAGCGTCCCCTTGGCCGCCCAGTCGCGTGAGGACCCGCTGCCGTATTCCTTCCCGGCCAGCACCACCAGCGGCACGCCTTCCTGCCGGTAGCGCACGGCGGCCTCGTAGATGGACAGCTTCTCGCCGCTGGAAAAATGAACGGTCACGCCGCCCTCGGTGCCCGGCACCAGCAGGTTTTTCAGCCGGATGTTCCCGAACGTTCCCCGCACCATCACCCGGTCGTTCCCCCGCCGGGAGCCGAAGGAGTTGAAGTCCATCGGTTGGACGCCGCGCTCGATCAGGTAGCGCCCCGCCGGGGCGTCCTTGGGGATGGCGCCGGCGGGCGAAATGTGGTCGGTGGTGATGGAGTCGCCCAGCAGGGCGAGCACCCGCGCCCCGCGGATGTCCCGGATGGGTGCGGGCTCCAGGCTCAAGTTCACGAAGAAGGGCGGCTCCTGGATGTAGGTCGAATCCTGGCGCCACTGGTAGAGCGCGCCGCCGGCCACCGGGATGCGGTTCCAGGTCTCATTCCCGTCCCAGACGTTGGCGTACTGCTGGCGGAACATCTCCGGCTTCACCGCCTGCTCCATGGCGGCGGTGATTTCTTGCTGCGAGGGCCAGAGGTCCCGCAGGTAGACGGGCTGCCCTTGCTTGTCTTTCCCCAGGGGCTCGCTGGCCATGTCGATGTCCACCCGACCCGCCAGCCCGTAGGCCACCACCAAAGGCGGCGAGGCCAGATAGTTCGCTCGCACCAGGGGATGAATCCGGCCTTCGAAGTTGCGGTTCCCGCTGAGCACCGCCGCGGCCACCAGTTGGCTCTCGGTCACCGCCTTCCCCACTTCCTCCGGCAGGGGCCCGCTGTTGCCGATGCAGGTAGTGCAACCGTAGCCCACCAGGTTAAAGCCGAGCTGGTCGAGGTACGATTGCAACCCCGACTCTTTCAAATACTCCGTTACCACCTTCGAGCCCGGGGCCAGGCTGGTCTTGACGTAAGGAGGAACCTTCAGCCCCCGCTCCACCGCTTTCTTGGCCACCAGCCCCGCCCCCAGCATCACCGACGGGTTCGAGGTATTCGTGCAGGAGGTGATGGCCGCAATCACCACTGCGCCATGCCTCAACGACGCCCGGGTGCCGTTGAACTGTACCTGCGCCGAACGAGACACCTCCTCGGGCGAGAGCCCGAAGCCGCGCTCTTGCACCGGCGCGGTCAGGGTCCGGCGGAAGGACTCCTTCATCGCCGCCAGCGGCGTGCGGTCATGCGGCCGCTTGGGCCCGGCCAGGCTGGGCTCGACGCTGGAAAGATCGAGCTCCAGCGTATCCGAGAACTCCGGGGCCGGAGTCTGGTCGGACCGGAAGAGCCCCTGTTCTTGGGTGTAGCGCTCCGCCCGCTCGACCTCTTCCTCCGTTCGCCCGGTCATCCGCAGGTAGCGCAGCGTCTCTTCATCCACGGGAAAGAAGCCCATGGTGGCGCCGTACTCGGGAGCCATGTTGGCCACCGTAGCCCGGTCGGCCAGCGTCATCTGTGAGAGTCCCGGCCCGTAGAACTCAACGAACTTGTCCACCACGCCTTTCTTCCGCAGCATCTCGGTGACCGTCAGAACGAGGTCGGTGGCGGTCACGCCCTCGCGCAGCCGCCCCTGGAGCTTGAAGCCCACCACCTGCGGGGTGAGGAAGTAGAGCGGCTGGCCCAGCATCACCGCTTCGGCTTCGATCCCGCCCACGCCCCAGCCCAGCACCCCCAGGCCATTAATCATGGTGGTGTGTGAATCCGTCCCTACCAGAGTGTCGGGGAACCAGCGCAGCTCACCTTCCTGCTCGCGGCCGAGCACCACCTTGGCCAGAAACTCCAGGTTCACCTGGTGGACGATCCCCGTGGCCGGCGGCACCACGCGGAAGGTGTCGAACGCCTGCCGGCCCCAGCGCAGGAACTCATAGCGCTCCTGGTTGCGCTGGAACTCGATCTCCGCGTTCCGTTGCAGCGCCACCGGCGAACCGAAGAGGTCGACCTGCACAGAGTGGTCGATCACCAAATCGACGGGCACGGCCGGGTTGATGCGCGCCGGGTCGCCGCCCAACCGCTTCATCGCCGAGCGCATCGCCGCCAGGTCCACCACCGCCGGCACCCCGGTGAAGTCCTGCAGAACCACGCGCGCGGGCTGGAAGGGCACTTCCCGTTCGGCCGGCTTCTTCGCCTCCCAACCGGCCAGGGCGGCCACGTCCTCTTCGGTGATCAGCTCACCATCGCAATGCCGGAGCAGGGCTTCCAGCAACACCCGAATGGAGAACGGCAGGCGGGAAAGGCTCCCCAGGCCGGCTTTCTCCAACCGGTCGAGCCGATAAATGGTCGCGCCGCCCAGCGAGTCGCGCGTCCCGAAGGGGTCTGGGCGCGTTTTCGATGCAGTGGCTGTTCCCATCGCTGGTTCTCAGAATAGCATTCGCCTGCAGAGAAAGACAATGCGCGGGCTCAGCCGAACACGCGCTGGAAAACGCCGTGCACCGCCCGGCGCGCCTCCGCCAGCGAATCCGCCAAGGCGGCCCCGTCCAGGCGCCGACCCAACCACCGCCCCGCCAGCTCGGCCACGGCTTCCGCCCGCGGCCCCACCGGGAGCTGGGCCGTCGCCCGGCCGGTCACCAAGCGGACGGCGTGGTCGGTGGCCCGCAAGAATCGCGCCGCCTGGCGCAGCCACTGTTGCTCTTCGCTCCCCAGACCGGTCGGAGCCCAGCGGTCCGCCTGCTGGCCCAGCGTGTGGCCGGCCATCGCTTCCGCCCCGCGCGCCAGCGCCTGGGCCGAGAACAGGAAATCCAGGTCGTACAGGCCGCCGGCGCCGGTCTTGAAATCTTCCCTTCCACCTTCCTCCAGGCGCTTGCGCATCTCCCGTAGGGCCCCGAGCCGCGGCCCGGGTTGGGCAAAGCGTTCCGCCAGCGCCGGCCGCAGTTCTTCGCAGAGTTCTTCGCCCAGCCGCAGGTCACCGGCCACGGCGCGGGCCTTCAAATAAGTGGCCGCCTCCCAGACTTCCGATTTGCTTGCCATATAGTCGAGCAACGCTTCGGCCGTTTGCACCAGCTCCCCCTCGCTGCCCCGCGGCCGCAAGCGCGCATCCACGGGAAAGAGCGTCCCCTCGCGGGTGTAGCCGGAAACGACATGGATGAATTTTTCCGCCACCGAGCGAGCCACCCCCTGGGACTGTGCATGGCTGGTCACGAAGATCAAATCCGCGTCCGACCCCAGGTCCATTTCGGCCGTGCCCAGCCGGCCCAGGGCGATCACCGCCAGGCGCGGCGACCGGGCGCCCGCGTGCTGCTCAGCCACGGCCAGCGCCGCCCGCAGCAAGTCCTCTGCCAGCGCTGTGTACTCCCGCAAGCCGGTCTTGAGGGCACGCCCGCTGAACAGCTCTCGCACGCCCCAGCGAAACATAGCGTCGCGGAAAGCGTTGCGCAGAGCGGCCATCTGCCGGGCCAGGGAAGGCGACTGCTCCGCCACAGCACAGAAGCCTGCCCGGGGGGGCTCTGGGAGCGGT
>JALLOH010000935.1 GCA_027717655.1 Acidobacteriia bacterium AH_259_A11_L15
ACGGTGTGAAAACCTCTCGAGCGGCGACAACCCGAACTACATGTTCGACCGCGCTATCCTCTCGGTGAGCCACGGAGGTGAATTCTTAGGCACCCTCACTCCAGAACGACGCTTCTACAAGGCTAGCCAGCAGCAAGCGACCTCCGTAGCCATTCGCTCCTCCCTCCGTGAAGATTTGTATGTAGTGTTCGCTGGTCGAGACCCGGAG
>JALLOH010000936.1 GCA_027717655.1 Acidobacteriia bacterium AH_259_A11_L15
GGAAGCGACATCGGTGAATAGGACGGTGGGCGAGGCGGCCTCCGGCGTCTGCCCTTGGACCACGGCGAATCCAGTGAGGATCAGGACGGAGAAGAGCAAACAGTTGCGGACACTCAGCATGGGAGACAGGGTCATTCTAGTGGACGGGTTCGATTTCAGGCAAGGTCGGTAGGGAAAAAGGCAAGAAAGCGATTCGTGGCGGAATGG
>JALLOH010000937.1 GCA_027717655.1 Acidobacteriia bacterium AH_259_A11_L15
GCAAGGTGCGCTTGAAGCTCAGGTCTTCGACGCTCAAACGAGTTATTCTCCGCCTGCGGTCCTGGGCCACGAAGCAAAGGAACAGCTTCAGAGCATCTCGGTAGCTTCGAATCGAGGCCGGCTGGAGGCCTTTTTGGACCTTCAGATAATCTTCGAAAAAGGAACGAACAATCTGGCCCAGAGTCAATCGCATGGTGTCCCTCCCTC
>JALLOH010000938.1 GCA_027717655.1 Acidobacteriia bacterium AH_259_A11_L15
GCTCGGCGGCGTCGCGCAGGGCGAGGAACACCGCGTCCACGTCCTGCCGCTTCCACAGCACCACGCCGGCCGCCAGCGTGATTTCCGCGTACAGGACGTTCTGCTGCTGCAGGCGGGCCAGGAGGTCGCGCAGGGTCTTGGCCGCTTCCGTGACCGCGTTTTCGGCCGCCTTGGCGAAGCTCTGCTGGGAGATTCCCACTACGTCAC
>JALLOH010000939.1 GCA_027717655.1 Acidobacteriia bacterium AH_259_A11_L15
TACCTGGATAACCCAAGGATCAGAGGCCCTTTTCAGCGGAATGTCCATCGTCTAACATCTCGCACAGGCCACGTAACCCTTGTTAGGCTTTCTTTTTTGCCAACTCTTCGAGTCGACTGAGAAGCATCTTGCCGTTGATAAGTTCGAGCCGTGCGGGCATGAACGGCTTCAGCAGGATGTCGTCACGGAGCTTCGGAGCGAAGTCAG
>JALLOH010000094.1 GCA_027717655.1 Acidobacteriia bacterium AH_259_A11_L15
GCGCTCCCCCATCACCGCGTACCAGATGCGGCGCGCCGCCCGGTACTTGGCGATCTCTTCGAAGAAGTCGTTGTGGGCGTTGAAAAAGAAGGAGAGCCGCGGGACGAAGGCGTCCACGTTCATGCCGCGCTCCACACCCCACTGCACGTACTCGATGGCGTCGCGCAGGGTGAAGGCCAGCTCCTGGACGGCGGTGGAGCCCGCCTCGCGGATGTGGTAGCCGCTGATGGAGATGGTGTTCCATCGGGGCGTGTGGTGCATGCCGAACTCGAAGGTGTCGATCACCAAGCGCATCGAAGGCGCCGGCGGGTAGATGTACTCTTTCTGGGCGATGTACTCCTTGAGGATGTCGTTCTGGATGGTGCCCGAGATTTGGTCGAGCTTGGCCCCCTGCTTCTCCGCCACCGCCAGATACATTGCCCAGATAATGGAGGCGGGGGAGTTGATGGTCATCGAGGTGGTAACGTCGGCCAGGGGGATGCGGTCGAAGAGGATTTCCATGTCGCGCAGGGAGCTGACCGCCACGCCGCACTTGCCCACCTCGCCGGTGGAGAGCAAGTGGTCGGAGTCGTAGCCCATCAGGGTGGGGAGGTCGAAGGCAACCGACAGCCCGGTTTGGCCCTGGCTCAGCAGGTAGTGGTAGCGCTGGTTGGTGTCCTCGGGGGTGCCGAAGCCGGAGAACTGGCGCATGGTCCACAGCCGCCCGCGGTACATGGTGGCGTGGATGCCACGGGTGTAAGGGGGCTGGCCGGGGAAGCCGAGCTCGCGCGGGTGGTCGAAGTCCGGCAGGTCGGCCGGGGTGTAGAGCCGGCGGACGGGCACGCCGGAGAGGGTGGTGAAGCCGGGCTTGCGCTCGGGGGCTCTCTCTAGGGTCTTCTTCAGGGTGGTGGCTTCCCACTCTTGCTGGGCGCGACTCGGTTTCCGCTCCAGTTCCTGCTGCTCGACGGTGCCCACCTTAGAGTCTTTGGCCATCCGCGCTCCTCGCTCTGACGCTGGTTCATCATAGCGCAGCGTTCGGAAACGAAGCAACCGGTGGAGTGGCAAAGCGAAACTTCCCCCACGGGCGCAGAGAAAACAAGCCGAAGGCGGCCAGAAGGAGTGCGAGGGCCGCCTTCGGTTCCGTCCCGCCGGCTAGAAGAGAGGCCTGCCCGGGGTGCCGGGGGTGCCGGCGGTGATGACGCCGGTCTGGGCGTCTTCGAGGTTGACGCCGCTGCGCTCCAGGGTCCGCCCCAGGGCGCGGTCGAACTCCACCTGGGCGCGCGCGAAGTCGACCAGGGCGCGGATTTCCTGGCTGCGGGCCTCGGTGAGGTCGCGCTGCGTGCGGATGACCTGGAAGATGGTGGAGGCGCCGAACTCGAACTTCTTCTGCTCGGCCACCATGGTCTGCCGGGCCAGGCGGCGGGCCTGCTGGGCGGCGTCGATGCGGGCGCGGTTCTGCTCCAGAGCAATCTGGGCGTTGCGAACGTCCACGATGATGGTGTTTACCTGGCGCTGGTAGCGCACCTGAGACTGGCGCTGCTCGATTTGCGCCCGCGCCATCTCCGCCTGCGCCACCCGGTTCTTGATGGGGATGGTGATGCTGACCCCGAAGCCGTAGTCAGGAAAGTCGCCCTGGAGGGCCTGCGTCAGTGAGGTTCCGGCACCTCGGTTGATGAAGGCAGCGTCCTGGAAGGTGGCTGATTGGACGAACAACGGCTGGCCGCTCACAGGATCAACAGCCGGCGTGCCGTCAGCCAAGATGATCGGAGTCCCCGGGGTGATGACCGGGTTGCTCAGGATCGTGGCTTCACCGGAGAGACCGCGGCTGTTGAAGAACCCGAAGGCGTTCACGGTGGGTAGCATGGCGTTGCGGGCGCCGCGGACGGCCAGGTTGCGGTTCTGGATGTCGAGTTGCGCCTGGGCAATCTCCGGGCGCTTCTCCATGGCGATGGAGATGGCATCCTGGACGGGGAGGATTTCGGGGACGTCGGGGACGTCCGGCTGGTTGGTGGGCACGATCTCGACCACAGCGAGCAGCGGGTCGGTGGTATCCTTGGCGATCAGGTCTTTCAGAACGATCTGCTGCTGGAGGAGCCGCGTCTGGGCGATGATCAGGTCCTGGCGGTTGCGGGCGACCTCCGACTCCGCGCGAACCACCTCGATGGGGGCCAGGGTGCCGATCTCCACCTGGCGCTTGTTGTTCTCATAGAGGCGCTGGGCCAGAGCCAGCGATTCTTCCTTCACCTGGACGTCGGCGCGGGCGAAGACCAGCTCCCAGTAGGCGTTCTTCACTTGGGAGATGATGTCCATCACCTGCTGGACGAAGGCCTGGTTGCTGATCTCCAGGTTGTTCTTCGAGACCAAGATGAAGCGCTTGTTTTGCGCGTAGCCGAACCCGTTCAGCAGCGGCTGGGTGAAGCTGAACTGGAGCTGGGAGGTGGTGCGGGGATTGAAGAAGGAGAACAAGGAGCTGTCGCTCGCCCGCTGGTTATTCAATGCGATTGTAAAGGATGTCCCGGTCATGAACCCCTGGGTATAGCTGAAGTTGGCGGTCGAGACCTGCTGCGTGAACCGCTGCACTTCGCCCAGCGTGGCCCCGGTGCCCGAAATCAGCGGGTTGTTGACCGGGAACTCGGTGCGTTGCCACGACAGATTGGACGTCACCACCGGGTCGAGCGCGGCGCGCTGGCCGACGCCCACCGCCGAGATGGCGCCCACGCCTCCGGCTCCGCGGGTGATGCCACCGCCGCGGGCGCGCAGCACGTCGGTTTCGGCAATGTCCAGGTTGAAGCGCTGGACCGCTATATCCAGGTTGTTCTCCAGGGCCAGGTAGATGGTGTCCTGGAGGCTGAGGAAGAGCTTGCCGTCCCGGACCAAGTCCTCCAGGCGCGGCGAGTTGGCCAACTCCGGCCGGGGGACGAACCGGGGCGAGTAGGGAGCCAGCAGGTTGGGCGCCCAGGGGCTGCCCTTGGTGTAGTCGATGTTCTGTGCCCTCAGGCTGAGCGGCCCGAACAGCAGGAGCGGAACCAGAAACAGGCTCAGGGCAGTCCGACGAAACGCGGGGATGGACATGTCGCACTCCTCAAAATAGGAATCAGTCCTTCGAACTGCTATAAGTTACGAAAGTACGGGAGGATTCGTTTCAGTTTTTTTGCCCGGGACCGGCGAGCGGGGACGCAGGTAGTCGCACCAGGCCACGCCGTCGGTTTCCAGCAAGCGGCAGAAGAGCTCGGCGGTGGCCCGGGCGTCGGAGCCGGCGCGGTGGGGGCGCTCGTGGGTGAGCCGGAGCCACTGGCTCAGGGTTTGCAGCCGGTAGTTGTCGCTGCCGGGCAGGAAGCGCCGGGCCAGCTCCGCCGTGCACAAGTAGAAGTTCGACAGGCGTTTGCCCAGCAGGCGGCTGACCTCGTCGTTCAGGCAACCGACGTCGAAGCGGGCATGATGGCCCACCAGGATGGCATCCTCCAAATCCTCGAGCAGGCGGGGCAGCAGCTCTTGAAAGGGCGGGGCGGTGCGCACGGTCTGGTTGGTGATGCCGGTCAACTGGCGAATCCAGAAGGGGATGGGCCGGCCGGGGTTGACCAGCGAGGACCACTCGCGCACCGGTCGCCCGTCTTCCACCAGACAAACACCAACCTCAATGATACGCGCCGGGCCGTTGCCGTTGGCGGCCTCCACGTCCACCACCGCGAAGCGCCGGCAGGCCTGCCAGACTTGCTGCCGGTCGGGCTCGACCAGCTCGACCACGCTGTCGGTGAGTCGCAGCCGGGTATCTTCCTCGATTAAGCTCTCCACCAGCGTGCTGGCCAGAGCCGGGTCACTCGCCGGCAGCGCCAGCACCTCTTCGCAGACGGTCCGCAACGCCACGCGGCCGCCGTGCTCCCGCAGCAAGCTCTCCAGGTGGCGGTGGAGGAGAGAATCCGGAACGAGGTTCTTGTAGGGACGCGTTGTCATCCTGGCCCGAAGGTTCGCGGCATTCTAGCACATTCCGCCCGGGTGGGGAATACAGAAAGCGCGGGAAGCGGGCTTGGCAACGGGACGGTCAGGATTCATACTGCGACCGGGCGACACGGGCGGCTATCCCGATGGCGAAAACCTTCCAACCCTGGCGCGACGTCCGGGTGGGTGAGTTGCTGACCCGCCTGGCCGAGCGCCAGCCCGACCGCGAAGCTCTGGTGGCTCCCACCCAGGGGGTGCGCTGGAGCTTCGCCGAGCTGGAGCGGCGCGCCCGGCGGGTGGGGCGGGGCTTGCGGGCCCTGGGGATTTGTCCCGGGGAGCGCGTGGCCGTGTGGGCGAACAACCTGGCGGAATGGGTGGTGCTCCAGTTTGCCGCCGCCAAGGTCGGCGCGGTGCTGGTCACGATGAACACGGCCCTGCGCCGGGCCGAAGCCGAGTACCTCCTGAAGCAATCGGAAGCGCGGGCGCTGGTCCTGGTGCCCGGCTTCAAGGGGGTGGACTACCTGGAGGAGCTGGCCGGTGTGGTCCCCGAGCTTTTCCGTGGCTCGCCCGAGGAGTTGCGCCCGGCGCGGCTGCCGGAATTGCGGCACGTCATCGTCCTGAGCGACCAGGCTCCCCCGGGGGCTCGAACCTGGGCGGAGCTGGAAGAAGCGGCGGCCCGAGTGCCCGAGGCGGAATTCGACCGCGGCGAAGCCAGACTCCAGTTGGATGAAGTCATCAATATGCAATACACCTCGGGGACTACCGGGTTTCCCAAGGGGGCGATGCTCAGCCACCGGAACATCGTCAACAACGGCTACTGGGTGGGGGAGCAGCAGCGGTTGAGCGCGGGCGACCGGGTGTGCACGCCGGTGCCGCTGTTCCACTGCTTCGGGTGCGTGATCGCCGTGCTGGGGTCGTTTACCCACGGGGCCACGCTGGTGCTGGTGCCGCAGTTCGAGCCCGGCTTGGTGTTGGAAACGGTAACCGGGGAGCGCTGCACGGCCCTCTATGGGGTGCCCACGATGTTCCTGGCTTTGCTGGAGCACCCGGAGCGCGACCGCTTTGCGCTCGCCAGCCTGCGCACCGGCATCATGGCCGGCAGCCTGTGCCCGGAAGAGTTGCTGCGGCAGGTGCGCCGGGAACTGCACCTGCCGGAACTGACCATCGCCTACGGGCTCACCGAGGCTTCTCCGGCCGTCACCCAGACGGCCATCGCCGACCCCGAACCGTTCTGCTCCGCGACCGTGGGGCGCCCGTTGCCGGAGGTGGAGGTGAAAATCGTGGACCCGCAAACCGGCCAGACGGTATCGCGGGGCCAGGCGGGCGAGCTCTGGACGCGCGGCTATCTGGTCATGAAGGGGTACTTCAACGACCCCGAGGCCACCCGCCGGGCGGTCACCCCGGACGGTTGGCTGCGGACCGGCGACCTGGCCGCGCAGGACGAGCAGGGCTACTTGACCATCACCGGGCGGCTGACGGAGATGATCATCCGGGGCGGGGAAAATATCTACCCCAAGGAGATCGAAGAGTTCCTCCGGCAACACCCCAAGGTCAGCGACGCTGCCGTGTACGGCGTGCCCA
>JALLOH010000095.1 GCA_027717655.1 Acidobacteriia bacterium AH_259_A11_L15
TGACGGTTTCTGAGGTGACCCAGGTGGCGCCCGACGGCGCCGAAAGGCCGCTGGAGTTCTTCCAGAACACCCTCCTCAGCGCCGCGGAGGTGGGTACCCGCGGCAGCGACGTGGTGCTGGTGGTGCTGCCGCGGGCAGCGCCCGGCGAAGCGCCGCGGCGGCGGACTCTTCGCTTCCGCTACCGCGGCCGGGTGGTCGGCGACGTCGGCGGAGGCGTCCTCTACGTGGGCGCGCGCAGCCTTTGGTATCCCAACATCGACACCGGCGAGCCCGCCCACTACCGGCTCCGCTTCCGCGTCCCTCGCTCCCTGGAACTGGTGGCCACGGGCAGCTTGCAGGAGACGCGCAAAGAGGGCGGCTGGAAGGAAACCCTCTGGGTCACCGACGTGCCCCTGCCCATCGCCGGGTTCAACCTCGGAGATTACGACAGCCGGGAGGTGCAGCGCGGGCCGGTGCGCGTGATTGCCTACGCCAACCGGCAACTGGAGCCGTCCCTGGAGCGAGCGGCACGCGGCGAAAGTTCGCCGCCGCCGCTGCCGCCGCTGCCGCCTTCCTGGCCGGAGAGGCGAACGGAGGCGCCCGGGCGCGAGCCCGCGCCCCCGCCAGCCCCCCCGAGCGAGCGCTTGAAGAAGGTGGCCAACCAGGTGGGCGATGCCGTGGCCGTCTTCGCCGAGATGTTCGCTCCCTTCCCTTACTCCTCGCTGAAGGTTTCCCAGATTCCCGGACGCTTCGGCCAGGGCTATCCCGGCCTGCTGTATCTCTCTACTTTCAGCTTCCTGCCCGAGGAAGACCAGGTGCGCATGGGGCTGAGCCAACGCTCCCGCGAGCTGTTTTCCCTGCTCACCCCCGCGCATGAAACCGCGCACCAGTGGTGGGGCAATTGGGTGCGCTTCCCCGGCTACCGCGACCAATGGCTGGCCGAGGGCCTGGCCACGCACTCCGCCTTCCTCTACCTCGAGCGGCAACCGGGCGGCGCCGACGTGGTCCGGCAATGGCTGGAGCGCTTCCGCGCCGACCTGCAACAGGAAGATGCCCAGGGGCGGAAGACGGACGCCATCGGCGCCCTGGCTCTGGGACAGCGGCTGGATTGCTCCCGCAGCCCCCATGGCTTCGCCCGCCTCATCTACAGCAAAGCTCCCTGGGTGCTGCACATGCTGCGCCAGCTCTTCCGCGACCCGGAGACCGGCTCGGACGAAGTCTTCGTGGGTGCGCTGGGCGAGCTGGCGCGCCGCGGCGGCACCCTGACCACCGCGGAATTCCGGCAGCACCTGGAAGCGCACCTGCCGCCCTACGCCGACGTGGAAGGCAGCGGGCGGCTGGACTGGTTCTTCGAGCAGTGGGTCTACGACACCGGGATTCCCCGCTACCGGTTGGAGTGGGAGCTGGTCGGCAACCAGCGGTCAGGCTGGCAAGTGGAAGGTTCGATCGAGCAGTCGGACGTTTCGCCGCTCTTCACCATGCCGGTGCCCGTCTACGCCCGCACCGGCTCGGAGTTCCGCCGCCTGGGAACCGTGGTGGTGACGGAAGAGAAGGTGAATTTCGGCTTCCCGGTGGAAAGCGCGCCGGACGAGATTGTTCTCGACCCCTACCGGACGGTGCTTTCCTTGCTGGATTAGGGGACCACCCATCAGCGGGCCGAGCGGTGCCGCGGCGGGAAACAACCGTGATAAACATGACTTGTCCGACTACACCAACACGGTGCAATCGACAAAACTGCTGATTTGACAGCAAAAGCTTACGCACGTAAACTATATAGGAGGAGATACTGCAATGCCGAAAGCGATGACGAAGAGCCAGTTGACTCGGCTCCTGGCTGAGGAGGCCAATGTACCCCGCAAGGCGGCGGCCACCATGCTCGACGCCCTCGTGGAGACTGCCATCAAGCAAACCAAGAGCAAAGGTATCTTCACACTCCCTGGAATCGGGAAGCTGCGCAAGGCCAACCGCAAGGCGCGCATGGGGCGAAATCCGCAAACAGGCGAGTCCATCAGGATTCCGCGCAAAACTGTTCGTTTCCGAGTTTCGAAGGTGTGCAGAGGGGCGATCATAGGACTTCCTTGGGGGCGGGATAAGGCTCTGAGAAGTTTGGCGAAGGCTTACGGGCCTCGCTAAGCCATCTCGAATGACTCCCCAACAACTCGCCTTTTTTCGGAGTTACATCCGCCGCTGGGCGAATACTCTCTACGAGCACGGCAGCATAGACTGGACCACATGTGGTGGGCTGCAATCCTTCTGTCAAGGCCCGGACGCCAAGCCCACGGCCCGGGAACTATTTTCGCGTAAAGAGGCAACCTCCACAGACGGCAAGCTCCGTTTTCGACTCCGGCCGCTCCGCGAGATCACAGGGGGCACGTTCAATCTTATCGAGGTGGCTTTTTCAGGCGCACGGCCTTGGCCGGCCAGAACTTGTTTCGTTGGGCATCGATTCATCCCGAGTCTGAAAAATACGCTACGCTGGAACTTGCGTCATGTCCTCGACGCCTTCAACATCGATCCCAAATGGTCCGGACACGACCTTTCCGCCCGCCAGATCTTCGAGGATATCGTGCGGCGGATTGGAGGCGCAGATTTTTGTGTGTTTGATAACCGGGCCACGCTTGGGCGGCCAAACGTCTACATCGAAGCCGCTATCGCACACGCTCTCAAGAAGCCATTCCTTTTCTTTCATTTCACCCCGACAGCCAAGCGAAGCAAGCCTGTTATCCCCACAGACCTTGCGCACACAATTCGGCTCCCTTACAAGAGCTACCGGCAGCTGTTTGCAGAGTTGTACTTTCGCCTCCCTTCCTTCATTGACGAAAATCTTAAGTAGTAAAGCAAGAGTGCCGCGACCCGCTCGAACCAGTCGAACAGATTCTCACCTACCCGGGGGGCCAGCGAAAGCC
Source organism: Acidobacteriia bacterium AH_259_A11_L15 (assembly GCA_027717655.1). Classification (GTDB taxonomy): domain Bacteria; phylum Acidobacteriota; class Terriglobia; order Acidiferrales; family 2-02-FULL-67-57; genus 2-02-FULL-67-57. Next base: position 2,886 of record JALLOH010000095.1, read on the forward strand.
GCGCCCCCCCAGAAGATGCAAGTGCAGGTGGAAGATGGACTGGCCGGCGCCGCGCCCGGTGTTGAGGACGGTGCGGTAGCCGCTCTCAGCGAGGCCCCGCTGCTGGGCGAGCTGCGCGGCCACCAATTGAAGATGACCGAGCAGCGCGGCGTCCTGGGCCGCCACCTCGTTCAGGCTGGCAATGTGCTGGCGGGGGACGACCAGGATGTGCGTCGGCGCTTGCGGGTTGATGTCCTCGAAGGCGATGCAGCGCTCGTCCTCGTGGACGGTCTTCGACTCCATCTCCTTGTTGAGGATGCGGCAGAACAAACAATCCTTGCTCATCGTTCCAGCTTCCAGCCTCCGGCCTCCAGCCTCTAGTTCAGGCGCACCACCAGGGCGGTGGCGATCTCCGGCTCCTGAAGCAAGCGGTTGGCCAGCTCCCAGGCATCTTCCAACGTGGCCAGGCGCCCGACGCGCACCCGGTAATAAAAACCGTCCGGGGCCAGATGGGTCTCGATGAAAACGTCGCCGAAGCGCGGGGCCAGCCGCGCCTGCAAGCGCATGGCGTTCTCTTCTACCAGGAAGGCACCCACCTGCACGGAGTAGACCCCGCCCCCGGCGGACTCGTCCGCGGGCTGCTGGACTATTTCCAGGCGCACCAGGGCGGTGCCCACCCCGATCATGTCGATGGCTTCGGCGGCCGCCCGGGAAAGGTCGATGATGCGCCCGTGGATGAAGGGCCCGCGGTCGTTGATCCGCACCGTGGTGAACAGGTCGTTTTCCAGGTTGGTCACCCGCACCCAGGTCTGGAAGGGCAAGGTGCGGTGGGCCGCGGTCATACCGTTCATATCGTAGATTTCCCCGCTGGCGGTGGCGCGCCCGTGATAGGGCTCGCCGTACCAGGAAGCCAGGCCGGTTTCCGGCTCGCCGATGGCCGGCGGCAGCGGAGCCTGCGCCTGGGCCTTCTTTTTGCGACACCCGCTCGCGCCCGCCAGCAGCACCAGCAGCAGGATGATGGCCAGCAATCGTCGCTCGAATTGACCCACTCGACTCACCGCCGGCGCTTCGTCCCCCGGCGACGCCTGGAACGGGAAGAGCCCCCGCCGGGTTTCTCCAGTTTCAGGGCCAGCTGGTTCAAGGCCCCGGCGCTGCGGCGCAGCGCCCCGATGGACTGCCGGCGCGCCCGGCCCCCCATCTGTCGTCCCTTGCGGGCCAGCACGCGCGCCTGCCGCTCCAGCCGGCCCACCAGCCGCCCCAGCTCCCGGCCCACTCGTCGTCCTTGCTCTTCCAACTGCTTGCTTCGATCCGCTCTTCTGGCCATCGTGTACCTCCGGGCAAAATTCTTCCTGCCTGGCTACAGTCGGCGGGTATTATAGGGTTGGGTCAACCTGCTGGCAAGTGAGTGTCTTTCCCTGATGCTGCCACCGCGCCTGCGCTGGAAACTGAACCGCTACCGGGAACGCTTCCAGGACGCCCTCGGCTCCCTGTTCCGCTCCCAGCCCAAGCCCCGGGTCTGTTTCTCTTGCGGGCGGCTGGTGGGCGCCGCGGAGAAAGCCTGCTCCCATTGCGGCGCCAGCCAGGCGGCCTTCTCGGTTTCCGTTTTCAAGCGGGTGGCCCTGGCGGTGATTCCCGCCGAGAACCCGGTCACCTACGCGCTGCTGCTGGCGAACCTGCTGTTCTTCGCGGTGGCCTACGTGAACAGCGTACAGGCGGGCGCGATGAAGGGCCTGTTCGGCGGCATCGATGCTGAAGTCCTCTATCAGTTGGGCGCTAAGTTCGGCGCCGGCGTCTTCGCCGGCGAGTACTGGCGGCTGGTGATGCCCATCTTCCTGCACGGTAGCATCCTCCATTTTGGATTCAACTCCTTCGTCCTCTGGATGGTGGGCCCGCAGGTGGAAGAGCTCTTCGGCTCCCCCCGCTTCCTGTTTCTCTATCTGGCCACCGGCGTGGCCAGTTTCGTGGCCAGCACCTGGTGGTACGGGCCGGCCGGACTCAGCGTGGGGAGCTCGGGGGCGGTCATGGGGCTCATGGGCATCCTCATCTCCTACATCAGCCAGCGCCCGGGCTTTGCCAGCGAGTACCGCGCCTCTCTCATCCGCTGGGCCATCTTCATCCTGGTGATCGGCATCTTCTTCGGGTCCGACAACGCCGCCCACATTGGCGGCCTGCTCGCCGGGATGGCCCTGGGGCGACTGGTCAGCGACCGGCGGCCCACCACCCCGCCGGCCCACTTGCGCCTGGCCCTGATGTCCTGGGGCTCGGTGCTGGTCATCGCCTGGAGCTTGGCCATGGTGCTGCTCAACCTGCCCGCCGCCAACGGCTCCTGAAGTTGCCCTGGTCGGGGCCGGGCTCTTGTCCTGCCTGCCCTGAGTGCAGCCGAAGGGAGCGAAGCCGAAGGGTCAGCCCGGCTGACACCGCCAGCCCAAGAACCGGCTTTAGCCGCTGAGGCCCACTCACCCAAAAAACACCAAAGCCCGGCGGGTTTCCGCCGGGCCCG
>JALLOH010000096.1 GCA_027717655.1 Acidobacteriia bacterium AH_259_A11_L15
CCACGTGGCCCACATCCTGGTGACGCCGCGGCGCGAGCGCCAGGCGCGCAACCTCCGCAACGACGACGCCGTCACCGACGAGCAGGCCCGGCGCAAAGTCCAGGCCCTGCGGGAGCGCCTGCGCCAAGGCGACGACTTCGCGGACCTGGCGCGCAACTATTCCGAAGACCCCGACAGCGCGCTGGCCGGCGGCGACCTGGGTTTCTTCCCCGAGTCGAGCCTGACCGAAACGCATCCCGCGCTGCGCAACGCCGTGCGCCGCTTGCAGGTGGGGGAAGTCGCCGGTCCCCTCCGCACCCAGGACGGCTACCATTTGGTCAAACTCTTGGAGCGCCAACTGCCCGGGCAGCGCGAACTCTCGAACCCCGAAGTGCGGGAGATGATCGAGGAATGGTTACGCCGCCAGAAGCGGCAACTACTGGAAGCGGCCTACCTCCAGCAGGCCCGCAATCAGGCCCGGGTGGTCAACTTCCTGGCCCGCGAAATCTTGGAGTCCCACCGCGTCCGCCCCTAGCGGCGCACGTTCGCTCCTTCTTCCCTGCACACCTTGCCGTATTCGCTGGTGCAGTAGAGCGGCACGTCGCCGTAGGTGCCATTTTCCAGCGAATACACCTCGCAGGTGTTGAACGGCCGCGCATAGATGTGCAGGCTGGCAGCGGGCTCGTTCCATTCTGCTAGGTTCAATACCTGGTGGACCGGCTCGTCTTGGTCCACTTCCGCCGGCGACGCGGGAGTAATCAGGAAGCTCGAGGTGGGCTCCAGCCGGCACGTGCACTTCTTCGCGTCGCGGTCGAGAACGCGAAAGTTCTGCGCCTTCAGCTTCCCGATGGGCACCGCCATCCAGCATTGCTGGTCGCGGTGGTTGTGGATGCGGCTCACCTGCCCCACCTCCCAGCAAAGAGCCAGCAGCTCGAACAGCTCGTTCTTGAAAATCAGATTCCGCGTGTAGTTCGCCGGGCTGAAGAACAGATACGGCTTCAGTGTCTCCGGCTTCACCGGGTTTGCCTTCAGGTAGGCATTGACCGCCTCCGACTTCATCTGCGGCAGCCGCTTCAGCCCCTCGACAAATTCATCAATTCCCACCATCGCCATTGCTTCCTGCGCCATTGTTCCTCCTGGAATCGCCCTAGGCCACCACCAGCAACGCTTGCCCGTGTTCGACCCGATCGCCCTCCCTCACCAGGACCGTTTCTACCACGCCCGCCTTGGGCGAAGGAATCTCATTTTGCATCTTCATCGCTTCCACCACCACCAGCCCTTGCCCCGCCTTCACTTCCTCCTGCTCGCCCACCAACACCCGCACCACTTTTCCCGGCATGGGCGCCGTGACCTCTTGTCGGCCCGCCAGCGCCAGCCCGCCGCCGCTGCGACCCCCCCAGCGCCGTGGGTTCTCTACCACCGCCACCACGTCCGCCCCGCGCGTGTGTACCCGGTAGCTCTCCCCTGCCCGCGCCAGGTGCACGGCGAACGACTGCCCGTCCAGTAGCAGCGAGAACACGCCCGGGGCCGCTTCCACCACGTCGACGCCCCGGGGCTCCCCGTCCACCCGGCACTCCCAGCCTTCACCGGCGCGCTGCAACTCGATGCTCCGCCGTTGGCCGGCGATGGTGACCTGGAACTTCATCGTCCCCTGCGACCCGGTCCCCGCAGCGCCGCCTGCCGACCGGCTTGCTTCCACCGGCTGGGCGGCTCCGGCGGGCCTGCCTGCCCGAATCGGGCCTGCCGGTCAGGCAGGCGCAGCCCGTTTGTGGGCGCGGTCATCTCGCTCAAGGCCGCGGCCACCGCCGCGGCTTCCACCGCCGCCGGGGGCGCCGGCGGCCGCGCCGCTCCCTGGGCCAGCATGCGGTTGACCAGCTCCGTGTCCAGCTCCCCGCGCAGGAACGCGCCTTCTTGGAGCAGCCGGCGGAAGAAGGCGACGTTGGTCTGGATGCCCGCCACCACGTATTCGTCCAGCGCTCGCCGCAGCCGCGCCACCGCCTCTTCCCGCGTGCTGCCCCAACAAATCAGCTTCGCCAGCAGCGGGTCGTACGCCAGCGGCACCTCCCAGCCTTCGTAGACGTAGCCGTCCACTCGCACGCCCGGGCCCGCGGGCCGCTCCAGCCGCGTGATCCGCCCCGGGCAGGGGAAGAAATTGTTCTCCGGGTCCTCGGCGTAGATCCGGCACTCGATCGCCCAGCCCCGCCACTCGATTTGCTCCTGCCGCAGCGACAATCGCTCCCCGGCGGCGATGCGAATCTGCTCCTTCACCAGGTCGATCCCGGTCACCATCTCCGTCACCGCGTGCTCCACCTGCAGCCGCGTGTTTACCTCCAGGAAGTAGAACTCCCAGCCGAACTCGCTTTTCGGCGACGCCACCAGCAGAAACTCCACCGTGCCCGCGTTCGTGTAGCCCGCCGCCCGCGCAATCCCCACCGCCCTCGCCCCCATCGCCTCCCGCAATTCCGCGGTCACGAGCGGCGAGGGAGACTCTTCCACCAGCTTCTGATGCCGCCGCTGCAGCGAGCACTCCCGCTCGCCTAGATGCACAACGTTGCCGTGCTGATCAGCCAGAACTTGGATTTCCACGTGTCGCGGCCGCTCCAGGTACTTCTCCACGTAGAGCGACGCGTCGCCGAACGCGTTCTCCGCTTCCGAGCGCGCGTCCCGCCACGCGCTCGCCATCTGCTGGCCCGAAGCCACCAGCCGCATCCCCTTGCCGCCGCCCCCGGCCACCGCCTTCAGCAGCACCGGATAGCCGCAGCGCTGGGCTTCCTTTTCCGCTTCCTCCGCAGAGTCCAGCGGGTTCTCCGCTCCGGGGACGACCCGCGCGCCGGCCTCTTGCGCCGTGCGCCGCGCCGCCGTCTTGCTCCCCATCCGTTCCATCGTCTCCGGCGACGGCCCAATGAAGGCGATGCCCGCCTCCCGGCACGCCCGCGCCAGCCCCGGGTTCTCCGCCAGGAACCCGTAGCCGGGATGCAGCGCCTCGGCCCCGCTCCGCCGGGCCACCTCAATCAGCTTGTCGATGCGCAGGTAGCTTTCCGTCGAGGCCGCCGGCCCGATCAGATGCGCCTCGTCCGCCATCAGCACGTGCTCGGACGCCCGGTCCACGTCCGAATAGACCGCCACCGCCCCAATGCCCATCTCCCGGCAGGCGCGCACGATGCGCACTGCAATCTCCCCCCGATTTCCAATCAAAATTTTATTAAACATTCGTATGTGATTGAAAAGCTTCGATCTCGGCCCCTAAACTGGGGGGAGGGGGGGTAGCACCCGCTACCTTCCCGCCAACCTGTTCATTCGTAACCACTTCCGTCCAGAAACTAGTTTATTACTAGTTTCTGCCGGCCTTTTCACTTCCCCCGGCACAGCCCTCTAGCTCACGCTCCGGCCCGCCGGCGCCGGCCCCTCACTTAGCACGACACACCAGCGAAAGTCTACGGTTTTTGCGGTTTTTGCGGTTTTTGCGGACAAAAATTTTTACTCCTTCATTCTCAATCAATTAGACACGCAGAATCCGTCCTGCCTGTCCCGTCGCAGCCCAGCGCAGACCCTGTCGTAACGCAGCGAAGACCCCGAGCGAAGTCGAGGGGAGCGGAGCCGAGGGAAGCAAAGTCGAACGGGCGGTTTTTGCAGACGTTTGTTTTTTCTTTCTTTTCAATCGCTTACGAAAAAGTTCTTTGCCTCTTCCCCCTCCTTTGCTTCCGGTTGCCTCCCTCCCTCTCTGCTCTCCGTGCTTCCTTGCTTCTATTTCGTCAGCAGCACCTCAAAGTGCTGCGCCTTCGGCCGCCCGGCGAAATACTCCCCCTCTTCGATCCGCACGATCCGCTGCCAGTCTTTCCGCTTCTGCGCTGCCCGGACCGCCCGCTGGTTCCGCCACACCGTCACCCACATATATTCACCCTTGCGCTTGGGGCCTGCCCTGAGCTTGCCCCGAGCGGGAGCGAGGGGCGAAGTCGAAGGGTTCCGGCAGAAGAACGCTGCCCGGCAGGCCGGAATCCGCCGCAGTAGCTTTAGCGCCTCCCGCCGCATGAACCCCACCACCGCCCGCCGCTTCTTCCTCTTCACCCTGAACACGAACGTCCGCAGAATCATCCCCTCACCTCCCGCTAGCTTGGCCATGGAACGCCCAAATCCCGGCAAATTTTCCGCGCCAGAAAACTATTTATTTCTCGATGCCGCGGAACCGTGGAATTTGTCCGCTTCGCAGGATTGTAGAAGACAGAGTGGCGTGACCCTTCACGAATGAGCTAGCAGCCATGCTGAGCGAGGTGGCGCAGCAGCTCCCGCCGCTTCATGCGCCTCTACTCACACCTCGACCGCGATAGCTTCCCGTCGAGCACCGCGAGAGCGCTGCTTCGCCCCCAGGCGACGATTGGTCTCGAGGATGAGCCGAAGTGCTTCCCGCAGGTTGCGCCGGGCCTCCGCCAACGTTCGCCCCTGCGTGTTCACCCCCGGGATTTCTTCCACGTAGGCAACGTACCACCGCCCGTGCTTCTCGAACACCGCAGTGAATTCGCGCTCCATCCTCGACCTCTCCATTTCATCTTATCACAGGCGTTCCCAGGCGACATCGCCGGCCGGGATGCCCCGCACCAACCGCATCGCCTCCTTTACCCCGTCGGAGCGAAGCGAAGCCGAGGGCCGCCGCATGAACGGAACCTCCGTGCGCGGCTCCTTGCCCGCATTCGGGCTCCTCTTCGCCCGAAACACAAACGTCCGCAGAATCATCCCCCCACCTCCAACTCGCTGTCATTCCGAGCGCAGCGAGGAATCTGCTTGACTCAAATCGACGCTCTGCATTCGACCCCACCAATTGCAATTCCGTTGGTAGGACAGACATTCCTGTCTGCCACCGTCAGCGGACGCCTTCAGCCGTGCCGAAACACAGCCAAGAATATCAGGGGCTTTAGCCCCTGAGGGAGTGTTTGTCGCTCCGGTCTACCGACCTCCGCGACCGCCTACGGCAGTGAGGTAGAAAGGCTGACTCTTTCTTAACGGCGGGGCTGAAGCCCCGCCCTACCAAAGCCAACCATACCCCGGAAGGGCCCGGCTTT
>JALLOH010000097.1 GCA_027717655.1 Acidobacteriia bacterium AH_259_A11_L15
GGGCCGCCTTTACAGGCTCTGCGCCGCTGTCGGTCTTCTTTCCTGTACCACCCTTTTGGTCCATCGCCTGCCGGGCAAGCTCTTTGGCCAACTGCACATCGGGCTGGTTGAAGGGATGGATGCCCAGGACAGCGCCTGCTGCGGCGATGGCCACTTCCCAACGAAAGAACTCCTGTCCCAGGTCGGCCATCTCCGACAAGTTGAGGCGAACGACAGGATGGCCGGCGGCTTCCAGGGCCGCGGCGCCTTTCAGCAAGCCGGCGTCGCCGTTTCTCTCTATCCACAGGTGGACAAAGAGCCGGTCCCCGTCGTAGCCGTCGGGCGAGCGAAGCGGCTCCCCGGCGACCGGCAGGATGCCCTTGCCGTCCTTGCCAGTGCTCTCGGCGATGAGTTGTTCAATCCAGGCCGGCAAGGAGGACAAAGAAGAAGGGGCCAGGAACGTGACCTTGTCCCGTCTAGCCAGTGCCAGTTCTCCCAGTGTGGCTCCCAGGGTCAAGCCGGGGTTGTCCGACCCGGCAACGCAAAAGGCACTGGCCTCAGCCATCCGCCAGGCTCGGTCCAAGAGCCTGTGCACATCAACCCCGATGAGCGCTGCGGGCACAAGACCGAAGACGCTGAGAGCGGAATACCGCCCACCGACATCGGCGGGCGACAAAAAAATACGACGGAACTTCCGCTCCCTTGCCAGCTTTTCCAGGGGTGTTCCTGGATCCGTGATGGCGACGAAGTGACGCCCCGGTGTCTTGGTCGACCGGCTCACACGTTCCCAGAAATAACGGAAAAACGAGAGCGTCTCGCTGGTCGTGCCTGATTTGCTCGAAACCAAGAAGAGAGTGTGGAGCACACCGATGCCCTTCTCGACCGCCAGTACGGCCGCGGGATGGGTGCTATCGAGAACGATTAGCTCGGGATAGCCCGGTGCGTGGGCAAAAGACTGCTGGAGAACTTCTGGCGCTAGGCTAGAGCCACCCATCCCCAGAAGGACTACATGGCGGATGTCCTCGGCCCTGGCTTGCTGGGCGAAAAGGTCTAGGTCATCGAGTTGTTCATGCATGCCTTCTGGCAGGTTGAGCCACCCCAGCCGATCGGCGATTTCCGGAACCGGCTGAGGAAACCAGAGGGTCGTGTCTTTTTGCCAGAGGCGACACGCAAAGCGATCCTTCTGCCAAGCTTGCAACCGTTCTTGCACTTTGCTCTGGTAGATCCCCAGGCTCAACTGCTCGCGCGCCGCCTGGCCGGCGAGCAGAACCTTGTGCTTTTCTTCCAGCGCGCCGAGAAGTTTCTCATAGGAAGCTGCAAAGGAGCTGACGCCGTCTACTTGCAGCTTTTCGGTAATCGCCTTCAGGTCGATGCCGAGCTTTGCCAGGCGCCCCAGCGCCTCCTCCGCTTCCGCCTGCCCTTGCTCGATCGTGTTGGTCCGCACGCGGCCGTGATCCCGGAAGGCGTCCAGCGTGGCCGGGGGCACGGTGTTGACCGTGTCCCGCCCGATGAGTTCTTCGACGTAAAGCACGTCGGAATAGGCCGGGTTCTTTGTTCCAGTGCTGGCCCACAGCGGCCGTTGCACACGCGCGCCGCGCTCGCGCAGGACAGCAAACGGCTCGCCACTGAAGATCTCCTGGAACCGTTTGTAGACGCGCTTGGAGTTCGCGATGGCGATGCGGCCGCGCAGGGAGAGGCCGTCAGGGCTGCCCACCGTTTCTAGTTTGCGATCGACCGCGGTGTCCACCCGGCTGACGAAAAACGAGGCCACGGAGGCGACCCGCTGCGGCTCGGTGCAACGCTCGAGCCCCCGCAGGTAGGCCTGGGCCACTGCGTCGTAGTGCGCCAGAGAAAACATCAGGGTGACGTTGACGCTGATCCCTTCGGCAATCAGGGCCGTGATGGCAGGGATGCCTTCCGGCGTGGCCGGCACCTTGATCATCACGTTGGGGCGGGCCAGGGCCTTCCACAGGCGCCGTGCCTCGGCGAGAGTCCCTTCGGTGTCATGGGCCAAGCGGGGCGAGACTTCCAGGCTAACAAAGCCGTCGGTTCCCTGGGTGCTCTCATAGACGGGGCGGAACGCATCAGCCGCCTTCTGGATGTCCTCGACAGCCAGCGTCTCGAAGAGTACGGCCGCTTCGGTGTGGGGATCCCGGCCGAGCCGGACGCGCAAGCCATCATCGTAGTCTTTGCTGCCGGCGATGGCTTTCTCGAAGATAGTGGGGTTGCTGGTGACGCCGCGCAAGCCATCTTCCTTGATCAGGCGTTCGAGCTCACCGCTGGTAATCAGGCTGCGTCGGATGTAGTCGAGCCAGATCGACTGGCCGTGCTCTTGCAGTTCCTTCAGCGGATTCACGGTTCCACCCTCCTGGAGTTGAAGGTGGCTTCGAGCGCGCTGACTTTTTCCAGCCGGCGACGGTGGCGTTCTTCCGCAGTAAACTCGGCTTCGAGGTAGACCCGGACGAGCTCCTGCGCCAGCGCCGGGCCAATGACCCGGGCTCCCAACACCAACACGTTCATATCGTCGTGCTCGACCCCTTGGTGAGCCGAATAAGTATCGTGGCAAAGGCCGGCGCGAATGCCGGGCAGCTTGTTTGCCGCGACCGATGCACCTACGCCGCTCCCGCAAGCCAGGATGCCGCGGTCGGCGCGGTCTTCCCGCAGCGCCACCCCCACGGCCTCCGCGTAGTCCGGGTAGTCCACGGAGTCAGTGTTGTGCGTTCCTACGTCCACAATTTCGTGTCCCAGCTCGCGCAAGAAGGCTTTTAGCTTTTCCTTCAGTTCGAACCCGGCGTGATCACAACCGATGGCCACCCGCATGATTACCTCGCCTTTCCCAGCAGTTCCTTGGCAGTGCCCACCACGGTCTTCGGTGTAAAACCAAACTTTTTCTGCAGTTCTTTCAGAGGAGCTGAAGCTCCGAAGGTCTTCATGCCGATTGCTCGGCCTCTAGGTCCGACGTATCGATCCCAGCCCAGAGTTGAAGCCTGTTCGACGGAGATCCGAGCGGTAACTTCTGGAGGAATGATGCTATCCCGGTACTCCTGGCTCTGCTGATCAAAAAGCTCCCAGGAAGGCAAGCTCACCACCCGCGCCCTGATCCCTTCCGCCGTGAGCTGTTCATACGCGTTCACGCAAAGCGAAACTTCGCTTCCCGTCGCCAGCAACACCACCTCGGGATTCCCACCCTTGGCGTCAGCCAGGACATAGCCTCCCTTGACCACCCCGGAGGCCTGGGCATACTTGGAGCGATCGAAAGTGGGCAGCGCCTGGCGGCTGAGGATCAGGCAGGCTGGCTGGTGGTGTAGCTGCATGATGACTCGCCAGGCTTCCGCCACCTCGTTGGCGTCGGCAGGCCGAAGAGTGATCAATCCCGGAATGGCCCGCAAAGAAGCGAGCTGCTCGACGGGTTGATGGGTTGGCCCGTCTTCCGCGACGCCAATGGAATCGTGGGTAAGGATGTAAATGACCGGGATCTCCATAATGGCACTGAGGCGGAGCGAGGGCCGGAAATAGTCGCTGAAAATCAAGAAACCCGACCCATAGGGACGAACTTTGGAGAGGGAAAGCCCGTTCAGAACTGCCGCCATCGTGTGTTCGCGGATGCCAAAGTGAAGGTTTCGCCCACTGTAATTATCCGCAGAGAAATCGCCCGCTTGGTCGAACGTCAGTCGGGTCTTCGTTGAGGGAGCCAAGTCGGCCGACCCGCCAATTAGCCAGGGCACATTTTGCGCGAGTACATTGAGCATCTTGCCGGAGACGTCCCGCCCCGCCATTCCTTTTGCGTCGGCAGGGAAAGTGGGCAGGTTCTTGTCCCAGCCGTCGGGAAGCTGGCGGTGCTGCATCTTGTAGAGCTGCGAAGCCAGCTCAGGATAGCGGGCCTCGTACTCGGAGAACTTAGTCATCCAAGCCTGACGTAACTCCCGACTGTGCTTGCCTATTCCGTTCTGGAAGTGCTCCCGGACGCCCTCAGGAACAAGGAACTTCGCGTCCTCCGGCCAGCCATAGTTCCGTTTGGCAAGTTTGATCTCTTCCTCGCCTAGCGGCTCGCCGTGCGCCGCACTGGTGTCCTGCTTGTTGGGGGCGCCATAGGCGATGTGACTGTCCACAATGATCAGCGTCGGCCTGTCCTGTGTGCTGTGAAAGGTGCGGAAGGCCCGTTCCAGCATCTCCAGGTCGTTGGCGTCACCAACGCGGGTTACGTTCCATCCGTAGCCGATGAAGCGGGTGGCAACGTCCTCGCTGAACGCCCACTCGGTATGCCCTTCAATGGTGATCTTGTTGTTGTCGTAAATCCAGCAGAGGTTGGAAAGTCTCAGATGCCCTGCCAGAGAAGCTGCCTCGCTCGAAACACCCTCCATCATGTCGCCGTCGCCGCACAGCGAGTAGACGTTGTAGTCAAACATCGCAAAGTTAGGCCGATTGAAATACTGCGCCATCCATTGCGCGGCGATGGCCATGCCCACACTCGTGGCTACCCCTTGTCCAAGCGGCCCCGTGGTGGTCTCCACGCCTGAGGTCCATCGGTACTCGGGGTGACCGGGGCATTTGCTGTCGAGCTGGCGGAAACACTTGATGTCGTCCAGTTTGACCGACAGTTCACCGAGTCGCTCGTACTTGGGATTCACGGCCTTGACGCCGCACAGGTGCAGCATCGAGTAGAGCAACATAGAGGCGTGCCCAACAGAAAGAACAAACCGGTCCCGGTTCGGCCAAATCGGGTCTTCGGGATCAAAGCGCAGGAATCGCTGCCACAAGCAATAGACAACCGGGGCCAACGCCATCGCAGTTCCGGGATGGCCGGATTTGGCTTTTTGAACCGCATCCATGGACAGTGTGCGGATGGTGTTGATGCACAACGTATCTATGTCAATGTCCGTTCTTTTCACAGCTCTTCCTCGTCAGACATTCCAGGCCAGAGCTTCCCCCGGAAACCCGTCGCGCCGACCGCAAAGACTTTCATGGCTCACTGCAC
>JALLOH010000098.1 GCA_027717655.1 Acidobacteriia bacterium AH_259_A11_L15
GCTCAAGGGCTTCGTTGGCTACCTTCAGCTTCAGGGCCTGGGCTCGCTCTTCCTCCGCTCGCTTGCGCTCGGTGACGTCCTGCTTGAGGGCGATGAAGTGGGTGATTTGGCCGTCAGCGCCGCGCACCGGAGTGATGCTCATCTCTTCGGTGTAGAGAGTCCCGTCTTTGCGCCGGCTGACCAGCTCCCCCTGCCAGACGTTGCCGGCCCGGAGGGTCTCCCACATCATCTGGTAGAACATCCGTTCGTGCTGGCCCGACTTGAGGAGCAGAGTTTGGCCCAGGGCCTCTTCGCGGCTGTAACCGGTCATCCAGGTGAAGGCGGGATTGGCGTATTGAATTCTGCCCTCCGGGTCGGTGATGACGATGGCCTCGGCGGCCTGCTCGATGGCCGTCATCAGGCGGGCTCTTTCCGCTTCCGCCCGCCGGCGCTCCTCGCGCAGGGCTTTTTCCTCCAGGGCACGGCGAACCGCCACGGGCAACCGAATCAGATTGTCTTTCAGGACGTAGTCGGAGGCCCCCTGCTTGATGCACTCCACCGCCATTTCTTCCCCCAACGATCCCGTAACCAAGATGAACGGGAGATACTTCCGCCGCCGACGCAAATGCTCCAGCGCTCCCATCCCCGTCCAGTTCGGCAGGCCGTAGTCGGCCAAGACGATGTCATAGGGCTGCGTCTCCAGCCGGTGGGCGAAGTCGTCGGGCGCTTGCACCACATCCGCCACAACTTCCCATCCAGCCTTCTTCAGCTCTCGGAGGCAAAGCTCGGCATCCGCGGGGTTGTCTTCGACCAGCAAAATCCGGAGGAGGCCGGGGCCGGCTTCCGCGTTCGCTTCAGCTTTCTCCGGCAGCGTTTTCGCCATTCTAGCGGGCCGAGAAGGCGTTGGTCGGCGGCGGCTCGTTGACCACCAGCCAGTACAGCCCCAGTTGCTTCACTGTTTCCCGGAACTGGTTGAAATCCACCGGCTTCTGGATGTAGCTGTTCACCCCCAGTTGATAGCTATTGACCATGTCCTTTTCTTCCTTGGAGGAGGTGAGGATGACTACGGGGATGGCCTTGGTGCGGGGATCGCCCTTTACCTGCCGCAGCACTTCCATTCCGTCCACTTTGGGCAGCTTCAAATCCAATAGGATCAGTTTGGGCGCGTGCTCGAAAGTGCGAACACTGTAAGGCCCGCGGCAGAAGAGAAAATCCAGGGCCTCCTCCCCGTCGCGGGCCACATGAATCCGGTTCCGGAGGTTGCCGTTGCGGAAGGTGTGCAGGGTCAACTCCACGTCCGCCGGGTTGTCCTCCACCAGCAGGATGTGCACTTCCTCTTGAGTCATGGCTCACCTCTCGTCGCCGCAGCAGGAATAGGCTTCTCCGCTTTTTGGTTTTCCGCCTCTCCCAGGGTGAAATAGAAGGTGGCGCCTTTGTCGAGCTCTGCCTCCGCCCAGACGCGGCCGCCGTGCTTGTGGAGGATGCGCTGCACGGTGGCCAGCCCCACCCCAGTACCTTCGAAATCCTCGGCGCGGTGGAGCCGTTGAAAGACCCCGAAGAGCTTGTCCACGTACTTCATCGAAAAGCCCACCCCGTTGTCACGCACGAAGACCACCGGCTGGCCATTGACGGTGGTCTGCCCCACCTCGATGACGGCTCGCTCCCGCGGCCGGGTGAACTTGAGCGCGTTGGAGAGCAGGGTGGCGAAGACCTGCTTCATCAAAGCGGGGTCACAGTCGGCAAAGGGCAAGGGGCCGACCTGCCATTCGACTCGGCGACCTGCGGTTTCGGCTTGGAGTTCCTTCCGCACCTCATCGACGAGGGAGTTCAAGCCGGTCACCTGCCGCCGGGCTTCCTGGCGACCGATGCGGGAGAGGTTGAGCAAATCATCCACCAGGGTTCCCATCTGACGAGTCCCCTCCTGGATGCGCTGCAAGTAGTGCCGGGCGGTCGAGTCCAGGCGGGAACCAATATCCTCGACCAGGATTTTGGAAAAGCCGTCAATGTGGCGCAGGGGAGCGCGGAGGTCGTGGGAGACCGAGTAGGTAAAAGCTTCCAGCTCCTTGACCGCGGCCTCCAGTTCGGCGGTGCGCTGGGCCACGCGCTGCTCCAACTCTTCGTTCAGTTTTCGGATTCTCTCCTCGGCCTGCTGGCGCTCGGTGATGTCGCGTAGGAAGCCGCTGAAGAATGTCTCATCATGGGTCTTCCAGGTGCCCAGTAAAAGTTCCAGCGGGAACTCACTGCCGTTTTTTCTCCGCCCGTGCAGTTCGAGTCTCTTTCCAATAATGCGCGTCTGCCCCGTGGACCGCAGCCGCTCTAGCCCGCGCTGATGCGCCTCGCGGTATCGCTCCGGCATCAACAGACTCAATGGCTGGCCCAACACTTCCTCTTCGCGGTAGCCAAAGGTGGCTTCCGCGCCCTTGTTCCAGGAAATAATACGCCCACTGCTGTCGGCGGCGATGATGGCGTCGAGAGACGACTGCGTCACCGAGCCGAACTTCACCTCCGATTCCCGCAGGGATTGCTCGCCCTTGAGTATGCGCTCGCGGCCGGCGACGAAAACCATCGTCACTACGATCAACAGAAGCATAGAAAATCCTGTGAGGGCGAATATGACAGTCTGGATGGAAGAAAGGCTCTCGTAGGCCTCGACGGTGTCGATTTCCGTCGTGATGCCAAGACCTAGCTCTGAATCCCAAACCCAGGCACCAACCACCGATACCCCACGATAATCGCGGTATCCTTCCACATCTGTCCCCGAGTCGCCTGCCAAAGCACTATCGGCCATCCGGGTCAGCGGTTGCTGCTCCCTTGGGACTGTGCTCTGCTCTCCCGCTACCAGATTCACGCCAGGATCCCGAATGGCCACATTAAGAATCGCGCGTTCATCCGGACCGATGAGGCCAATCCTACGCAGTTGATCATCAAAGCGGCTCTCACTGATCAGGCGAGCACGCTGGTCAAAGGCATAGGTTTCCCCGCTACCTCCAATCCGCCCCCGTTGGAGAATGGCTGTGAACTCTTCCAAGGGATTGATGCGAAAAGTGAGGATGGCAATAACAGTACCGGACTCGTCCCAGATCGGTGCACCGATGAACATGGTGGGCTGCTCCTCGCGCAGCACACCGTTTGGGTCTGGGAGGGGAACGTCTGACCGCTGAGGCAAGCTCAGTGCAGCTTGACCTGACCACATTCTTTCAAGGACATCTTCCTGTTTGATCAACAGGTTAGGTACGCCGAGATTGCTGTCGCGGGTGGAGGCCAAGTTGATGTTTCCAGGCCCAATGATGAAGAAGCCCTGATACTCTTTTCCGGAATACACCGGGTGGAGCCATTCCCGGATTTGAGCTTGCACTGGAGCCTTGATCAGCGCGTCTCGGGTACGCGGCGTTGCCAGCAATTCCCTGGTCAGACGAAGCACTCTTGGTGAGTTGGCCCAGGCCTGGGCGAGGGCGCGATGTTCCCTGGACCACGATCGGAGAGCCTGCTGCTCCGTCTCAAGCAGGGTGGACAGAGCCTCGGCCATGTCCGCTCGTTCATGTGCCCTTATCCTGGCCACTGCCCACCATGAGGCCATGCCAAGGAGAATAACCGCCAAGGTGGCAGCGATAATCGAAGAGCGTTTATGTACGCGCATGTCCAAACCAACTCAATTCACTGACCTGAGCGCTAACGAGCACGGCGTGGCCCTCGCGGTCCACTCCCACGATGGCGTCCGGCGCCGCTACCAACAGCCCTTCAAACTTCCTCGCCGCTTCCGCCTCCCGCATGGCTGCCACCCGCGCCCACAAAGAAACCAGCACCACAACCACGTAGGGCACCCCGCCCGCCACGCCTAAGGGAAGCGACACGTCCAGCACGAACACACCGGCGGCCAGCCCCACGCTCAGCACAATCAGCCGCGTACTGCTCTTCTCTTCTCTATTCATGGCATCTATTTTTTTGAGGGGAATGACCCCGACAGTAGATCCCGCGCCCAGACTTTCTCCTCAGCCCGCTGGTGCTGGCAGGGCGGCAGCAGCCGCAGCCGGACTTGGCTCCTCTTCTGTTTGCGAGGCTTTTTCATGGCTAACGCTTGGAACGATCGCTGAGCCCCTGGCGTGGTCGCGCCCAGAGACCAGAGACACAACTCCCTCTCCATTGGGGAGCAATTTCTCCGCCAACAGTCGCTCCCGTATGCCCTTGCAAAAAAGGAGGCTAGGCCCTTGCCCTGTCCGGTAGAAAGGGGTTCGACTCCCAAAACGGGAGCAGTCCCATTCTAGTGCTGCCGGGACGCGGCTCTAACGACCAGCCGACGCGGGCAGCCTGCCCGGCAAGCCCCGAAGTTGCCCGTGCAGGAGGCCCAATCCTCCCCGTGATGGCGGTCACAATCGGCGCGGCCCGGCGGAGAGGTAAGACACAGCCGGCAAAAGGGTTTCAAAAAAAATCAGCAACCTCGGCTGGCACCGAGAATCCAATCACGCATAAAAGGGAACCCCCCTTTTTGGGGGTAGGTGGCGAATACACCCACCGGGCAACCGACCCTTCGCCCCTACCCCTTTCTTTTTGCCCGCTGCCAGCCCGGCTCAGGACAAGCCCTTCGCCCCTACCCCTTTCTTTTTTCCCGCTGCCAGCCTGGCTCAGGACAAGCCCTTCGCCCCTACCCCTTTCTTTTTGCCTCCTCGCACCCCTGCTCAGGGCAGATCTTTCCACAACCCCATTTTTTTTGTTTGACTTAGAGGAAAAAGCCCGGCAGGGCCTACCCGGGCGAAGCGCGGGGGCTGGCTAGGCGTTTCGGGGCGCCACGGGGCGGGCGGTCACGCCGAAGCGGAACAGGGGCTCCGGGCGGACCCTCCCCCAGCGGTTCAGCTCCCAGTGGGCGCGGATGAACTTGGTCTCCGGCTTCCCGGTAAGGTCGAGCACCATCTGGG
>JALLOH010000099.1 GCA_027717655.1 Acidobacteriia bacterium AH_259_A11_L15
TATGTTCAGCGCATTATTGAGGATGTTGTTGTGAAAGACATTCGTTGTTGCAGACGGTTCGACAAAGAGAACTCTTGAATAGGTGCTCTTTGGGTGCTGCGAACTGGCTTGGTGTAGTAGTGAACACCGAAACAAATAGCAATCCTCGCCGCTGAGGAATCCCGAGTATCTACCCGCGACATACTTGTCAAACCAGTCTGTGTATTTCTTTCGCGCAGCTTCACCGTCCTCGGAACCGATGGCTCCGCAACCATCCGGTACTGCGAGGGAAACAAATAGGGCCAAGTAGTAAAGATCATGATCCAATCCCCGTTGAATTTGCTCCAGTATCTCTCTCAAATTTCTCCTCCAGTAGTCCTGTTGTTTCACAAGCCCCCTACGAAGCGGCCGGGGTTCAAAATTCTGTCGGGGTCGAACTGGGCCTTGAGCTTCTGCATCAGGGGGAAGTCGTCGCGGACAGGGCCCCACGGGTTGACGTCGCGCTTCACCTCGGTGGGGCACCAGGGAATTGTCGTGCGCCCGCCCAGGTTGTTGCCGGCGTGGACCATCTCGGTGGCTGCCTGGGCCATCTTTTTCGTGGTGTCGATCGCTGCCTCTGGTCCCCCTAGATAGATGTAGGCGATGCCGGAGCCGGCGTGGGCGGAGGCGGCCGCCGGCAGTTGGTAGCGGGCGGCCACCTGCTGTGCTTTGGCGATGAAGGCGCCGAGCTGGGTGAGCGGCAGGGTGCACTTGACGATGGTCGCGCCGGGGTGGGTTTCCCGGGCGCGCGGAATCAGGTTGCGCAGTCCGGTGAGCAGGGCTTGGCCCTCCTCGCCGGCGAGGCGCGCGAACGAGGCGGCGTTCGCCTCCCGCGCCCGCGTGCTCAGTTCTTTTTCGTAGCGGTCAATGACTGTCTCGACTCCGCCGACGGAAACGACTAGCAACCAGTCAGGTTGAGTCCCAGCGGCGGGGGCCGCTGGGCTGGACTCGGTGGAGGTAATCAGGCGGGCGGCGGCGGAGTCGAGCAAATCGATACTCATTGGTTGCAGAACGGAATGGACGATGCGGGAGCGCAGCGCCAGCGCCGCCTCTAGCTCGCGGAAGCCGGCCACAAACGTGGCGGTGCGCGCGGGCAGGGGAAAGACCTTGAAGCTGATTTCGGTCAGGATGGCCAGGGTGCCCAGCGAGCCGATCATCAGCTTGGCCAGGTCGTAGCCGGCCACGTTCTTTACCACCCGGCCTCCGGTCTTGACCAGCTTGCCTTCCCCGGTAACGAACTTCATCCCCAGGACGAAGTCGCGCCAGGTGCCGTAGGCGTAGCGCAGCGGCCCGGAGGCGTTGGTGGCCAGCAGGCCGCCCAGAGCGGCCCCGATTGCGGGCGCGGCACCGTCGGCGTAGGGCGGGTCGGCGGGGAGGAAGAGGCCGTGCTCAGCGAGCAGCGCCTGCACGTCCCGCAGCAGCATTCCCGGCTGCACGCTCAGAGTCAGGTCGGCCGGGTCGTAGTGGGCCACCTGGTTCATGCGGGCCAGCGAGACCGCCACATCGGCCGCCGCCGGGGGGTTGCCCACCGGCAAGTAAACACCGCTCGAAACCGGCAGCAGGGCCGCATGGTGGCTGCGCGCCCAGCGGATGATTTCGATTAATTCCCCGGCCTCGGTGGGCTCGACCACCGCGGACGGGGTGACGCCGTCGACCATGAAGCGCCGGCAGGCGGCGGACTCGGTAGTGAGGAGACTTGAGACGGTGGAGCGGAGCGAGTCGAATTGATCAGTGGCGATAGGCATTGCTATTCGTTATCGCGCTGGGGACACCCGGAGAGGGTTTCCCCAGACCCCTTCCCTGGATGCGCTTCGCGCGACGAATCTTTGGCGGGGTTCCCTTCGGCTACGCTCCCTTCGACTGCGCTCAGGGCAGGCAGGGTCTCCGCTTGGCTCCGAAAAACCCCGCCCCGCCCGGCCAAACCAAATGCAGATTCCTCCCCCGCAAGTGCGGGCTCGGAATGACAAAGGAAGGTGGGGGTGACGCCAGGCATCATTATGCCTCGTCTCGTTGGGGCAGGCGGCGGAGGCGAATTTCGTCCCTCGACTTTGCCCTTCGGCTTCGCTCCCCTCGACATTGCTCCCCTCGACTGCGCTCGGGGTCTCCGCTTCGCTCCGACGGGGCAGGCAGGGCGGGCTCGGGATGAACTTCGCAATTCTTTCTTGACCACTGTCCTTTCTCCTGAATCACTGCGGCGACGCACTTTGCGGCAGGGGGCGGACGCGGATTTTGCCCCTCGGCTTCGCTCGGGATGAAATTCGCCGCTCTTTGTTGGCCACTGTCCTACCCTCTTACATCACCTTGTTGACACCCTTTGAGGCATAGGCCGAACACGAATTTCACCGCAGGACTTCGACAGGGGGAACATCTTGGCCGGGTTGAGGTTGCCGCCGGGGTTGAAGACGCTCTTCACCCGGGCCATGGCGTCCAGGTCGGCGTCGGAGAAGAGCAAGGGCATCAAGTTCTGCTTTTCCATCCCCACCCCGTGCTCGCCGGTGATGGAGCCGCCCATGTCCAGGCAGACCTTCATCATCTCGTTGGAGGCGGCCACCACCCGGGCGTACTGTTCGGGGTCGCGGGCGTCGAAGAGGATGGCGGGGTGGAGGTTGCCGTCGCCGGCGTGGAAGACGTTGCCGACCTCAAAGCCGTGGCGGCGGCCGATCTCGACCACGGCGCGCAGGGTTTGCGGCAGCTTGGTGCGGGGGATGACGCCGTCCTGGACGTAGTAGTTGGGCGCCATGCGGCCCATGGCTCCGAAGGCGTTCTTGCGGCCGGTCCAGAGCTTTTCGCGTTCGGCTTCGCTCAGCGCGCGGCGGACCTGGCGGGCGCGGTGGGCGCGGCAGACTTCTTCCACCTGGTCGGCCTGCGCCTCGACGCCTTCCCGCAGGCCTTCGACTTCGATGAGCAGCACGGCGGCGGCGTCGAGCGGATAGCCGGCGTGGGTGGCGGCTTCGACCGCGCCCAGGCAGAAGCGGTCGAGCAGCTCGCAAGCCGCCGGGGTGATGCCGCGGGCGGTGAGGTCGGCTACGGTCTCGGTGGCGTCGTCCAGAGTCTCGAAGACGGCCAGCAAGGTTTTGACCGCCTCGGGGAGCCGCAACAAGCGGACGATGATTTTGGTGACCAGGGCCAGCGTGCCTTCCGAGCCCACCAACACCCCGGTCAGGTCGTACCCGGGGAGGTCGAAGGTGCGCCCGCCCACTTCCACCCGCTCGCCGGTGGGAAGCACGACTTCCAGGCCGAGCACGTGGTTGGTGGTGACGCCGTAGAGGAGGGTGTGGGGCCCGCCGGCGTTTTCCGAAACGTTGCCGCCCAGGGTGCAGGCTTTCTGGCTGGAGGGGTCGGGGGCGAAGTAGTAGCCGCGGTCTTCGACCGCTTTGGTCAGGTCGAGGTTCACCACTCCGGGCTCGACCACGGCGCGCAGGTTTTCCAGGTCCACCTCCAGGATGCGCTTCATCCGGCTGAAGACCACCAGCAGACCGCCCTGCGGGGTCAGGGCGCCGCCGGAGAGTCCGGTGCCGGCGCCGCGCCCCACCAGGGGGACGCCGTAGCGGTTGGCCAGGCGCACCAGGCGGACGACGTCTTCGACGTTGCGGGGAAGGACGACGGCGTCGGGCCCGGCGCGCTCCGCGGAGGCGTCGTATTCGTACAGCAGCAGCTCTTCCGGCTGCCAGAGGACGCCGTCCCTGCCGAGAATTTTCTGGAGCTCTTTGACGAGCTTCTTGTTCGGCCCGGCCATCCTTCGACTATGGTAGCGCAAATGCGGGTGCAGAGCACATCTTCCGGATAGAGCAGGAAACAGAAGCGTGTGCTAGACTCAGCGAAAAAGCAGATCTCTCGACTGCTGCCCGTCCTTTTCGAGAAAGGGCGGGCTACGCTCGGGGTGACAGCGGCGGAGGAGCGCGGAAGCGTGTGCTAGACTCGGGCGCGAAGTAAAAAGCGGGCCGCTCGAGCCGTTTGGTTCGCCCGCGCAGGGTAGGCAAGCTCAAGGCAGGAGGGCGTGAATTTATCGCTCCGATGTCATTCTGAGCCCCGAATCTTCGGGGCGAAGAATCTCAACCGTGAAGTTATCCGGGGGTTCCCGAACTGCCCGGCTGAGATCCTTCGCTCCACTCCGTTGCGCTCAGGATGACAAGCAGGAGCAGAGAGGCATGATGGGGGAGCGCGCGAAGGTTTTGGTGGCGCGGGAGTTGCCGCCGCGGGCGATGCGGCTGCTGGAGCAGCACGCTGAGTTGGACGTGCATCGGGGCCAAGCGCAGTTGAGCAAGCAAGAGCTTATGGCGCGGCTGGGAGATAAGGAGGCGCTGGTCTGCCAACTGACCCAGAAAATAGACGCCGAAGCGCTGGCCGCCGGCGCCAAGCTGCGCGTGGTGGCCAATGTGGCGGTGGGCTACGACAACATCGACGTGGGAGCGGCCACGGCCCGCGGCATCGCCGTCACCAATACCCCCGGGGTGCTGGACGAAACCACGGCCGACTTCACCTGGGCGCTGCTGCTGGGGGTGGCGCGGCGAGTGGCGGAAGGTGACCAATTTGTCCGCCGGGGCCAGTGGAAGGGCTGGGACTTGTTGTTGCTGCTGGGCGCC
>JALLOH010000009.1 GCA_027717655.1 Acidobacteriia bacterium AH_259_A11_L15
GGGCCGGCCCTAGAAAGAGATTTTTGTAGAGGTATTTCCCCACCCAGTATGCTCGAAGGCGGAAAGCACTCGTCCGAGCCCTCCAGCGCTCCTTTCGCCGAAGCCTTGCTCGGCGGGGAGTTTGGCGGCGGCGGTTGGTGCGACCTCAGGAGTGTAGGGCCGGAGGGTGCACCCCAGGAGCCTGAACCCGAAGAACCGCGGGAGGCGTTTTTGCCCGCCTTGCTGGAGATCGTGGGAGAGACCTACGGCTACCAATTGGTGGTTCCGGTCGCCGTCCGTGGCGGCATTGATGTTTCCCGCTGGGGCCGGCTGTCGCCCCTTCGGTCTCATCGAGACCTCCGCCTGGACGCTACTCGGGAACTCAAAAGGGCCAGCCATCCCGCCGTCGTAAACCTTTTGCTGACGGCGCTGGAAGAGGTGGACCCGGAAGCAGTAGCGAACGCCGCCTACGCGTTAGGGGAACTCCAAGACCCGCGGGCGGTCGAACCCCTGGCTGTGGTGGTGCGGGGCGGGAGACCGAACAGCGATTGGTGGACTCGCCTGCGCGTCTTTCCCCACGAAATGTTTTCCGCCCTGCAGGACACGGCCAAAGTGGAAGCCGCAACCGCGCTGGGCCAAATCGGCGATCCCCGGGCGGTCGAACCCTTGGTCGAAGTATTGCAGGACGAGCCGTCCAAGGTGCGCCGCGCCGCCGCCCAAGCCCTGGGGACGCTGGGCGCTGTCCGGGCGCTTGAGCCCTTGCTGGCAGCGTTGGAGGATGAGTCCCCCGACGTGCGCAGGGAAGCCGCGAAAGCCCTGGGGCACATCGGCGATCCCCGAGGCGTCGAAGGCTTGGTGGCTCTGGCCGAAGACGAATCCGATCCCGCTCACTGGGGCGCCAGCGAGGCGTTGTACGCTATCGCCGACAAATACGGGCTCCCGTCCCCAGAGGACCCCAGCGGTTGGCGGCGGTGGTGGGAGCAGAACAAGCACCGGTTTCAAACCCAACAATAGTCTCACACGGAAGACTCCATCAAGGGGACCGCTTGACCCTCGCCCCGTCCAGTGCTAGATTCGGCTCCAGGAGTCGGTTGCGGCCCACATGGCCTGGGCCGGCAGTCCCCCACGCAAAGGAGGAGAAATGCAGAAGCTATCGAAGTCTTTCTACTTGGGGTCTATCGCCGGCGGCCTGGGAGCCTATGTGCTGCTGATCGTCGTCGGCGTGGCGCTGAGCTCGTCCCGGAGTACGGAGGAGGCGGGAATTTTCTTCTTCGTCCTCGGGGCGCTCGCCGGGCTCTACGCCATAATTGCATGGTGGGTTCTGGTCTACAAAATGTGGGCGGCGATCCAGGACGGGCACGCCCGCACCACACCGGGCAAGGCGGTGGGTTTTATGTTTATTCCCGTCTACAACATCTACTGGATCTTTCAAACCATCCACGGCTTCGCGAAAGATTACAACAGCTATCTGCAGCGCCATTCGGTGAACGCCCCACCGCTGCCTGAGGGCTTGTTCCTGGCGATCCCCGTACTCGCCCTGGTGAGCATCGTTCCAGTGCTGGGAGTCCTGGCCTCCCTGGCCAACGTGATCCTCTTCATCATAGTGGCGGGGAAAGTTTGCGACGCCGTGAATGCCCTCCCGGCCCAGCCCGGCATGGGGCCGGTCCGCTAATCCCCCGCCGGGCCGGAAGCGGTTTTTGCTTGCCTCCCGGCGGGTTTCTGGGCGACACTGTCCGGACGTTTGTGGCAGCCGGGGAGCAGGCTAGGGGCATCGCAGACAGCAACGCAGCAGGAACCTAAACCCGAGGTGCAGAGCTATGGGGAAGTGGTTGGGGTCGAACAAGCCGCCGGCAGGGGCCGAGGAGTGGATCGGCTTCCTGGACCGGGGGGTGAAGCTGGAAGGGACGCTGGATTTGGCGGGCACCTTCCGGGTGGACGGAGAAATCAAGGGCACGGTGCGCTCGAAGGAGCACCTGATCGTGGGCGAGAGCGGGCGCCTGGAAGGAGAGATCGAAGCCGCCCTGGTCTCGGTGAGCGGCAAGATCAAGGGCTCGGTGCGGGGGACGACCCGGGTGGAGATTCTCCCCAGCGGCGCGGTCGAGGGCGAGATCCACACGCCCTGCCTGGTGATTGAAGCCGGCGGGGTGCTCGAGGGCCGCTGCCACATGCGCGCCGAGGCCAAGCCCGCGAAACAACCGCAACCCCTGGGCCTGCGCCCGCAACCTTCTTCGAGTTGAACTTCTCTTAGCCTGTCACCCTGAGTGCCAGCGAAGGGTCTCATCGTTGCCTGTTTGGGAGGGTGAGATTCTTCGCTTCGCCCAGAATGACATGCCTCTCCCTGCGTTCTCATCGCCTCTCCAGCGCGCCCGGCCACCTAGACTTTTTCACCGCAGAGACGCAGCCCGCCCCGGCTGACGCTGCAGGCGGGCCGGGGAGGACACAGGGACTGCGAACAGCAGATTCCTCCCCCGCTCATTCACACGCACCTACGCACCGCAGCCACGACAGTAGATTGCCGAGAATGGGCGGGGTCGGAATGACAAGCTAGAGGTGTTATTGCTGCGGGCGGAGGGCGGGCGGCACTTCCAGGGGCACCGCGGCATGGTAGCGGGCGCCCTTCGACCCTTCGACTTTGCCCTTCGCTGCGCTCAGGACAAGCTCAGGGCAAGCAAGCTCAGGACGCGCGGTTCACTTCAACATCAACCGCCAAAGGGACGGCAGCATGGTACCGCGCGCGGGCTTCCTGCATGCAGACCGACGCCAGGGTGCAGGCGGGGTGGCACTCGCTCGCGTAGTTGCAGTAGTAGACCCCGCGAATCTGCTTGCAGGCCCCGCAGAGCAGGTAGTAAACGGTGCGTACCTGCTGGTGGTCGGGGTGCGGGCAGGCATTCATCGGGCTGAATCTTAGCCGCACTTCGTCCTCCTGCGCCAGCGGAAGATTCTTCTTGCATCCGGAGGTGCGGCCCTGGCATCCTATCCCCCTGGAGGGGATATGGCTCCCCCGGAGGCTCAGCCGTGACTGACAAATTCCTAACCCTGGGTTCGACACTGGCGGCGTTCTTGGCTTCGCTCTGCTGCCTGGGGCCGCTGCTCTTGGGCGGCCTGGGGCTGGGGGCGGCGCTCTCGGCCGCCTTCACCCCGCTGCGGCCGTATTTCCTGGGGGCCAGCGCGGTGCTGCTCGGACTGGGGTTCTATTTTGTTTATCGCCAACCGAAAGCCCCCGAAGTCTGTGAAGGGGAGGTGTGCGCGCCGGACAACCGCGCCCGGCGGCTGGCCAAGCCGCTGCTGTGGTTGGCGACGCTGGCGGTGGCGGCGCTGGCTCTCTTCCCCGTCTACGGAGGCAAGCTGCTGAGCGCGACTTCGGCCGCGGCCCCGGCGGCCACGCCCGCGGTGGAAACGGTGGAGCTCGAAATTTCCGGCATGACCTGCGAGGCCTGCGCGGGGGTGGTGCAGTCTTATCTGCTCGAGGCCCCGGGCGTGGCCGAGGCGGAGGTGGACTATGCCGCCGGGCGGGCCCGGGTGAAATACGACCCGCAGCAAACCAACCCGATCCTGTTGGTGGAGGCGGTCGACCGCTCCGGCTACAAAGCCTCCTTGCCCCCGTCGGAAGAGGAATGAGCCGATGGCTGATTGTTGCGCCGTCAAAGCCGGACTTGCATCGCCGCCCTCTGTGCTGGCCTGCCCGGTCTGCGGCCACAAGGCCAGGCAAGTCCAATCGCTGACGGTCAAGAGCCTGGTGCGCCATCTGCCGTTCCAAATGACCCCGGCCCAGTACTACTTTTGCGAAGCGACCGGCTGCGACGTGGTGTACTTCCCCTCCGGCTCGGAAGCGCCCCTCTTTCACCGGGCCGACCTGCTGGTGCGGGTGGGGGTGAAAGAAGACCGCGACCCCATCCCAGTGTGCTACTGTTTCGGGGTCACGCGGCGGGACCTCCAGGACGAAATCCGGCAGACGGGCAAGTCCAGCGTCGCCGAACGGATCAAAGCCGAGGTCAAAGCTGGAAGCTGCGCTTGCGAAGTCAAGAATCCGTCCGGCAAGTGTTGCCTGGGTACTGTCACCCGTGCGGTGCAGCAGGCATTCCAGAGTATCGCGGCACCCACCATAACCAAGGAGCCTACCTATGGCCAAGAAAGTCGTCGTCTACAGCCAGCCGGGGTGAATGTTTTGCAGCAAGGTGAAAGAGTTTCTTTCACAAAAGAACGTTGACTTTACCGAGCGGAACGTGGCCGCCGACGAGGCGGCGCTGGGCGAGCTGGAAAAACTGGGCTACATGAGCACGCCGGTGACGGTAATCGACGGCGAGGCGGTTGTCGGCTTTGACCAGCCCCGGCTGGAAAAATTGTTGCAGAACTAGCCAGCTTGCCACTCAGCAGGGTGCGAAAGCGGAGAATAAACTGCCCAGCCCCTAGCTGACGGACTCCGTGAAAGTCTAAGATCAAGAACTGGGGGGGGGTAAGAAAAGATGAAAACGCCTATTTGCCCTAGATGCGGTTGTTCCCTGGTAAGGCTAGGGGTCAGCAAGGACAAGGCGGCTACTTACACCTACAAGGGTGAAGAATACCTTTTCTGTTGCCAGGGCTGCGCTGACCTGTTTGTGACTGACCCCGAGCAACACCTCCCACGAACGAAGGATGTGGTTGTGTGCCCAACCTGCTTAGCGGAAAAACTGCCAGCGTCGGCCTTCACGTTCGAGTACGCCGGGCAGGAAGTCCACTATTGCGGTTGTCCGTATTGTGAAGAAATGTTTCAAAAGGATCCCAGTTATTACATCAAACGTTTAGAAGGCACGGTGCCTAGTAAAGGGGTGGTTGGGCATGACGGAGGTTCTGTTAGGCCAGTGTAGCTCACCAAAGCGCCGCGGGCACGTTCAATCCCGTAGGAGGGGATATGGCCAAGACACTTCCAGTCCTCAAAGACATCTATCTCGACGCCGAGGTGGAGCAGGAGCTGCAGGACCGCCTGAGCCGCATCGAGGGGCACGTGCGCGGCATCAAGCGCATGCTGGCCGAGCACAAGTCCTGCGAAGACCTGCTCTTGCAGCTCTCGGCCGTGCGCGCCGCCCTGAACCAGGCCACCGCCCGCTTGCTGGAGAACCACCTGGAGACCTGCGTGGCCGATTGTGTCCGCGCCGGCCAGGGCGAGAAGGCCCTGCGCCACCTGAAGGCCACCTTGGCCCAAGTGGTCAAAGACCTCTGAGGGGTAGAGGATGAAAACAAAGTTTGAACAGCCGGGAAGTTTTCCCCGCCTGGGGCCCATCGGGCGCACGGTGCGGGTGCTCGCCGGAGCCGCCCTCCTCTACTTTCTGGTCTATTCCCTCCTGACCCGGTGGCAAGGCTGGGTGGAGACCCGCGAGGGCTGGGAATTGCCGGGGGGCACGCGGTTCATCGGGGTGGCGCTGGCCCTTTATTTGCTGCCCGTCACCGTCGACCGGCTGTTGACCGTCACCTGGGGCTGGCGCTCGCAGGCGGTCTGGGGGACGTTGGTGGTCGGCCTGGCCGCTTTTGATCTGCTCTACTACGAGAGCTTGTGGGCGCCGCCGCTGGGCGGGTTCCTGCTGCTGAGCATCGTGGGCGTATTCGGGGTGATTGGTTTGTCTTTCCTGGTACAGGCGGCCGCCGCCACGCCCGGGTGAGAGGTACGCTCCTTCTCCCACGTGTTGGGACGCCTGCGCGGAGTCGAAGTTGCAGAGCACGGTTGAGCGGCCGGACTCAACCACCTGGATCGGTGGGAAGCCCGCCGCCAGCACCGCAAAGAGACTTGAACGCGAGGACAGTGGCGTGGACTGAGCTGCGTCTTCTTTAGGGCACTTTTCTCCACGAAACTTCGTATGCTAAAGAAGAAAGAACCCCTGACATGGGACGGCGTATGGCGGAAAAGAAGAGCTTGGCCAAGCTGGAGCCGTTGTTCTTCGGGCGGGTGAGCCGGGTCGTCGCCGGCGGGCTGACCCTCTACTGGGCCGTGGGATTTTGGGGACCGGACTCGGGCTCGGTGATTGCCTCGATCCTGGTGGGTTTCCTGGGGCTGTCCTTCCTGGTAGGCGGGCTGATGGGTAACCCGGGTTGCGAGTTGACGGCGCTCCCCAACCTGTTCTTCCCGCCCGAGAAGCGTTACCACACCCTTTGACCGCTGTGGACGCCCTTGGACAGGGCGGAGCACTCGCTGCGGGGAAAGTAGGCCCGCCCGCCAACCGGCCGGCGGGGAGTGGTTCGGCTGCGCTCCCTTCGGCTCCGCTCAGGGCAGGCACCAGAAGTAAACCCCCGCCCTACACGATGGGGGGCAACCTTCCAGCTACTGCTTGTAGGGGCGGGGTGAAGCCGCGCCCGAATCCCGGACGCGGCAGTTTCCCCTTGCATCCCCACCGCCGCCGGTATTAGCCTGAAACCCTACGGGGGAGGCCGCCAGCGTGAGCGGGGAGAAACTCATCGGCACCATCCGCGTGGGCGAAGAGCCCTTCTTCGAGGTGGTCGACAAAGGCGACGCCCACCTGGAGATTCGCTTCGTCTACGAGCGCGGCCACGGCCTGCGCATCCCCAAGAAGCTGGTCAACTCCCTGACCGAAATCCTCAAGTCCTACGACGGTCGCCGGCGCCACAGCCGCTACGTCTTCTCCGAGGACGTGCTGCTTGAATCGGGCGACGACCGCATCCGCATCCTGGGCCGCACCACCAACATCAGCCAGAGCGGGGTCTTCGTGGGCTCGCTGGCCGTCCTGCCCCGGGGGACCGAAATCCAGCTCAAGCTTCCGCCCCGCAAGCCCCAGGTGCACGCCTCCGTCCTAGTGCGCAACGTCCGCGAGGGCGTGGGCATGGGCCTGGAGTTCGCCACCGTCCGCCCCAAAAGCCGCGACAAACTGGCCAAGCTGCTCGAGCGCTGCAGCGAGCACGTGGTCGGCTAGCCTCAAGCCAAATTGGCTCTTCCGCCCCTGGGAAGGAAACATTGGGAGGCAGGCATGAAGCGTATCAAGGTGAGCAAAAAGTTTCGCCAGTACATGCGGCGGATGAAGGGCTACGTGGGGCGGCGCGACCCGCTGACGATGATGGCGACGGGCCCGCAGAAGCTGGCCCGCGCCGTCCGGGGGCTGACCGCGGCGCAACTCCGCCGCCGACCGCGCCCGGGCAAGTGGTCCATCCAGGAGATCGTCACCCACCTGGCCGACACTGAACTCACTTACGCCTACCGCTTCCGGGCGATGCTGGCCGAGCCCGGCGCCACCATCGTGGGCTACGACCAGGACCGCTGGAACCAAGTGGCCGGGCGCGCCCGCCGCCCCCTGGGCGAGCTGCTGGAGCAAGTCCGCGTGGTGCGCCACGCCAACCTGCGCCTGCTGCGCTCCGTGCCCCGCCTTTGGTGGAGCCGCTACGGGATGCATACCGAGCGCGGGCGGGAGACGGTCAGCCGGATGGTCTGGCTGCTGGCCGGGCACGACGTCAACCACCGGCGGCAAATCCAAGCCCTCCGCCACCGGTTCGGCCGGTGACACCGCCAGGTGTCACCCCGAGCGAAGTCGAGGGGTAGCCCACTTGCCCACCGTCTTTGGGGGTTGGTAGGACAGACATTTCTGTCTGTCCGGATCGTGGGTGAAGAGCGACGCAGAGATCCTTCGCCCTTTCGGGCTCAGGATGACAACCTAAGCGAGTTTGTCATTCCGATCCCGCTGAGCGGGGGAGGAATCTGCTTTTCTAGCGCAGGCATTCCTGCCTGCGCGGGCAGACAAGAATGTCTGCCCCACCAAAGGAGGCTAGTCTTCCGAGAGCGGCAGCAGCAGGCGGGGGTAGAGCACTTGCACGTCCTTCAGTTCTTTGCCGTTGGCGTCAACGACTTTCAACTCCCACTTCCGCGGTTTGTCGACCCGGCGCGGCAGCTCCACCTCCAGCCGATAGACGTGGGTAATGGCGTCATAAAGCATCCTGAACTCTTCGGTGACTTCCATGGTCTCTCCCAGCGATGAATGAGCTTTCACAGCCATTCCACCGGTGGCCTTAGCCAAGCGACGCAGGGCGCGGCCGAATCTCATCGAAGCCCCTGGGGGGTGATGCACAGGGTGGCCCGGCACTTTCACGCTGAACACGCGGAGGCCTAGAGATGCCAGTGCAATTTCCAGGTCGCGGGCGGAGGAACGGCTCCTGACGTCCACGCCGTCGCTGATCAAATAGATGGCATCACCCAGCCTGGCGGGCGCCATGCGGTGGGCTAGGGCAATGATCCCGTCATAGACGGCCGTGGGGTCACCCGGTTCATCCGAGGTAACCTCGTGCAGAACGAGCAGCAGATTCCGAAAATCGCGAGTGAAGTCTTTGTGTATATTCAGATTCTCCTTGGGCTGAGAGCGGTTTGTCGGCCGCAGGACATAAAAGGCTATCTCGTGGTCAGGGCTAAGGGATCGAACCAGATCCTCGGCCACTGCACCGGCCACAAACCATCCGGGCTCCATACTTCTGCTGGTGTCCAGCAGCAACGCGATGCGGCGGGGTTCGGCGTTCGGTTCAACCGAGAGGATTTTCACCTGCTGGCCGCGGTACTCCCCGCGAAAATCGGCGGCACGCAACCCCTCGAGCGGCTTGCCGCTGGAGTCGAACACGCTGACCGCGAAGACGCGGCGCTCGGGGACGGGCGTTTGAGTCCACGCGGCGCTCGCCAATAGGGCAAGGATTCCGAAGGCAAGCACAAAGCGTCGGAGCATACGGCAAGGCTACCGCCGCCCGCGCCCCCCTGTCCAGCCGCTGTTAGTTGTCATTCCCGGCCGCCCGTCCTGCCGCCCTGCCTTGGTAGGACAGCCATTCCTGTCTGTCTCGCCAATCGGACAACAGCAGAGCCTGTCATTCTGAGCGAAGCGAAGAATCCCGCAGCCGCGGGATGCTTCACGGTTCGACTTTCGCTCACCGTCCCGAGCGGCAGTCGAGGGACTCCGTTCAGCATGACAAGCAAGCAACGCAAAGGACGCCTATAGGCGCGGTATAATGGGAGAATCTTCAAGGAGGTGACGGCGTGGCGGACGCCAAGTCGGTCCAGGCGGCCAAGAAGCCCCGGCTGACCGAGGCCAGTAAGGCCGCCGGTTGAGCCAGCAAGATGAGTCCAGCGTTGCTGGACTCGATTTTGCGGAAGCTGCCGCGGCAAGACGACCCCAACCTGCTCGTTGGCTTCAGCGCCAACGACGACGCCGGGGTGTATCGCGTCTCGGGCGAGCTGGCGCTGGTGCAGACGGTGGACTTCTTCACCCCCATCGTGGACGACCCCACCGCCTACGGGCAGATCGCCGCCGCCAACTCGCTCTCCGACATCTACGCCATGGGCGGGCGGCCGCTCACCGCCCTCAGCCTAGTGGCCTTCCCGGAGACGGGCGACACGGAGGTGCTGGAGAGAATCCTCGCCGGCGGCCACGCCAAGATGGCCGAAGCCGGCTGCGTGGTGGTGGGCGGCCACTCCATCCGCGACCCTGAAATCAAGTTCGGCTACGCGGTCACCGGCAGCGTCCACCCGAAAAAAATCTGGCGGAACGCCGGGGCCCGCCCGGGCGACAAGCTCTTGCTCACCAAGCCCCTGGGCACCGGGGTGATCACCACCGCCTTGAAAAAAGGCCAGGCCCGCGAGGAGTGGGTCGAGGCGGCCACCCGGGTGATGCTGGAACTGAACCGCGCCGCCGCCGAAGCGCTGGAAAAGTTCGAAGTCCACGCCGCCACCGACGTCACCGGCTTCGGCCTGCTCGGCCACGCCCGCGAGCTGGCCCTGGCCAGCGGCGTCAGCCTGCGGATTGACAGCTCTCAGGTGGAGCTGATCGAAGGGGCGCTCGAGTGCTCCCACGCCGGCCACCTGGCGGGGGGGCTGAAGAACAACCGGGAGTTCGTGGGCGGTCCCGCTGGGCGGGACTCCGCTTCGCTCCGCTGCGTGGAGTTCGCCGCGAACGTCTCCCCCGACCTCCAAAACCTGTTCTACGACCCGCAGACCTCGGGCGGCCTGCTGGTGGCCGTTCGCCCCGACCAAGCCGCCGATGCGCAGAAGGCCCTGCGCGCCGCCGGTCCCGCTGGGCGGGACTCCGCTTCGCTTCGCTGCCGGGCCATGCTCATCGGGGAAGTCCTCGAAAAAACTTCCCCACTTATTTCGATTAGATAAAGCACATGCCCGCGTTCGAGATTCTCTTCGAATTCACACCACCCGGTGCGTTTGGACTACCTCAAGAAGGCCAGACTATTCTCCCGCTCCCTATAAAAGACGCCTATGGCCCAACGTTGGACACTAGAACCAAAAATCTCGTGACGCACGGAACTCTCTCCATATATCGCGACGAAGAACACCGGTTCAAGGCAGACGTTGATGCAGCACGGTGCCGAATAAAAGCCTATGACAATTTCGCACTTGTCACTACCGAAGCCCCTACGCATCAAGAAGCCGAAGAGAGAGCAGGGAATTTGATTGAAAAATTGCTCCTGCGCTGGGCTGTATATGCTGACGGTGTTCGTTTCAAAGCGCGGATTAATCAGGTCACGGACACTGAGGGTAACGTGTACCCTTTTCGGCGAACCATAAAAGTGCTAAGCGTGCGAGGCTATAACCTAGATGAACTGACCAAATCCTTCGGAAAGGCCTTGGCTGCGGTCATCCTGCAGGACCAGCCGCTCGAACGGTCGCTGATCTACTATGACCGCTTTCTATTACTCCAAGAGATGGCTCAACAAATAGACACGTTGGGCCGCGAATTCGGTTATCTGACTGCCGAGATGCTGCTAAATCTTTACAAGAGCATAACCACTATTCTCGGTGATCCTTCGAAGGATAGGGACTACCAAAGCCGTTTTAAGAAGATTGGCTTGCCAAATGATTTTTGGCAAAACCGCGTTGAACCTATCAAGAAAGCACGCGACGCACTAGACGTAGCGCACTACACGTACACTGAGTCTCCCGAACAATTGCGGAAGAAAGTAGGAGAGGCGAACGCCGCTTGCCGAGAAACGATAAAGTCATATGTGGAATGGCTAGCCGGCAATCCCAATAGAACCTAGCTCCTCGGCGACGTCCTGGAAAAGACCTCCCCCCTGCTGACCGTCAAATAGCGCCGCCGCCCGCGGCCCCGGTTTGATTCCTTGACAAGGCCACAGCTTCAGGAGTACCTAACGTCTCAGAGCCAGCCGGTGGGGGGTGCCCAGAAGGAGTTCTTTCCTTTATGCACACTGGACAAGCGGACTACAGCCAGCCTGGTATGTTCGGGCAAGCTTCGAGGGAGGCTTTCAGCCTGGGTACTTTGATTGGGGCCCGCGGCCCCGCCATCCAGTGGGAGCGCCTGCTGGTGTTCTTTGCGGCCCTCACCGTCGGCGACCTCACCTGGCTACTGGTGGAGCCGCTGGTGCGAAGCGGCGAACTGCTGCCCCAGCGGTTTTGGTTGATGTACGTGCTGAGCACCGTGGTGCTGGTCGGGGCCGCCCTGGCCTTCTTCCGATGGCTGCAAAACGACTTCGCGGCCGCCGCCTTGACCGCAGTGGCCTATTCGCTGGCGAGGGCCCTCATCCGAGGGGTTCTCTTTGGTTTCCCCGACATCAGCGGGGAGTTCGGGCCGGAGCTGCTGCGCGACTTAGCTCTCTTTCAACTCTATGGCCTGACGTGGACTTTTCTCTTTCTGGGCGGACTGGCCCTGGGGCTGCGCTTGCTGAAGCCCCTCTGGCTGGCGCTCGGCGTCGGTGGCCTGGTGGCGGCTGTCACCCACCGACTGATAGTGCCCCTGCTGCAAATGGCGGTCTTCGGCGACTTCTCCCTCGCCGGGTTTTCCTTGGGTGGCATGCTCGAATTCCTGCCCTATACGTTGGCCGAGCCGGTGGTCTTTGCCGGGGCCTTCTGGGTGGGCCTCTTGATTGCCGGGCTGGGAGTCGAGCCCGCGCTGGCGCCTGCCGGGGCGCGGGCGGCGGTCGCCGGCGCCAGCTATCAAAGGATTTCCAAAGGGTTCTTCTTGGGCTCAGTGGCCGCCGCCTTGGGCATTGCGCTGCCCCTGGTGATTGCCGGCAGCGTGCTGGCCCCGTCGGAGCCCCAGACGGCGCTCGCGTTGCTGGGGCTCTCCCTGCTCCCCATGTTCTACGGTATGGTCGTGATGTCCGTCCTCTTTTACAAGATGTGGGCAGCTATCCAGGACGGCCACGCCCGCACGACTCCCGGCAAAGCCATTGGCTTTCTCTTCATCCCCTTCTTTAACATCTACTGGGCGTTCAAGGTGCTGTGGGGTTGGGCCAAGGACTACAACCGCTTGGTCGAGCGTCACCGGCTGAATGCCCCCCGGCTGCCCGAGGGGCTGTTCCTGGCCTACACCATTCTGGCCTTGTCAGGCGTCATCCCAGTGCTGGGCCTAGTGTTGGTCACCATCAACTACTTCGTCGCCCTGGTCATGGTGGCGAAGATTTGCGACGGGATTAACGCCATTCCGCCGCAACTGAAGCCCGCCGCCTGAATTTCGGACAGGCTGGGTTGCTCCCCCTCCCGAGAGCCTCGGCTAGCGTTTTTCGGCCTGGGGCGTCCAAGTAAAAGCAACCTTTGGGTGCGGAAAAGCAGTCCCACTAGTGAAGGGCAATAGCAGGAGATTTTTTTAACGGAGGCTGTTCCCATGGATGAACACTTGGAGAGGAAGCAGACAACGGGGGAGTCGGGGAACACTCCGGCGAGGGTGGAACGGCAGCTTCGCCGGCGGCTGGCCGCCCTGTGGGTGGCGGTGGTGGTGCTGGCGGTGGTCGTGAGCGGGGTGACCGGCTACGGCTACCTGGCCCTGCAAAAGCAGGGGATGAAACTCGAAGACCTGCCGGGCCTGCAGGAATCGATCACCCTGGTGGGCGAGCGGATGGAGGCGCTCGAGGCCCGGGTGAAGGACTGGGCGGGGCAATTCGAAAGGGTGGACTCGCGGATCGACCGGCTGAACCGCCGGGTCAACTACAACCGCGAGCTGGCCCGCACCGAAGCTCGCAAGGCAGCCGAGCAAGTTCGCGAGCGGCTCGAAGCGCAGATGAACGAGAAGGGCGAGGCGCTCGACGCCCGCGTGTCCCTGCTGGAGTCCTCCCGGGAAGCGGAGCGCGCCCGCCTGGGGCAGCTCCAAGGGGAGATTGCCGAGGTGCGGCGCGCGACCGGGCACGACCTGGGCACGCTGCACCGGGAGCTGGCGCGAAATGAAGGCGAAATGGCGGAGTTGGCCCGCTCGCTGGAACCCGTGCGGGTGGACTTCGAGTTGCGCGAGGACCGCACCCAGGAGCTGGCCCGCGGCGTCTCCCTGCGCATCACCGGCACCAACGTGGGCAAGCAGCAGGTCAAGGGCTGGATGTGGCTGATGCCCGACCGCAAGACCCTCTGGGTGCGCAACCTGGGCATCCAGCAGCCCTTGCGCTTCTACCACAAGGACGGCAGCGGCCCGCATGAGCTGGTCATCACCCGGGTGAACGACAACTCGGTGGCCGGCTACCTGCTGCTGCGGCGCGAGCCGGCCGAGGCCCTGAGCGCCGAGGCCCCCGAGTCAGAAACCGAGGGCACCGGCACCAACGCGGAACCCACCCTTCGGTAGGGTGACCGGACAAGCCTAGAGGGCTTCTGCGCCCCAGGCGCATCCGCCTGGGGCGGAGGCAGCGGAGCGGCCGCGCCACACCCGGGCCGACTCCACTTGCCCGAAGCCCTCGTACTTTCTCCGGCGCTCCTGCGGGAGACCTTCTACTGGGCGCGGGAAATCCGGGTCCGCGACCCGGTGGGCAACGTCCTCCCCTTCGCCCCGTTCACGGCCGAAGACCACTAGAGCGAACCTGTCATTCTGAGCCCGCAGGGCGAAGAATCTCAACCCAGCCAAGGATGCACGGTTGAGATCCTTCGGGCTGCGCCCTCAGGATGACACCGCGGTTTTGCTTTCGGGCTTGACCCGGACGCCACCGCCGCGGAAAATCCCACCTCCTAGACTGCGATGGACACCATCACCACCGGGATTGGCGGGGCGTTGTTGGCCAGGGCCCTGCCGGAGGAGACTCGGGGGCCCGCAGGCGTCTGGGCGGTGACCCTGGCCGCGGTCTTGCCCGACGCGGACGTCTTCGCCAACTTCCTCACCAGCGAGCCCCTGGCCCGCCTCGCCCAGCACCGCAGCTTCACCCACTCGCTGGTGGGCGTAGTGGTGATGGCCCCAATCCTGGCGCTGCTGCTGCGGCGCTTCGGCCCGGACAAACGCTACCGGCGGCTGCTCGCCCTGGTGCTGCTGGGCTTGGCCTGGCACCTGTTCACTGACCTGGCCACCTCCTGGGGGACGCAGGTCTTCTATCCCTTCACCCGCGAGCGCGTGGTCTGGGACCTGCTCTTCATCGTGGACTTCGCCTTCACCGCCATCCTCCTTCTGCCGCAACTCCTGGCGTGGACGTACCGCCAGCCCGCCGGGGCCGTCCGCCGCGGGGCGCTGATTTGGCTGTTCCTGGTGTCCTTCGCCGCGCTGGTCATCTCCACCGTGGCGCCCATCTTCGAGGTGGGCTTCCGCTGGGAGCTGCTGGCGTGGCTCGCGGCCCTTCTGGCGGGGCTGCTGGTCGTCCCGCGGCTGCGGGACTGGGGGTTTCGGCAGAGCCGCGCCACCTTCTGCCGCCTCGGCGTCGCCACGCTGGCGGTCTATTTGGGCCTTTGCGCTGTGGCGCACTTCGCGGCGCTGGGCCAGGTGGAAAAGTTCGCCGCCGCGCGCGGGCTGACGGTGGAAGCGCGCGCCGCCCTCCCCCAACCGCTCTCTCCCTTCCGTTGGTCGGGTTTGGTCCTGACCCCGGAGGGCGTCTACCAGAGCTGGTTCAACGTGCTGGAGGGCGCCACTCCGGACTTCGAGTTCTACCCCAGCGCGCAAAATGAATACGTGGCGCGGGCGAAAGAATTAGACAACGTGAAGACCTATCTCTGGTTCGCGCGCTTCCCGGTGGCGCGCTACCGGCCCCGAAGTTTCGGGGGCCGGCGCGTCCACATCGTGGAGTGGAGCGACCGGCGCTTCGCCAGCTTCCGCGGCCGCAACTCCCCCTTCTCCTTCCGGGTCACCTTCAACGAAGAAGGGGAAGTCCTCCAGCAGGGCTTCCCCAGCGACTGATGCCTCGCCGCAAGGAAAAATACGTTTACGCGCTGGGCTACCGTTGGTTGACCCCGCTCTACGACACCTTGGTCCGCCTGCTGGTACCCGAGTTGGAATTCAAGCGTCGGTTGGCCGGACAGGCCGCCCTGGAAAACGGACATCAGGTGCTCGACCTCGGCTGCGGCACCGGCACCCTCACCCTCCTCCTCAAGAGCAGCCAGGCCGAGGCCCAGGTGGTGGGGCTCGACCCGGACCGCAAAGCTCTGGCCATCGCCGCCGACAAGGCCGCCCGGGCCGGACTGGTGATTGGCCTCAATTGCGGCAGCGCCCTCGCCCTCCCCTACCCGGAGGCGTCCTTTGACCGCGTGCTCTCCAGCATGCTCTTCCACCACTTGACTTCGGAGGGCAAGAGCCGCTCCCTGCGCGAAGCGTTTCGCGTCCTGCGTCCCGGCGGCGAGCTGCACGTGGCCGATTGGGGAGAGCCCGACACCCGGGTGATGCGCGCCACGTCCGTGCTGGGGTTTGTCCTGGAAGGGGCCTCGCAGAGGATGAGGGACAACTTGAGCGGCCGCCTGCCGGAGTTCATCCGGCGGGCGGGCTTCGTCGCGCTTCAGCAGACCGGCCGTTACGGCACCGTCTTCGGCACGCTGCGGCTCTACCGGACGCGCAAGCCCGCCACGGCCTAGCTGTTCACCATGGCGGCGAACTCGACCGCGTTGCGGGCGGCGAAGCCGGCCTGGTCGTTGTCGAAGTAGACGTAAACCGTCCGGGCGCCCTGGCGCTGCCATTGCCGGAGGCTCTGCAGCCAGCCGCGGAGTTGCCGCTTGGTGTAGCGCCCCGCGTACTTCTGCTGCGAGGGCCCGTGCAGGCGCAGGTAGGCGAAGTCGGCGGTCACCACCCGCGGCGACTCCATTCCCGCCAGGTCCCACACGCAGAAGGCGGCGTTGTGCTTCTCCAGCAGTCGGTAGGTTTCCGGGTGGAACCAGGAGGGGTCGCGGAATTCGAAGGCATACTGGCGTTTCTTGGGCAGGGCTCGCAGGAAGTCCCGCAGGCGGCCGGCGTCGCGGCCCCAGCGCGGGGGGAGCTGAAAGAGGATCGGCCCCAGCTTGGGGCCCAGCCTCTGCACGTGCGCGTGGAAGCGGCGCAGCGGCTCTGCCGGGTCCTTGAGTTTCTTCATGTGGGTGATGTAGCGGCTGGCCTTGACGGCGAAGAGAAACCCCTGGGGCGTTTGCTCCCGCCAGTCAGTGAACGTTTTCTTTTCGGGGAGCTGGTAGAAGGAGTTGTTGATCTCCACCGTGTGCAGCCGCCGGCAGTAGAAGTCGAGCATCTCCGCGGCGGGGAACCGCTCCGGATAGAACGCCCCCCGCCAATGCGAGTAGTGCCACCCTGACGTCCCCACGTGGATTTGCTGGCCCGCAGTCATGGCACCTGGTGGAAGGATAGCAGGATTGCGACGAACGCTTTATCGAAGGCTCGATTGCCGTAATGCTTCCATTTGCTTGCAAGGCCGGCTTGAAGGCGGAAATGCCTGTCGCAGTTGGGGCAGTAATAGACACCTGTCCTGATAAAGATGAATCGCTCCTGGTCTAGGTCTATATCGCGGACCTTCCGCGTAGCTACCGAATGCCGCTTGCTGGCAGTCTTGCAAATGGGGCACTCAGCCTTTGCCGGCGCTATCGTGAGCGCATTGTCGCCAACAAGTTCCACGCGGCCTCTTCTTGTTGACAACCGCTACTAGAGGCCGCATACTTACCGTGGCTCGACTCCACATCGTTGCGGTCTCCGCAGAGTTGTGGAAAAGCCCCCCTTGGTACCTTCACGCGTGTCAGGGGGTTTTAAGTGCTAGCGATTGGTGGACCCGTGGGGAGTTGAACCCCCTGTCAGAGGCGCTGACCCTCTGACAACGGACCGCCGAACGGGCCCACTCAGTTGCTAGTATTCGGGCAGAGAGGCTAGCTGCCGAAGCTTCACTCTCTGCCCGATTCTTTCTTGACTAGGTGCTCTGCAACGGTGAATTCAATCAGTTTTTCCTCCTCGTTCCAACTGACAAGGAACGCCCTTGTTTCCCTGTAATCGATTCCAATCGCTTTAATGAAGGCAGTACCAGAAAAGGTACCGATACTGCCCCTACTATTGACGTTTACGCTATAGCTAAATTCGTCCGGTCTCTTGAGTGGTTTGAGTCCGACTTTGCGCTGTTTCGCATCCCAGTACAACTTGATGTACTTGTATCCCCTAAAAAGCTCCCGGACGCAGGCGGCATTCAGAGAGAAGTTCCCGTAGCGGGTGATTGAAACGGCAGGTTCCGTCCGCTTCACTCGTTTATCTTCAAATGGCTTGAAACCCATGACATAACCTCCTTTTGGCACGCCCAATACACTTTTACTCCAATCGAGTCGGCTCTGTCAATAGCTAAATCAGAACAAATAGTCACCGGCAACGTTCGACTAATTCCGCTGGTTTGACTAGGTCGTCCATAGTTACAGAAAGAGCCCGCGCCACCAGAATCAGTTTTTCGACACTCGGGACATAATATCCCGAGCTCCCAGCATGCGATAGTTGACTGGGCTATTAATAGTATCGAGGATAACTGGGTTTGAGTCAAGCGCTTAGATAGCCTGAGCTCTCGAATCCTTAGTCCAATTAGGCTTTTGATTCTCATGGTCGCCCTCCTGCAACTTTTTTGGAACAGTCTCCGAAAACGCATTCCTCGCCGCTACCTTCTGAGCGAGTTTCGAGTTTCGGTTTTCGAGTTTGGTTCCGTGTCAGGTGGGGTAGATGACGACGGCGCGGTTGAGGCCCTCGCCCTCGCTGGCGGTGCGGACGCCGGGGTCGTTCTTCAGGGCGATGTGCAGGGCGCGGCGCTCGCGGGCGTTCATGGGGTTGAAGCGGTGGGGCGCGCCGGTCTTTTTGACCTGGGCGGCGGCGGTCTGGGCGGCGAGCTTCAGCTCGGCCAGGCGCCCCTCGCGGTAGTTCTCGCAGTCGAAGCGCAGCCGCTCGTGGTCGGGCGGGGCCAGGCGCAGCCACTGCCAGGCGAGGTATTCGATGGCCCGCAGGAGCTCCGCGTGGCGGGCCAGCAGCAGCTCCGCATCCCGCCCCTGGAAGTTGACGATGACGTCCGGGTTCTCCACATCCTCGGGAGCGTTGGCCGGTCGCTCGCCGATCTCCGCCCGCAGCTCCAAGCCGCAGGTGCGGATGATCTGGCCGAGGAAGGACCGCAAGGCGGGGATGACCCGTTCGGGGTCGAGCCGCCCGTCACGCATCCATTGGTTGCTCATCTCACCGTTGGCGTTGACTCGCCTTCAGGGGTGACAACCCCGGCCTCCTCACCCCTTCCGGCTACTTTGCTCACCCGTCGGGGGCCTCCGGGAGTTGCTTGTGGCGTTTCTTTTTCCTCCGGCGCTCTTCCCGGGCGGCCAGCTTCTCGGCCTCCTGGCGCTCGCGCATGCGCTTGTTGATGAACCACTGCTGGGCGATGCCCACGACGTTCGACGTCGTCCAGTAGAGCACCAACCCCGAGCTGACCTGCAAGAAGAGGAAGGTAAGGAACAGCGGGAAGAGCTGCATCATGCGCTGCTGGGCGGGGTCGGGGGTGCTCATCGGGGTCATCTTGGTGGAGACGTACATCATCCCCCCCATAAGCAGCGGCAGGACATACCAGGGGTCTTTTTGAGAGAGGTCTTGGATCCAGCCGAACCAGGGGGCCTGGCGCAATTCGATGGCGGTGCGGAGCACCTCGTAGAAGCCGTAGAAGAAGGGCAACTGCAACAGCAGCGGCAGGCAGCCCCCCAGCGGGTTGACCCCGTGCTGCTTGTAGAGGGCCATGATCTCTTTTTGCATCTCTTGCTTGCGGGGGTCGTTGAACTTGTACTGCTTGTAGCGGGCCTGGATGGCGCGCATCTGGGGGGCGACTTTCTGCATCTTGTAGGCCGACTGCAGCGACTTCCACTTCAGCGGGAGCAGGAGGAGGTTGATGAGGATGGTGAGCCCCACGATCACCCAGCCGTAGTTGGGAATCCAGGTGTACATCCACTTCATCCCCAAGAAGAGGGGCTTGGCCACGAACCAGATGAAGCCGAAGTTCACCAGCTCATCGCCCAGCTCGGGCACCCCCACCTGCTCGCCGATGGGCCCCACCACCTCGAGCGCCTTCGGGCCCACGAACACCCGGAAGCGGTTCGTCCCGCTTTGCGGGCTTCCCAGGGCCACGCTGCCCACGGGTTGCGGCTTGGGGCTTTCGTTGTCGGGGGTGGCCGACGGCGTCCACTGCGCCGTGGCCGCCGTGCCGCTGAGAGCGGCGCCCTGGGGGAAGAACACGGCGGCGAAGTAGCGGTCTTCGATGCCCGCGTAGGCCGCCGGGCCTTCGTAGGGGAAGGGTGGATAGCTCTTGAAGATCCAGCCCGTGGTCTCGGTGGCCTGGGCGGCCGGATGCCGCCGCACCTTCTCGGGCGTGCGCAGCAACACTTGCGGCGGGAACTGCGCCGTGTCCGCCGCGGCGTCGCCGAAGCCGCCCGGCCAGGCGACCCGGTGCTCGACCGGCTGGCCCGCCCGGGTGACTTCGGTTTCCACTTCCAGCAGGTAGCCGGCGTCGAACCGGAAGCGCTTGCTCGCGGCCAGCTCGCCATCGCTCCAGCGGAAGACCAACTCGACCGGCGCCTCCAGCTCCGCCCCCCAGGTCTCGACTACGAAGAGAGCCTGATTCAGCGTCTCCTGCTGTTGCGGGTTCGCGACTTCCAAGGAGAACGGGAGGCCCACCTCGGTGGTGACCCCCTGCACCAGGTCGAGGGGCCCGCCCTCCTCGTCGTCGTACTGCTTGAGGGTCCAGCGGCGGACGCGCGCGCCTCGGTTGGTCAGCTCGATGGTGGCCACTTCCGTTTCCACCGTGATCAGCCGCTCTTCTCCGGCCTCGAGCACGCCGGGCGACGCCGGCGGCGCGGCTTCCTCCGGCTCCACCCGGGGAGGGGGCGCGAGCTCGACTACGGGCGGCTCTTCCGGCGGAGCCGGCTCGGGCGGCTGGTACTTCGGGCCCAGATAGGACCACAGCGCCAGCACCAAAAAAGAGAGGGTGAAGGCTAACAGGATGCGTCTTTCGGTTGAGAACTCGGCCACGTCGCTACTCTGGGTTGGCGGACTCGGGCACCGGGTCGTAACCCCCAAAAACGCCCGGGCGGCAGCGCAGGATTCGCTTGAGGGCCAACCAGGCTCCACGGCCCAGCCCGTAGCGCTCCACCGCCTCCAGCGCGTAGTGGGAGCAGGAGGGGTAGAACTTGCAGCCCCAGGGATTCAGCGGGCGGAGCGCCGCCTGGTAGAAGCGCACGCCCGCCAGGGCGAAAGTTGCCAGGCCGTAGCCGCTGCCTTCCCGTTCAAGTCCGCGCCCGGTCGCCGGCCGCTTCTGAGTAATCACCGTCTGGCCCTCTCGTTGTTGAGTGCTTCAGTGGCTAAAGCCACTAGTTTTTTCTACTTGTTTGCGCCGCGGTTCAGACCGCGCCCCACAAATGTTCTCGAAGCCACTCTTTGTGGGTCGCCCCGTTTCCCCCCGAGCTTGCCCGCCCCCGGCGGGCTTGCCGACGGGCAGGGGCGATACTACCCCGCTTCCCCACAGGGGGCTTCAGCCCCTGACGTCGTAACGGCTTGGGGGCTCCCCTTCCCCCACCAGGGTTTTCTCCAGCAAATCTCCCAGCTCGCGGGTGAGGCGGGCGAAGTCGGCCCGAGCCACCTCCGCCGAGTGCGGCTGAACCACGACATCCCAGCCTTTGGGCAGCGCGGCCCGGCGCAGGATCTCCCGCAGGCGGCGCTTCACTCGATTGCGCACCACCGCGTTCCCCAGCCGGACTTTGACGGAAATGCCCCAGCGGGTTTGGCCGAGTGCGTTCCGCCGGGCAATCACCTGGAAGCGCGCCGAGCGCCGCCGCCGGGCCGGGTCGCGGTAGACGCGGTCGAAGTCGCGGGTGCGCATGCGGGCGAAGGGCGGGGGACCGGATTGGAGGGCTGGTTGGGGCACCGCCTGGGTCACTTCCAATCGTACGCCCCTAGCGCGCCTTGCCCACCGCCAAGCGATAGCGGCCCTTGCGCCGCCGGGCGGCCAGCACCCGGCGCCCGCCCCGGGTCTTCATCCGGGCGCGAAAGCCGTGGGTCTTGAGGCGATGGCGGACGTTGGGCTGATAGGTGCGCTTGGGCATCTTCTCCTCGGGAACGGGCGCGAACGAGCGCTCCAGTGCGAATCAAGAAGCCAGTATAGAGGAGCGCTCCCCAAACCGCAAGGCAGAAGCCGCCCGGCAGATCTTGATTTCGCGTTGCCCCAGCGTGCCGTGGAAAATTTTTGAAAGTTGTGGTATAGTCCGCCGCGCTCTGAGGAAGGGAACGCCTTGCTTTGTTTTCCGGGTCGGCTCTCTCGGGTGGACCTCTCCCAGGCTTCACACGCTATCGGGGAAGCGTGCTCTGTGCAGGTTGTGGAAACCAGTTGGGTGGGCAGCGTTCCGCTGTCGCTCTCTCTTCCCTCTTTGTGGAAATTCCTGTGGAAACCCCTGTGGATAGTCTCCCGCCGGGGCCGATGACCCGAT
Source organism: Acidobacteriia bacterium AH_259_A11_L15 (assembly GCA_027717655.1). GTDB lineage: Bacteria > Acidobacteriota > Terriglobia > Acidiferrales > 2-02-FULL-67-57 > 2-02-FULL-67-57. The sequence continues at coordinate 21,569 of JALLOH010000009.1, forward strand.
GAACCTCTGGGAAAAAATCATCGCCCACCTGCAGCAGACCCTGAACCCGCAGACGTTCGCCACCTGGTTCAAGCCCACTCAGTTGGAGGCTGTCAAGGGAAATATTTTGGCCGTGCGGGTGCCCAACCCGGTCTTCGAGAAATGGCTGACCACCGACGGCCGGGCGCTGGTGGAGCAGGCCCAGGCGGCGCTAGCCCTCAATCAATATCGAATTGAGTTCGTGGCCGAGGCCGAAGGCGCCGCTGCCGCGCGCCGCGCCGCCGACCGGCTGCCCCCGCCCCGGCAGACGCGCCTGGATTTCGACTCCACCGAATACCAGCTCAACCCCCGCTACACCTTCAACTCCTTCGTGGTGGGCTCCTCGAACCAATTCGCGCACGCCGCCGCCCTGGCGGTGGCCGAGCAGCCCTCCAAGGCCTACAACCCGTTGTTCCTCTACGGCGGGGTGGGCCTGGGGAAGACCCATCTAATGCAGGCCGCGGGTCACCTGGTGCGGGCGCGCAACCGCGAGCTGCGGGTCACCTACCTGAGCGCCGAGAAGTTCACCAACGAGGTCATCCACGCCCTGCGCTTCGAGCGCATGGTCGGCTTCCGCGACAAGTACCGCACGGTGGATGTGCTGCTGCTGGACGACATCCAGTTCCTCGCCGGCAAGGAGCGCACCCAAGAAGAATTCTTCCACACCTTTAACGCGCTCTACGACGCCCAAAAGCAGATTGTCATCAGCTCGGATGCCCCTCCGAAAGAAATTCCCACGCTGGAGGAGCGCCTGCGCTCGCGCTTCGAGTGGGGCCTGATCGCCGACCTGCAGCCCCCGGACCTGGAAACCAAGATCGCCATCCTGATGAAGAAGGCGGAAACCGACAACGCCTCGCTGCCCCCCGAAGTGGCCGAGTACATCGCCCGCGGCATCCGCTCGAACATCCGCGAGCTGGAAGGCGCGCTGAACCGCCTGCAGGCCTATAGCTCGCTGGTGGGCGAGCCTGTCTCTCTGCAACTGGCTGAAGCGGTACTCAAAAATATCCTCGCGCTGCAAGAAAAGCGGGTTTCCATCGAAGCCATCCAGCGGCGGGTCGCGGAGCAGTTCTCGCTGCGGCCCACCGACCTCAAAGTTCGCAGCAATGCCAAGAGCATCACCTTCCCGCGGCAGATTGCGATGTACTTGGCCAAGCAACTCACCGGAGCCTCGCTGCCGGAACTGGGGCGTGCCTTCGGCGGCAAGCACCACACCACCGTCTTGCACTCCATCAACAAAATCGAGCGCCTACGCAAGACCGACAAGGACTTGGCCCAGCGGCTCCATAAACTGGCCGACGCCCTGCGCTAGCTATGCACACCCCGATTGTGAACCTCTTGTGCGCTTCTTGTGGGCTCAGAGGATCGTTGGTAACCCCACTCCTCTTTCCACCGGCCTCCCACCACGCGCGCACAGCCTTTTCCAAGCCCGTTTGTCGCGCCCCTAGCCGGGTTGCTCCGGCTTTCCTCTCTTTTCACCGCCCTACTACGGCGGCGGGTATAAATCTTCTATCTTTAATCTGAGGCCGACGCCAATGGAACTGACTGTGAAAAAAAACGCCCTGCTGCGCGAGTTGCAACTGACGCAGGGAGTAGTCGAACGCAAGACAACCATTCCTATCCTGTCCAACCTGTTACTGGAAGCGCGTGGCGAGGCGGTGCGCATTACCGGCACCGACCTGGAGCTGGGGGTGAAAACCAGTTGCGCGGCGAAAGTGAAAAAAGAAGGGACCGGCACAGTGCCAGCGCGGCGGCTGTTTGAGATCGTGCGCACGCTGCCGGACGCGGACATCAAGCTGAAGCTGCTCGAGAACCAGTGGGTGGACCTGCGCTGCGAGCGTTCCCACTTCAAGCTGGTGGGGATGTCGAAAGAGAACTTCCCCGCGCTGCCGGAGTTTCCCCATCCGTTGGTGAGCCTGCCGGCGCGTATCCTGGGCACGCTGATTGCCAAGACCGCCTTCGCCATCTCGATGGAGGAATCCCGCTATACGCTGAACGGGGCGCTGCTGTTGCTGAAGCCGGACAGCGTCACCATGGTGGCTACCGACGGCCACCGGCTGGCGTACGTCGAGACCCAGCAGAAGCTCACCGGGCTGAAAGCCGAGGTGCGCGTCTTGGTGCCCAAGAAGGCGATGAACGAAGTGGTGCGCCTGCTTGGCGAGGTGGAGGAGAAAACCGCGGTTGAGTTCGCCCGCGATGATTCCCACTTGTTCTTCAAAGTCGGGGAGCGGCTGCTGATCTCGCGCCTGCTCACCGGCCAGTTCCCGAACTACGAAGCCGTGCTGCCGCGGGAAAACACCCGCGTGGTGGTGCTCGACCGCGACCTGGTGGCGGCGGCCGTCAAGCGCGCCGACGTGGTGGCCGACCAGCGCAGTCACGCGGTCCGGCTCTTGATTGAGCCGGAGAAGGTGGAAATCTCCTCCAGCTCCCCGGAGTACGGCGAGGCTCACGAGGAGCTGGTCCCCGGCAAGCCCTACAGCGGCGAGCCGCTGCAGATCGGCTTCAACGCCAACTACCTGCTGGAATTTTTCGGGGCCGCGGCCGCCGGGCCCATCAGCTTCGAGTTCAAGGACGACCAGTCCGCCGGCCAGCTCCGCCCCCTGGCCGAAGAGGACTACAAATACCGCTACGTCGTCATGCCCATGCGGCTGTAGTGGCGGCCAGTGGTCGGCGAGCGGCGACCAGCAAGCCAGTAATCATAAGGGACAGTAAATTACCGGGTTCTCACGAAGGTGAATACACAGGCAGAGAGAAGTGTCAGCTGTTCCGATGTATCATCCAAGAGGTAAACATTCTCTGCGCGCCCGAGGATCTTGTGGCCTTCCACGCGGCGGGCCATAGTGGGCAACAGAGCCATCGGGCAAACAATGAATGTGGCCTTCGCCCCAGAGTGCCTAGAGCCCCATCGGTCCATAGTTTGAATGAATCCCTTACCACTAGGGTGCATTTGGACTTCGACATAAATCGGCCGATCAGCCGCTTTGTGTGGGCGGATAATTACATCAGCGCCGTGCGCTTTCCCGCGATGACACTCTACGGAGATTGCTCGGCCGAGGCCGCGCAGCATAGCTTCAAGAGCATCAATGACGCCATCGTGCCAGCGCTGTTCCCATTTCCGCTCAGAAGTTGTTTTCTTCCCCATGGCCATGCCGTAGTCAAAAGAGTTTTCTGACAGGAACCCCTAGAGCCCGCGCAATAGCGGCAATGTTTGCGAGTGCAGGGTTTCTCTCTCCGCGCTCAATCCCGCCCAGGTATGTTGGGTGAATCCCAGCGCGGCTGGCGAGCTCCTCTTGCGACCAACCTCGGCGTCTGCGAAGGGCGCGCACCCTATTGCCAAAGCGGCGAGTTGTTGCTGGCGACAGTTTCCGCAAGGCAGTAATTGTCAAAAAATGTCTGGCGAACTATGCTGTGAGTGAGTTTATGAGTCCAGAGACTATAAGTATTCGTTGATGCGGAGGAACAAAATGGATGAGGAGCACCACTTTTTTGTCTTGGTGAACACGTTTGATCCCAAGAGGCTGATTCTTTGTGATTACGAGGGGGAGACCTACGCTTCTTTGGGCGAAGCCCTGGTGGCCCGAGATGTTCGGCGTGGCGAAGCCGATAATCCGTGGATCGACGTCTGCAAACTTGTTCCGTTGGAGCTAGAAGATTTGAACCAAGACGCGTGAAAGGGCAGGTTTCCGGCGGGGAATTTAGGCGTCTTTTCTCGGGCCGTTTTTCACCTCAGAAAACGAACACCAACCCGCCCCTAAGTTATTGAAAATACAAGCGGGTTTTTTATTTTGCGGGGGTCGATTTTTGGGGCGAATTTTGGTAGAATTTGGGTGCATTTGGAGACCCCCAAGCCCTTCGAAAGGCTCAGGGCAGGCGGGCCTCCCCCGGAAGGCTAGAAGAGCTTGCAGGCACCCTTCGACGGTTCGACTTACGCTCACCGTCCCGAAGCTTTGGAAGTTCCGGAGGCTGTCGTTTTCCTTCCGCACCCTTCGACAGAGCTCAGGGTGTCCCGAGCGAAAATCGAGGGACAGCGCTGGACGACTCCAGGCGAGGTGTAGCTGAGCGATGGCCAAAACGAAAAAATCCGTGGTGAAACCAGCAGCCAGCAAGGGCGAGCCGATCGGGCGAACCCCGCGGCCCGGGGGCGAGGGCCACCACTACGACGCCACCTCGATTCAAATCCTGGGCGACCTGGAGGCGGTGCGCAAGCGCCCGGCGATGTACATCGGGTCGACCAGCGCCACCGGCTTGCACCACCTGGTGTGGGAGGTAGTGGACAATTCGGTGGACGAGGCCCTGGCGGGCTACTGCACCCACATCGACGTCAGCGTCCACGACGACAACTCGGTGACCGTGATTGACAACGGGCGCGGCATCCCGGTGGACACCCACCGCACCACCAAGCGGCCGGCCGCCGAAGTGGTGATGACCAAGCTGCACGCCGGAGGCAAGTTCGACACCCAGAGCTACAAGGTTTCGGGCGGGCTGCACGGCGTGGGGGTTTCGGTGGTGAACGCGCTGTGCGACTGGCTGGATCTGGAAATCTGGCGCGAGGGCGGCGTTTATGAGCAGTCCTACGAGCGCGGCAAGCGCACCGGGAAGCTCCGCCAGACCGGGAAGACCAGCAAAACCGGCACCAAGCTTGTCTTCCATCCCGACCCGCAGATCTTCCCGAAGATTGATTTCGGCTACGACACCCTGGCGCAGCGGCTGCGCGAGCTGGCCTTCCTGAACAAGGGGCTGGCGATCGCGCTGGTGGATGAGCGCACGAACAAGAAGGTGGAGTTCAACTACCGGGGCGGCATCGGTGAGTTTGTGCGGCTGATCAACAAGAAGAAGAGTGTCCTGCACGACGAGCCCATCTACATGGAGGGCTCGCGGAAGATGGGCGGGAAGGCGGGGACGCTGGAGATGGAGGTCGCCATCCAGTACAACGACGGCTACACGGAAAACGTCTTCGCCTTCGCCAACACCATCAACACCGTGGACGGGGGCACGCACCTCTCCGGCTTCCGTTCCGCGCTCACCCGCATGCTCAACCGCTACGCCAAGTCGCTGGGCCTGTTGAAGGAGAAGGACGAGAGCGCCGGGGGGCTCTCGCAGGACGACGTGCGCGAGGGCCTGACCGCGGTGGTGAGCGTGCGCCTGCCCCAGCCGCAGTTCGAAGGCCAGACCAAGGGGAAGCTGAACAGCGACATCAAAGGGCTGGTGGAGGCGTTCCTCAACGAGCGGCTGTCGGGCTACTTCGACAAGCGCCCCGCGGTGGCGCGCAAAATTATCGCCAAGTCAATCGAGGCCATGCGAGCGCGCGAGGCGGCCCGCAAGGCGCGCGAGCTGGTGCGCCGCAAGGGGGTGCTGGAGGGCAGCGCGCTGCCGGGCCTGCTCTCCGACTGCCAGGAGCGCGACCCGGCCCGCTGCGAGCTGTTTCTGGTTGAGGGGCCCTCGGCGGGCGGTTCGGCCAAGATGGGCCGCGACCGCCGCTACCAGGCCATCCTGCCGCTCAAGGGCAAGATTCTGAACGTGGAGAAGGCCCGCTTCGACAAGATGATCGGCCACGAGGAGATCCGGGCCATCATCACCGCCCTGGGCACCGGCATCGGCAAGGACGACTTCGAGGTGGCCCGGCTGCGCTACCACAAGGTTATCCTGATGACCGACGCCGACATCGACGGCTCCCACATCCGCACCCTGCTCTTGACCTTCTTCTTCCGGCAGATGAAGGAGCTGATCGAGCGCGGCCACGTCTTCATCGCCAAGGCCCCGCTCTACCGCATCAAGAAGGGCAAGCGCGAGGACTACATCTACGACGAGCGCGAGTTCCAGAAGCGGCTGATGGCCAGCGCCACCGAGGACCAGTCGGTGAAGCTCTCGAACGGCCGCCGGCTCGAGGGCGGCGAGCTGACCAAGTTCCTACTGCGGCAGTTCGAGTACGAGCAGGCGCTGGAGAAGCTGGAGCGGCGCACCGGCGACCGCCGGGTGGCCGAGGCCCTGGCCGAGGGCGACCTGCAAAAGAAGGACGACTTCCGCCCCAAGTCCAAGCTGGAGAAGCTGGCCAAGCGGCTGCAGAAGGCGGGCCTCAAGAGCCAGCTCGCCTACGACGAGGAGCACTCCCTGCGCGAGCTGGTAGTGCCGAACGGGTTGGGGGCGGAGATTCGCATCAACTGGGCGCTGGCCTCGCTGCCGGAATGCAAGCGCGTGGTGGAGCTGGCGAAGCGCCTGGCGGGGCAGGACAAGCCGCCCTTCGTCGTCACCTCCAACGGGGCCAAGCTCAAGAAGGAGAGCGCCCGCGAGCTGCTCGACTACCTGCTGGAGCAGGGCAAGCAGCACCTGGCCATCACCCGCTTCAAGGGCCTGGGGGAGATGAACCCCACCCAGCTCTGGGAAACGACGATGAACGCCGAGACCCGGACGCTGTTGCAGGTGAAGATGGAAGATGCTGTGGCCGCCGATGAGATTTTCACTACCCTGATGGGCGAGGACGTGGAAGGGAGACGCAAATTCATTGAGGAAAACGCCCTGGAGGTGAAAAATTTGGACATCTAAGGGCTGGAGAGACAATGCCCCTCAGCGGCTAAAGCCGGTGTTTTGTTACTGAGAGTTTATGTCGCCCCTGAAGGGGCGACCCGCCGAACAAATATAGAACCTCAGTGGCTAAAGCCAGGTGGGAGGGGTGGGCTGAACGTCAGGCCCTACCCTTCGGCAGGCTCAGGGCGGGAGGCCTGACCCGCCTTGCACAAGAGGGGGCTTCAAGAAAGCAAGGCGGGGCAACCCTTCAGGGTTGCCAGAAAGGGACAACCATAGAGGGGCTTTAGCCCCTGAGGACCTCAGGGCCTAAAGGCCCACAGATTGAGAGAAGGTTAGTGTCAGTCCTAACCCCTCGACTGCGCTGGGGGCGAGAGGGCTGACCCGCCGAACAAAGAGCAAAAGCGTGGGACGGACGCAGCACAGAGTGAGGCCGGCAGGTACTTACTTCATCACGATTGACGCCTGGGGTGGCAGGCAGTTGTTCAAGGGTGAAGTGGCAGAAATCCTAGCTGACCAACTAGTGCAGTGCCGGACCAAGGGATACTTCCTGCTGCATGAGTTCTGTGTGATGCCTAATCATTTGCACGTTCTCTTGACTCCATGCGCTGAAAACACTCTGGAGAAATGTGTTCAGATGATCAAGGGCGGGGCCTCCTATCGGGTTGGCAAGGTTCGCAGGTTCACAGCCTTTTGGCAGGACGGCTATCATGATTGGCGGTGCCGGAATGAGAAGGAGTTCCAGCACTATGCGAAGTACATCCGGGAGAACCCAGTGAAGGCTGGCCTAGCGCAAGAACCCGAGGGCTGGCCCCATTCGTCAGCCAATCCCAAGTTTGCAGATTCCCTAGACCCAATGCCTCAGGGCCTAAAGGCCCAGCGGGGAGGGAGGGCGGGGATGTCAACCCTAAAGGGTTGACCCGCCTTGCAAGGAGCTGAAGCTTTGATGTCAGCCCTGAGCGGTTGACCCGCCTAACCAAGAAGTTCTAAAGGCGGGGCGACCCTTCAGGGTCGCCAAAAAGGATGGAACTTTTCAGGGGCTTTAGCCCCTGAGGGGCCTCAGGGCCTAAAGGCCCAGGGGGGGCGGAGGGCGGTGATGTCAACCGTAACCCTTCGGCAGGCTCAGGGCGAGAGGGTTGACCCGCCTTGCCAGGAATTGAAGCTTTGATGTCAGCTCTGAGCAGTTGACCCGCCTAACAGGGCGACAGTGGAGAAAAGCTAGATGGCGAAGGATGGGAAAGAGCAGGTAGGCCCGCAGACGCCTGACGTGCCGGTGTTCGTCCCGGTGGATATTGAAGACGAGATGCGGCGCTCCTACATGGATTACGCCATGAGCGTAATCATCGGGCGGGCGCTGCCGGAGGGGCGGGACGGCCTGAAGCCGGTCCACCGCCGCATCCTCTACGCCATGCGCGGGATGAACCTGACGCCGGGGCGGAAGCATTCGAAGTGCGCCGGGGTGGTGGGCGAGGTCCTGAAGAAATACCACCCCCACGGCGACGCCCCCGTGTATGAGGCCCTGGTGCGGATGGCGCAAGAGTTCAACATGCGCTACGTGCTGATTGACGGCCAGGGGAACTTCGGCTCCGTCGACGGCGACCCGCCCGCCGCCTACCGCTACACCGAGTGCCGCCTGGACGCGCTGGCCATGGAGCTGCTGGCCGACATCGAAAAGGAGACGGTCGACTTCAGCCCCAACTTCGACGACACCACCGAAGAGCCGCACGTGCTCCCGGCGCGCGTCCCCAACCTGGTGGTGAACGGCGCCTCCGGCATCGCCGTGGGCATGGCGACGAACATCCCGCCCCACAACCTGGCTGAAGTCCTCGACGCCTGCGCCCTGCTCATCCGCAAGCCGAACGCCACCCTGAAGGAGATTATGCAGCTTGTCCCCGGGCCTGACTTTCCCACCGGCGGGTACCTCTTCGGCCTGGAAGGCATCGCGCAGGCCTACGGGACCGGCCGGGGGAGCTTCCACGTGCGCGCCAAGGCCGCCATCGAGGAGGCTGCGCGCGACAAGCAGAACATCGTCGTCACCGAGATTCCTTACCAGGTGAACAAAGCCCGCCTGATCGAGAAGATCGCCGACCTGGTGACCAACAAGAAAATTGAAGGCATCGCCGACATCCGCGACGAATCGGACCGCGAGGGCATGCGCGTCGTCCTGGAGCTGAAGCGCGCCGAGCAGCCGGAAATCATCCTGAACAACCTCTACAAGCACACCCAGATGCAGGTGAGCTTCGGGATGATCATGCTGGCGATTGTGAACGGGCAGCCGAAGGAGATGGGGCTGATCGAGGCGCTGCAGCTCTTCATCGCGCATCGAGTCGACGTCGTGCGCCGGCGCACCCAGTTCGACCTCACCAAGGCGCGCCAGCGCGAGCACATTCTGCTGGGCTTCAAGAAGGCGCTGCAGCACCTGGACGCCATCATCAAACTGATCCGCCGGTCGAAGTCGCCCGCCGAGGCCAAGACGGGACTGATGCGCCGCTGGCAGTTTACCGACGTGCAGGCCCAGGCCATCCTCGACCTGCAACTGCACCGGCTGACGCAACTGGAGCGGGAAAAGATTCTCGAAGAGCTCAAGGCCATCCAGGCCAGAGTCAAAGAGCTCGAAGAGATTTTGGCCTCCGACACCAGGCTCCGCCACGTGATCACCGAGGAGCTGCGCGAGGTGCAGAAGAAGTACGGCGACGAGCGCCGCACGCAGATTGTCAGCCAGGTGGAAGAGATTCGCCTGGAAGACCTGGTGCCGGACGAGGACGTCATCGTCACCGTCACCCACTCCGGCTACCTGAAGCGGATGCCGGTGGAGGCCTACCGCCACCAGGGGCGCGGCGGGAAGGGCCGGATGGCGCTGAAGGCGCGCGCGGACGACTTTGTCGAGCACTTGTTCGTAGCCTCGACGCACGGCTACTTGCTGGTGTTCACCCACACCGGCAAGGTCTACTGGCTGCGGGTGTGGGACCTTCCCGAGTCCGGCTGGCAGTCGCGGGGCAAGGCCATCACCAACCTGGTGAAGCTGGAGGCGGGCGAGCAGGTGGCGGCCTTCCTGGCGGTGAAGTCGCTGGAGGAGGCGGACCGCTACGTCTTCTTCTGCACCCGCAACGGCACGGTGAAGAAGACCGAGCTCAGCCAGTTCGCCAACCCGCGCTCCACCGGCATCTACGCGATTGGGCTGGAGCAGAACGACGAGCTGGTGGGCGCCAAGCTGACCGACGGCAAGCATATGATCTTCCTGGCCAGCCACAACGGCTGGGCCATTCTCTTCCGCGAGAGCGACGTCCGCTCCATGGGCCGCCAAGCCTACGGCGTGCGGGGGATGAAGCTGGATAGTTCGGGAAAGAAGGGCCGCCAGCCGGACACCATCGTGGGGGTGGCGGCCATCGCCCCGGAGAGCGAAGGCTTGCGCAAGGCCTTGAAGAAGGAGGTGGCCTCGCTGGAAGAAGTGCCGGACGAGGCGCTGAAAAAGGCCCTGCCCGACGATCTCATCCTCACCGTCACCGAGCAGGGCCACGGCAAGCGCACCCGGGTGGCGGACTACCGCCTGCAATCGCGCGGCGGCAAGGGAGTCATCAACATCAAGGTGGCCGCCAAGAACGGCCCCGTGGCCGCGGTGGCGCGGGTGCCGAAGGATTCCGACGCGGTCATTGTCACCCAGCACGGCAAGATCATCCGGGTGCGCACCCAGCAGATTCGCTCCATGGGGCGCGCCGCCCAGGGGGTGCGCCTGCTGCGGATGGAAGAAGGGGACCGCGTGGCTGCCTGCGCCGCCGTGATCGAGGAAGAAGAAGCTAGCGCCGCCGTGGAGGCAGCCAGTGAAGGGGCCGCCGAGTGAATTTGTCCTTTACCTAACCGGCCAGGCTGTGCGCGCCACCCTGTCGAAGACCCTGAACGAAGTCGAAGGGAGCGAAGCCGAAGGGCGAGGCGGTGGCGGAGGCCGCCGCCACCACCGCCGACTAAAAAAGAAACCACTGATGCGCATGGAAGAGAAAGCAAGGCGGCTTTAGCCGCTGAGGTCCTGACTATGAAGCGATTGAACTATGCCATTGTTTTCGTCTCTGACATGAAGCGCTCGGTCGCCTTCTACCGCGACGTTCTGGGCCTACCGCTCAAGTTCGAGTCGCCCCACTGGAGCGAGTTCTCGAACGAAGGCAGCGCCATCGCCCTGCACCTGGCGGATTCGATCAACCCCGAAGGCGCCAGCGAAGGCGGCAACCCCGCCGGCACCTGCCAGCTCGGGTTTCACCTTGTCCCGCCTGCCCTGAGTGCAGTCGAAGGGAGCGAAGCCGGGGGAGGCGAGAACCTCGACGAGGCCCACCGCCGCTTGCAAGCGCAGGGGGTCAGGTGTGTAATGCCGCCCCGCACCGAAGAGTTTGGCATCCGCCAGGCCGTCTACGCCGACCCCGACGGTTTGCAGTTCACCCTGGCGGAGTCCGTCAAGAAGTAAGCCCCTGTCATTCCGAGCCCTCGCCTGCGTTCGCTTGTCCTGAGCGAAGTCGAACGGGCGGCGAGGAATCTGCATTTCTCCAAAGAATCTTGGTGGGGCAGACATTCTTGTCTGCCTGGGCAGCCTGGTGGGGCTGCCCTTCGGAATTGAGAAGGCACTGGCTGCTATTGACGAACCTACCCGCTTTCGCTTATTATTCGCCCGTTGGTTGAATCGCCTTGATGGAGGACTGAAACCCGCACCCCTAAGCCCCCCGCCTCGCCCACCCCGCTGGTCACGAATCACGTCTGGACCGCCCACCTGGTAGGGCGGGGTTTCTCGCAGCGAAGCGCAGATCCCGAGCTTGCTGAGGGAAACCCCGCCGTCCAGTCAAGCAACCAAGCATCGGCCTTTAGGCCCTGAGGTTCCCCAGTGCCCACCCCTTGCTCCTCTCCCCTCACCTGCGGCCGCCTCCACTGCGCCGTCTGCACCGCCCACCTAGCGAACCCCCACCAGCGCTTCTGCTCCCCCCGCTGTCGCGCCCGCGCCCGCTCCCTCCGCAAACAACGCGTCTATTGTCCCCAGTGCGGCAAGCGCTTCTGGCTCCGCCGAGGCCTGCTTATAGCAGTTGCGGACGCTCCCTAGACCCTCGCGGCCACGCCGTGGCCACCCCTGGCCACGCCGTGTCCACCTCGGAGCGCAGCGTAGACCCTGAGCGGAGCCGAAGGGCGCACACGCCGTGTGCCCATCCGCCCGCACCTACCCCCCTCGGAAACGTAGTGGCGACCCAGTCGAAGACCCTGTCGGAGCGAAGCGAAGATCCCGAGCCTGCCGAGGGAAGCGGCAAAACCGAAGGGAGCGGAGTCGAAGGGCCGCCGCCCCCGGCCCGAGGCCCGATTCCTCTCCTCCCCCTTGATCTTCCCCCCCGATCTATGGATCGATCGGTTTATTCAACTACTAATCGGGCCAACCCATGGCTAACCCTGCCCGTCGCCCGTAAGTTCGGATTCGACACGTGTGGTCTCGTGTGCTACTCTCGCGATTCGGGAGGGGCTGCGTGGATGTAATTGGCGGGGCGGCTGAGGAATGTCCGGCCATTCTTAAGCAGTCAACTCTACCTTTCCGAAACCAGTCCTCCACCAAGTTCTCTGGCCAACCCTTTCTCAAGTGGGCTGGAGCGAAAAACCAACTGCTGACCAGCTTGCGGGAATATTTCCCTGAACACTTCAATCGTTATCTGGAGCCATTTTGCGGCGGTGCCGCTGTCTTCTTCTACCTACGACGACTGAGGGGACTTTTCGATGCGATTCTCCTAGAGTCCAACCGCCAGCTAATCAACTGTTTCGAAGCCGTCAGGGACCATGTAGATGAGTTATTGCCCCTTCTTGCGGAGCATCGGCAGCTGCATCGAAAGAGGTATTACTATCAAGTTCGACAACAGCAGGCGGATCAGCTCACACCGCTTCAACGGGCAGCGCGGTTCATCTACCTCAACAAGACCTGCTATAACGGACTCTATCGCGTGAATTATAAAGGGGAATTCAATGTCCCCTTGGGCTCGTATAAAAAGCCACGCATCTACCAGCAGACGGAGCTCTTCGCAGCCTCCGAAGCTCTTGCTCGAACGCGGTTGCTTACCGCCGACTTTTCTGAAGTTCTGGATATTGCCGAGAAAGGCGATTTTGTTTACTTCGACCCACCTTATTACATGGAGGCGACAGGCTTTACAGGCTACGCCCTAGCCCTCCTCGGCCAAACGCGTTTCGGCGCGGATGAGCATCGCCGACTTTTCGAAGTCGTGAAGAGTCTTCACGACAGGGGTTGCGTAGTCGTTGCCAGCAACAGCAACACGAAGTATATCCGGACACTGTACAAAGACTTCACGCAACACGTGGTGCATGCCCGCAGACTCATAAACTGCGATGGCGCAGGAAGAGGTCCAGTTTCAGAATTGGTGATAACCAACCGATGAAGAACAAGATTCGAACCGTGGACATCCCCCAAGCCAACAGCCTATCCAAAGTCGGTGACATCGTCGCTTTGACGGATGCCGGAATGCACGGCAACAAGGCCTTGTCATCCCATCTCCAGATCGACCCTCGCGAAGTTGAGTATTACAGGCATGCGGCAAGAATCGTCGGTCTGCTTTCGCCAGAGAAGAAGCCTTCGGTTACACCTATCGGGGCCAGATACTTGGCTGCGAAGACGCCGAACCAAAAGCTGGCCGTGTTATCGGAGGCCGTCCGAGATTCACCCATCTTCAAGGCCTTGCTTGAACACAGTACAGACCCTGAATTGAATAAGGGAAGCATAATTAACTTCCTGAAGGAGAACACTACTCTAACCGGCACGACGGTAGGTAGACGAGCCTCCACGCTGGTCGCTTGGCTCAAGACGATTTCGGAGTTTGATCCTGAGGACTTCGTCTCACTGGCTCGCAGGGCTTCGGCCGACAGCCCAGCGCTTTTTTCCTCGTATGCACACCGGGGAGAGGGGCCGCTTCACAAGCAGTTGAAGGAGCCCATTCGAGACAACCCCAGAGACCTACTCGGAGAACACCTAACTCTGGTCCAAGAGGAGTATCAATTCCCAACGAACGATAGGATTGACCTCCTCTTCGCTGACGCTAGAGCACGATACTTGGCTGTCGAGGTAGAAATAGATGTTGGCCCGAAGGATGTCGTGGGCCTTCTCCAAGCCGTCAAGTACAGAGCGCTCTTGACAGTCCAGTTTGGTAGGGCTGAGAAAGACGTGTTCGGCCTACTCGCCGCGAGATCAATACATCGCTACATGCAAGAGCGAGCGGCGCGTTATGCCATTCGGACTCGCGAGATTTCAGGGATAATCTAATCTCGTTGGACCAAAAAACCCGGTGGCACGAACCGCATTTTCGCGGTAAAACCCTGAGCTTGTCGAAGGGTACAAAGTGGGGCATGGTGCACAGGTTACGGGCGCGAAACTGACATCGACTTCCCGCCGCCAACCGCAGTCGGCGAGCGCCGCCGAGAAGCAGCGACAGCTTCAAGCGGCTCTGGCCGAGCTTCCCTCGCTGATGGTGGCGCTGAGTGGCGGCACGGACTCGGCCTACCTGGCCTGGGTGGCGCAGCAGGCCTTGGGTGACCGCGCGCTGGCGGTCACTGCGGTGAGCCCGTCGCTGCCCGAACGGGAGCGAGATGAAGTGGAACAATTCGTCCAGCAGTTCGGGATTGCGCACGAGTTCATTCGCACCGAAGAGCTGACCAACCCACTCTATGTCGCCAACCACCCCGACCGCTGCTACCATTGCAAGGACGAGCTTTTCGACAAACTGGGCGCGCTGGCCCGCGAGCGGGGCATCGCCGCCGTCGCCTACGGGGTGAACGTGGACGACCAGGGCGACTTCCGCCCCGGCCAGCAGGCCGCCCGCGAGCACCGCATCCTCACCCCGCTGCTCGACGCCGGGCTGACCAAGGCGGAGATTCGCCAGCTCAGCCGCCGCGCCGGCCTGCCCACCTGGGACAAGCCCGCGGCCGCCTGCCTGGCCTCGCGCCTTGCCCCCGGGATTGAAGTGACCGACGAGAACCTGAAAAAAATCGAGCGCGGCGAAGAGGCCCTGCGCAAGCTGGGCTTCCGCCAGGTGCGCGTCCGCTACCACGATGAATTGGTCCGCATCGAAATCGCCCCCGAGGAGCTCCCCCGGGCGCTCTCCCCCGCGATGGCCCGCCGCTTCACCGAAATCTTCAAGGCCCTCGGCTTCCGCTTCGTGACCTTGGACCTCGAGGGATACCGGCAAGGGTCATTCAACCCGCAAAGGTAGTTTTCCCACGCTTCCGAGCACAGGTCACCCTGCCTGTCCCGTCGGAGCGAAGCGGAGACCCCGAGCCTGTCGAGGGGAGCGAAGTCGAGGGGCACCCGGAAACCACAGACTTATCCTGAGCGAAGTCGAAGCATGCACACAAATACACACAGAGTAAGAAAACCGCGCAACATCAAAAGGACCCGAGACCGTATGGCGGGGTGGCGGATTCGATTCGCACTGGCGCTGCTGGTGCTCCTCTGCCCCGCACAGCCAGCGACCCCGCAGGGGGCGAGCCCGGCGGCGGTGGAATGGGCTGCGGACGGCCGGGTGCTGATCGTCGCCCGCGGCTTCTTGGCCCGCTTCGACCTGGAGGCGGGCGAGGAAGAGCTGCTGGCCGAGAACGTGGTTGCCTTCGCCGTGAGCCCCACGGGCGACCGCTTGGCGGTGGCCGGCCCCGGCCGGCTCGAGCTGCGCAGCTACCCGGAGTTCGAGCGCCTCGCCACCCTGGAGCGGCCCGCGTCGGCGCCGTTGGTCTCCCTGGCCTGGTCGCCCGACGGCGCGACCCTGGCGGCCGGCACCGCGGAAGGCCACATCCTGCTTTGGGACGCGGCGACCCTCGAGCTTTGGGCCGACCTGGGGATCGAGCCCCCCAGCGCGGTGGCGCGCCTGCGGTTCTCGGCCGACGGGGCGCGCCTGCTCACCGCCTTCGCGGACAGCCGGGCCGTGCTCTGGGACATCGAGGAACGGGACGTGGTGCGGCGCTTCGACTGGCCGCGCCCCGGCGCTGCGGGAGAAAACCAGTCGGCGGTGATTACTTCCTTCGTTGACCTCAGCCCCGACGGCCGTCACGTGCTCGCCAACCGAACCCTGGGCGGCGACTCCAAAGTCGTCTTGCTGAATGACCGCGGGCGAGTGCGCTGGAGCCGCGAGGGCTACGGGATCGAATTCACCCCCGACGGCAGCGGGGTGTTGAGCCTGGTGCCGCCTTTCCGCGTCGCCGCTCTGTACCCGGTCGAGGGCCAGGCGCGCGCCCAGCGCATCTTCCAGCCCCCCGAAGCGGTCACCACGCTGTTCCTGGTGCGCGCCAGCCCCGACCGGAAGTTTCTGGTCGGCGTGGGCGAGGACGAGCAGGGCGAGATGCTCGTCCTTTGGGACTTCGCCACCGCCCGCGTCCTCGCCACCCAGCGCTAGCAAAAAAAGAGGCAAGGAAGCAAACGAAGCAAGGAGGCAGAGAAGGAAAAAGTCAGGGCCCGAAGCACTATGCCCGCAGCCCGAATCAGTTGAATCCCGCCTGCCTCCCAACACCATGTTGTCATCCTGAGCGAAGCGAAGGATCTCAGCGGAGATTCTTCGCTCCGCCCTGCCGGCTCCGCTCAGAATGACAAGGGATGCTACTCGGTGAATCCCGCCTGCTCCCACTTCTCCAGCGTGTCCTTCACCAGCGCCCCCACGCAGGCGACCACCCGCCGGTAGTACTCCTCCGCCTTGGCCTGATCGAAGTCCGTGGGCGCGCCCGTGCCTTCCTCATACAGGCCGATGGAGGAAGGGAACGGCGTGGCCGACCAGGCCCCCGGCCGGGGGTTCGGCGTCGAAGTCACTTCGGCGTAGCGCTCTTTCTTCACCAGCGCCGGGTTGATCGCCTGGATGAAGGCGGTTTCGTTTTCGCCGGCGTGCCCGCCGGGGTTGCCGAAGACTTCCTCGGCCGCCTCCGGGCAGGCCGCCCACCAGTTCACCACCAGCGTGTTCACCCCGTGCGCGAGCGCCACCTCCTGCGCCACCCGGCTCAGGATTTCCGTCTGCGGCCCGCCGTGGCCGTTGATAATGACGATGTTCCGGAAGCGGTTCTTCACCAGGCTCTCCAGCACCGCGCGCACGTAAGCGGCATAAACCTCCGCGGGGATGTGCGTGGCTCCCGGGTAGGGTGCCAGGCGCCCGGTGACCCCGTAGGGGATGTGCGGGGCGATCAGCGCGTTGACCTCCGCGGCGATCTCCTCCGCGATTCGTACCGGGGCCAGGTTGTCCGCCCCGTTGTTGATCACCCCGTGCGGCTCCAGCGTCCCCGTGGTCAGCAGCACCGTCTTCGTCTTCGCCGGCACCAGCTCCCGAAACTCCAGCCAGTTCAGCTCGTCCATCTTGCGGGTGGGCAACTCCTGCCCGGAGGCAAGGAGACAAGGAAGCAAAGAGGCAGCGAGAAGAAGGCAGAGCGAAGAGCGGCTCACGCTCATTTTTGAAATCTCCAATCTTAAATTTCAAATCACTTCGGTTCGAACTGCCACAACAGGTAGAACATCACGAAAATTCCCAACAGAATGAAGACGACAAAGACGAGGGCGCCCAGGCCGGAAGGCGGCTGGGTGGCCGGGCGGACCTCGGCTACCAGTTCGGGCTCGAAGCTGGCGTCGCGCGCGTAGGTGCAATCGACCACGGTGACGTCGGGGACGATGCGCCCGTCCTCCAGAATCACCTCCACCACCTGCACGCCGCTCTCCGCCCCCGGCATCCCCCGCAGCTTCTCCTGAATCGCCAGCGGCAACTCTTCCATTACGCCGTTCCCACCCTCCTGTCATCCCGAGCGAAGCGAGGGATCTGCATTTCAGTCCGCCACCTGCAGATTCCTCGCCGCCCCCGAAACTTCGGGGCACGCCAGGGCTCGGAATGACACCTGACCCGACTTCGGTTCCGCCCCGGCAGCCGCTGCCCCCACTTCCCACACCGCCACAACGGCTGCCGCTTAGTCGCGACTGTCACAGTACCTGACTTCACTCGAGTGCACTTCCAACCTCTTCTTCCAGTTGTATCGTGATGCTGTCAACGATGGATGGCTGAATGTGACCGGCCAAGGCGCTCACCTTCTGCAGCATATCTTCCAGCTTCTCGGTGGGAACGAATCGGCAAAAGTCGCTAAGACCAATCTTTTGGAAGGTGGGCCGTGCGAGTTCAGTCATGACTTTGTTTTGTCGCTCTTTGGGTGCGACTATGAACAATTTGATGTTCAGCGCTGGTACTAGGGCAAGCAAATCGGCCATCCTTAGCAGCCCTGAGTACACAGAGGTCGTCGTTTCTACCTCGAATGCGCAGAGTGGAGCGTTCTGGCGAATCCAGATAACATCAATCAGCGAAATTCGGCTGGTGGCTTCCTCGTTGAGTCCAAGGTTAGGAAGAGACCTCAAACAGGAATGGCCGAGACGTTTTCCTCTGTAAATCTTGTTTCTGTCGTTGGTGGCAATCCAGACTGAGCAGCCCGTTATTGCACCGAGGCGTATTAGTGCCTCTTGAGCTCTTGTGTGCGCTGACACCTCGTCTCTCGACCCGGTCGGCTCCGCAACTTCAAGAGGAATTTGTGTTGGTCGAGGCCGAGAAACTTTGGCCTTGGTTTTACCGATGGCATCTCGCTGTTGCTTTGCCTGGGCGAGAAGTTCGGTCAATTCTGATCGGGTCTTGGCTATGTCGTTTGGCCTGGATCGAATTGATTTTATGATCGTTTGGGCAGCGCTTTCTTCCAGCAAATTCTGATTTAGTATGCCCCAGCCATATTTGGGTCCCCACGTCGATGTCAGTGCGTCACGAATCTCGCCCAATATTGGAGGACGATTCTCAGGGAGTATGGCGTGGGGGAACTTGATGGGAATTCGATGTGGAAATAAGCCGTTGTCCCAAATGCGCTCCTTGGAAAGGAAAGGAGGGTCAGAGACCTCGGCCAAAGCAGCTATGGCCTTGTCAACAATGATGACCAGGTAGTCTTTGGGCTTCCAATCCTTGAATCGAGCTGAACGGCTCCCCCAGAGTTGATGTTGAAAACAGGTGAGGAACTGAAACTCGTCAACTTTTGTCAAACGCAGGCGCATCTGCATGCCTCCCAGAACCCTGCCGGTCTTGTGTGGAAGATGGGGTTCACGAATCACCTTCGAGAATCGGTTGCCACTATTCTATAGCAGTTACACGCTTGAGGTCTCTGCTTCCAAAAAAGCGTCGCGGGCGGTGCGGACCGTATTCACATGGATAGTGATGGTGTCCTCCAACTTGCGGGCGTAGCCGCCGGCGAAGGTGAGGGCGATAGGAATCCCGCGCTCCTTGGCGGCCTCGATGACGATGCGGTCGCGCTCCTTCAGGCCCTCGAGGGTCAGGGCCAGCCCGCCGAGCTGGTCCTCCTTATAAGGATCAGCGCCGGCAAGGTAGAAAATCAAATCCGGTTTTTCCAGCGAGTGCCGAGCACCCCTTCCAGACTGAGATTTTTTCTGCTCGGGCTGGTTTGGCGGCCCCGACTTTGGCGGGCCACTTCCTTGAGCTTCTCCCTCTACAACCTCGAGCCCCGAGGCTTGTCCTGATCCCGCTGTTGCGGGACGAAGGGCCCCCGCCTCGGGGAGGCCCAGCTTCATTGCATTTTCTTTAGCAAATTTTTGGAAGGCGTTCTCCAGCGCCTCGCGCAGCCGCCGCAGGTATTCCTCGTCCCCGGTGAAGTCGGCCAGGCCCACGTCGAGGTCGGAGGGCGGCTTGGGGTAGGGGTAGTTGTTCTCCTGGTGCAGCGAGAGCGTAAAGACGGAGGGGTCGCCGCCGAAGATGGCGGCGGTGCCGTTGCCGTGGTGGACGTCGAGGTCGACCACCAGGGCGGTGCGGATCCCCGAACCTTCGGGGCCCTCGGCTTGCAGCCGCCGGAGGGCCACCGCCACGTCGTGGATGGCGCAGAAGCCTTCGCCGTGGTCGGGGTAGGCGTGATGGAAGCCGCCGCCCAGGTTGAAGGCGCAGGCATCCCGGAGAGCGAGGCGCGAGGCCAGCGTCGAGCCCCCCGCCGACAGCCAGAAGGCGCGCACCAGTTGCGGCGAGTACGGCACCTCCAGACGCAGCAACTCCCGGGCGGAGAGCTTGCCCGTCTTCAGCTTCCGCACCCACTCCCGGGTGTGGACGCGAAGGATGTCTTCGTCCGGCGCGGGCGGCGGCTCGACGAAGTCCTCCGGGGCCGCCAGGCCTTCCTCCAGGCACTTCTGCCGGATCAGCTTGTACTTGATGGCGGGGAAGACGTGCTCGCCCAGGTTCAAGTCGTACCCGTCGCTGTAGGCCAGCTTGAACGGGAGCATGGCGGGAATTGTATCAGCGACCAGCGACCCGCGCCTACGCCCTCCGGGCTGCGGCGAAGTGGGTAGGGCAAGGCCTTGCCTGCCCTGAGCTCAGTCGAAGGGTGCCTTGCCGCTGGCGCGTCAGATCCCCCCGGCTGCGCTACAATGGGGGGTTGGGTAGCGGCGGTTCCCGATGAAGGCCCGCGTCTACGTCACGCTGAAGAAAACGGTCCTCGACCCCCAGGGGCAGACCATCCACCGGGCCCTCACGGGGCTGGGCTACCGCAGCCTCAAAGCCGTGCGCCAGGGCAAGGTGTTCGAGCTGGAGTTGAACGGCGTGTCAAAAGAGGAAGCCCGCCGGCAGGTGGAGCGGATGGCACGCGACGTGCTCACCAACCCGGTGATCGAAGAGTACTGCTACGAGCTGGAAGAATGAATTTGAAACTGCTACGATCGGCAAAGTGGGTGCGCGTTGGCGTTATTACTTTCCTGCTGTTGGTGTCCCTGGGCTGCGCCACCACGCGGAGCTCGGAGAACGTCCAAGGCGCGCATCTCACCCCTCCACCTCCATGCCCGGTGACCATCCCCAACGAGACCGAACCACCCGTGAAGTATTACGGTGGGATGCGGACGTATTCCCCCGAATACCAGGGGCCGCGTTCCGACCGTATGGAAGGCTCACATGGGAACGGGCGGTTGTGGGTCATCCTTCCACCCGATGGGAAGTTGCGGCTTGAGCGGACGGCAGGCGGCTTGGCCTGGGTAAAGGTTCTCTGGTGGCGGGCAGTCCGAGGGGTCTTGAGCGTAGAAGGCCGCAGATTGGACGCCTGCGCGGGGCCATTGCGCTTCACCGTTCCGGCGGTTTACGGGCAGACAGGTTTACAAGTGGGCAGCATTGAATTCCCCACGGAAGGCTGCTGGGAAGTTACGGGCAGAGCCGGCGAAGCCGAGCTGACCTTTGTGGTGGACGTCCAAGCTCAAAAGGGCACGGGTCGCTGAGATGTGCGGCATAGTTGGATACATTGGCAAAAAGCCGGTAGTCCCCGTCCTGCTGGACGGGTTGAAGCGGCTGGAATACCGCGGCTACGACTCGGCGGGCATCGCGGTGGTCAGCGACGGCGGCCAGCTCGAAGTCCGCCGCTGCCAGGGCAAGCTCCGCAACCTGGAAGAGACCATTCGGCTGAAGCCGCTCGACGGCGTCTACGGCATCGGCCACACCCGCTGGGCCACCCACGGCCGCCCCAGCGAAGAGAACGCCCACCCCCACCGCGACTGCCAGGGCAACATCGTCGTCGTCCACAACGGCATCATCGAGAACTACCTGGCCCTGAAAGAAACGCTCAGCGGCGAAGGCCACCGGTTCCAGACCGAGACCGACACGGAAGTCATCGCCCACCTGGTTGAAAAGCACCACTGCCCGGACAAGACGGGGCGCAACGGCTTGCGGCCGCTGGAGGAAGCCGTGCGCCGGGCCGTTCAGGAGCTGCACGGGGTATACGCCCTGGCCATCCTTTCCACGCGCGACCCCCAGAAGATCGTGGCCGTGCGCTCGGGCCCGCCGGCGGTCATCGGCCTGGGCCAGGACGAGTACTTCGTGGCCTCCGACATCCCCGCCGTGCTCTACCACACCCGGGACGTCTTCTTCCTGGCCGACGAGGAACTGGCCGTGCTCACCCCGGACGGCGTCCGCTTGCTCGATTTCCAGGGCAACCCCGTCCAGCGCGAGCTCCAGCACATCACCTGGGACCCCATCCAGGCGGAAAAGGGCGGCTTCAAGCACTTCATGGTGAAGGAAATCTTCGAGCAGCCCCGCGCCGTCCGCGACACCCTGCTGGGGCGCCTCTCGCGGGAGACCGGGCGCGTCTACTTGGGCGAGGAGATGGAGATCACCGAAGAAGACTTCCGGAGCTTCCGCGAGGTCAAGATAGTCGCCTGCGGGACTTCCTGGCACGCGGCCCTGGCGGGGAAGTTTATGGTGGAGAAGCTCGCGCGCCTGCCGGTGGAGGTGGACTACGGCTCCGAGTACCGCTACCGCGACCCCATCATTGACGAGCACACCCTCACCGTGCTGGTCAGCCAGTCGGGCGAAACCGCCGATACCATCGCCGCCCAGCGCGAGGCCCAGCGTAAGCGCTCCAAGACCTTGGCCATCGCCAATGCGGTGGGCTCCATGATCCCCCGCGAGGCCCACGGCGCCTTCTACACCCACGCCGGGCCGGAGATCGGCGTGGCTTCCACCAAGACTTTCACCACCCAGTTGGCCGCGCTGTTCGTCCTCGGCCTCTACCTCGGCCAGGCGCGCGGCCGGCTGACCCCGGAGCAGTCCAAGCCCTTCATCGAGGAGCTGCTCAAGATTCCTTCGAAGCTCGAGCAAATCCTGCAGCGGGATGAAGAGCTCGAAGAGCTGGGCCGGGTGTTCTTCCGCCGCTCGGATTTCCTCTTCCTCGGCCGCGGCATCCACTACCCGCTGGCCCTCGAGGGGGCGCTGAAGCTGAAGGAAATCTCCTACATCCACGCCGAAGGCTACCCCGCCGGGGAGATGAAGCACGGCCCCAACGCCCTGATCGACCCCAACCTGCCCGTGGTGGTGCTGGCCACCGTGGACCGCAACGACCCCGAGTCGCTCACTCGCTACGAGAAGACCATCAGCAACATTCGCGAGGTCAAGGCCCGCGACGGCATCGTCATCGCCCTGGTGACCGAAGGCGACACCGAAGTCCGCGCCGCCGCCGACCAGGTCTTCGAGCTGCCCCCGGCGCCCGAGCTGCTCCAGCCGATTCTCGAAGCCGTGCCCCTGCAACTGCTCGCCTATCACATCGGCGTCCGCCGCGGCTGCGACGTCGACCAACCGAGGAACTTGGCCAAAAGTGTCACCGTCGAGTGACAAGTCGGTTGTCCCGAGCGTAGTCGAGGGACAACCCCGCAACCCTTCGAC